>NZ_JBFOHP010000002.1:7630000-7945974 GCF_040907265.1 Streptomyces sclerotialus | reverse complement strand
GTCCGCCTGACCGGCGTCCGGTCCGCCGCCGCCCAGCCCCAGGGCACCGACCGCGGTGACCCCGGCGACCAGGAGGATTCCGGCGCCCACGAGGACGGGGCCGCGTGCGCGCCGTCCGGTTCTCGGGCCGTCGGCACCGGCCGCCGCCTGCTCCTCGTCCGTGGCGGGCCGCTCCCCCGCCGCTTCCGTCTCTTCCTCGACGTTCACGGTTCGATGTCCCGTCAGCCCTTGGGGGTGGGTGCGTCGGACGGGATACCGATGATCGAGCCGCACTGCCGCGCGGCCCGCTTGGCGCCCGCCGACGTCGAGTCCCACTGGACGTCCCGGAAGTGGCCGTCCTCGCCCGTGTCGGGGAAGTCCGCGGCGCCGTGCTCCTGCATGCACGTGGCGTAGCGCCGGTTCTTCTCGATCTCTTCCTCGGAGAGCTCGGGCTGCTGTTCCTTCTGGACGCTCTCGGGAACGGGCAGGCTGAGGTCAGCACACTTCTCCTGTGCCTTCAGCGCCTTCTGGTCGCGCTTCCACTTGGCGTTGTCACCGAAGTCGACCTGCCCCTTGGCGTCGGGGTCCGGTACGTCGAGCCCTTCCTTCCGCAGGCACGCGACCCACTTGCGCTGTCCTTCGACGTACTCGGCCAGCTCGCTCGTGCCGCCCTTCGAAGTGCCGGCGCTGGGCTTGCCGTTCCCGGCGGACGCGATCTCGTCCCCCTCGTCCCCGCCGCCTCCGCACCCGGTCACCGTCAGCGCCACCACCGACACCGCACCGACCAGCAACCGTCCCCCGAACCACCGACGCGACGCCATCCCTGCGCTCCTCACCCCTCGGTCACGCCCGGCACACCGCGGCCGGACGCCGACGAAGGTAGAGCGGCACCTATGAAGGACCGATGAAGAAGCCGTCAAGAACTTCTCCGGTCCCCGCCGCCCTTCCGCCGGCCGCGGGGGCGGCTCGACAGCGGTACGGGGGCCGGCCAGGCGGTTGATGAGGAAGCCCGGGGCCGTGAGGACGGGCACCGCGAGCATGATGGTGGCGAGTTCGGCGGGGGTGCGGAGCAGTCCGAGGCCGACGGTGAGGGTGGGGGCGCCGGCGGTCAGGACCCGCCGCCGGTCGACGTGCGTGACCTGGGGCCGCATCCTGCGGTACGCACTGCCCGTGCGCTGACGCCGCCCGGGCGCCGCCCGCTCGCCCGTCCGCCTTCGGATGCATCGGCCATCTATTGAGCTATGCTGAAGAAATGTCCTACGGCGAAGAGGGCTCCCACGGTGAAGGGCTCGATCACGCAGCCGTCGAGCTGCGCAACAGCCTGATGCGCATCGCGCGCCGCCTCCGGGCGCAGCGTCCGCCCGGCGAGCTGACGCTCGGCGCGATGGCCGTACTGGGGCGGCTGGACCGCGACGGGCCGGCGACCGCGAGCGAGCTGGCCGCGGCGGAGCGCGTCACCCCGCAGTCGATGGCGCGCCCGGTGGCCAGACTCGTGGACCTGGGGCTGGTCGAGCGGCGCCCCGACCCGGCCGACGGGCGGCAGACGCTGCTGCACCCGACCGGCCGCGGCGTGGAGTTCCTCCGGGCCGACCGGGAGCGCCGGGACGTCTGGCTGGCCCGCGCGATGGCGACGCACCTGAACGACGTGGAACGCGACCTGCTCCGGCTGACCACCCGTCTGCTGGACCGCCTGGCCACCGCCCCCGACGACGCGGAGCCCGAGCCCCCGGACCGAAGCAGCGGCCCTCCGCCCCCCTCCCCCACGCGCCCCGAGAAGGACCACCCCGGTGCCCCCCTCCAGTGAGAAGTCCCCCGCTCCCCGTTCGTCGCGCGACGAGGTAGCCAGCACTGCTGAAGACCAGCCCGGCCGAGGCGGAGACAGCACCGCATCCCGGGCCCGGCCGCAGCTGCCGCAGCGCATGGTCGGCCCCATCGCCTTCGGCACGATCCTGCAGCCGCTGAACTCCTCGATGATCGCGGTGGCCCTGGTCGGCATCCAGGCGCACTTCGGAGCCGGGCACGCCACCGCCTGGCTGGTCTCCGGCCTCTACCTCGCCACCGCCGTGGCAGCTCCCGCCGCCGGCCGGCTCGCCGACACGCTCGGCCCGCGCAAGGTGTCGCTCGCCGGGCTCGTGCTGGTCGCGCTCGCCTCGCTCGCCGCCCCCTTCGCCCCGTCCGTCGGCGTACTGGTCGCCTGCCGCGTCGTCATCGGCATCGGCACCGCGGCCCAGTACCCGTGCGGGCTGGCCATGGTCCGCCGCGCCGCCGACCGGATGCGCGCGGATTCGCACAACGCGCTGGCGGCGCTGACGGTCTGCTCCCAGGTGATGGTCGCGCTCGGCCCGACGTTGGGCGGTGTACTGGTCGGCGGCTTCGGCTGGTCCGGCATCTTCTGGGCCAACGTGCCGCTGACGGTGATCGGCGCGACCGCCATCCTGCTGTGGGCCCCCGCCGACCCCGTACGCGGGACCAAGGCGCTGCGGCGCACCGTGGCGGAGCTGGACCTGCCCGGGATGCTGCTCTTCGTGGCCGCGATGGGCCTGCTGATGTACTGGCTGCTGTCGCTCGCGGAGACGCCGTACTGGTGGGCGCTGGGCGGGGCGGTGCTCGCCGGGCTGTGCACGGTGTGGCGCTCGCTGCGCGCGCCGGTGCCCTTCCTGGATCTGCGGCTGCTCTCGAACCGCGCGCTGTCCTTCACCTACGTACGGACCATCGCCACCTACACCGCGTACTACGGCATCTTCTACGGCCTGCCGCAGTGGCTGGAGGAGTCCCGGGATTTGGGCGCGTCCGGGACCGGCTTGGTGATGCTGCCGCTCGCGCTGATGGGCATCGTCTCCACGCTCACCGCCACGCGGGTGCAGAAGCGGCGCGGGCCCGGTCCGCTGCTGCTCATCGGTTCGGTGGTGCTCGCGGTGGGCGGGCTGCTGCTGACGCTGCCCACGCACGCCTCCCCGGTCTGGCTGCTGGTGGTGCTGTGCCTGGTGCTCGGCATCCCCAACGGATACAACTCGATGGCCAACCAGAACGCGGTCTACGAGGCCGCGCCCGCCGGACAGGCCGGCGCGGCGGGCGGGCTGTACCGCACCGCGCAGTACGTCGGCGCCAACCTCGCCTCGGCGATGCTCGCGCTGCTCATCGGCGCCCACTCCACCGACGGCGGGCTGCACCACACCGGGCTGGCGATCGCCGCGATCAGCGCCTGCCTCGCCGTCGCCGCGCTGGTGCGGATGCGGCGCGGCCGGGCGGGGCGCGTCAGTCCAGCGGCAGGCGCATGATCGTCAGGTCCAGCCAGCGGCCGAACTTGATACCGACCTCGCGCACCGTGCCGACGGTCTCGAAGCCGAACCGTTCGTGCAGGCGGATCGAGGCGGCGTTGCCGGCCTCGATGTCGGCGATCATGACGTGGTAGCCGGCCTGCCGCGCCGCCGGGACGAGGACGGTCAGCAGTGCGGAGCCGATCCCCAGGCCGTGCCGGTCCGTGCGGACGTAGACGGAGTTCTCCGCCGAGTGCCGGTAGCCCTCCAGCGCGCGCCAGGGCCCGTACACCGCGAACCCGACGACCTCGCCCGCGTACTCGGCCACGAACGCCGCGCCCCGCTCCAGGTACGCGGCGAACCAGGCGGCGCCCTCCGCCGTCGTCAGGGGCGTCTCGGTCCACAGGGCGGTCGAGTTCTTGACCGCGTCGTTACGGATGCCGAGCACGGCCTCCAGATCGCCGGGCCGCGCCGCGCGTACCGCCGCCGCGGCGGGCGCCGCTCCCGTCCCCGGTACCGCCACCCCGTTCTCATATATTGGATCCATGTCCAATATGGTAGATCCACTGGTGGCACGCATCGGAGCGCGGGTTCGCGGCGAACGGGAACGGCGCGGGTGGACGCTGGCCCAGCTGGCCGACGCCTCCGGCGTCTCACGGGCGATGATCAACCGGATCGAGCGCGGCGAGAGCAGCCCGACCGCCGTCGTCCTCGGCAAGCTGTCCGGCGCCTTCCGGATCAGCGTCTCGTCGCTGATGGCGATGGCGGAGGGGACGGCGGACGGACCGGACGGCGGTACGGACGGGGGCGCGGCGGCCGAGGGGGCGGGCGGCCGTACGGGCGGCATCGCCGAGTGGCGCGACCCGGCCACCGGGTACGGCCGGCGGCAGATCTCCGGGCCCCGGTTCCCCGCCGACATCGCGGAGATCCGGCTGCCCGCCGGCGCCCGCATCCCGTACCCGGCCGAGACGTTCGCCTTCGTCCGGCAGATCGTCTGGGTGCTCGACGGCCGGCTGACGTTCCACGAGGGCGACGCGGTGCACGGGCTCGAAGCCGGCGACCGGCTCGAACTCGGCGCCCCGGCACCGTGCGCCTTCGTCAACGACAGCGCGGAGGAGTGCCGTTACGCGGTGATCCGGGTGCGTTCCGAGGAGCCCTGAGCCGAGGCCGGCGTGGCACTCGGCGTGCGCCCGGCCGAGAGGAGCACGCGCGTGAGGACGCCCGCGAGCAGGCCCCAGAAGGCCGATCCGATGCCCAGCAGGGTCACGCCGGACGCCGTGGCGAGGAAGGTGACCACGGCCGCTTCCCGCGCCGCCGGGTCGGCGACGGCGGTGGACAGCGAGCTGGTGACGGTGCCGAGCAGTCCGATGCCGGCGATGCCGAGCACCAGGGCGTGCGGCATGGCGGCGAGCAGGGACGCCACCGTGGCACCGAGGACGCCGACGCAGAGGTAGAAGATGCCGGCCCAGACGCCGGCGACGTAGCGCCTGCGGCGGTCGGGGTGCGCCTCCTCGCCGGCGCAGATGGCCGCGGTGATCGCCGCGAGGTTGAGGCCGTACGCGCCGAACGGCGCCAGCAGGAAGTTCGCGGTACCGGTCCAGGTCATGAGCGGCGAGACCGGTACGTCGTAGCCCGCACCGCGGAGGACCGCGACGCCGGGCAGGTTCTGCGAGGCCATGGTGACCACGAACAGCGGGACGCCGACGCTGACGAGGACCTTCCAGTCGAAGTCCGGCGTGACGAACACGGGCGTGGCCACGGAGAGCCGTATCCGGCCGGGGTGCCAGCCGCCCGTGAAGAGCGTGGCGACGACGCCGGCGGCCAGGGCGAGCAGTACGGCGTAGCGGGGCAGCAGCCGGCGGCCCAGCAGGTACGCGACGAACATCGGGAAGGCCACGGCGAAGCTGCTGTGCATGGTGGTGAAGAGGCCGGTGCCGAACTGGAAGAGCACTCCGGCCAGCAGCGCCGCCGCCAGCGGTACGGGGATGCGGTTCATGGCGCGCGCGAACCAGCCGGTGACCCCGCTGACCAGGATGAGCAGTGCGGAGAAGAGGAAGGCGCCGACGGCCTGCGCCATGGAGACCCCGCTGAGGCCGGTGGTCAGGAGCGCGGCGCCCGGGGTGGACCAGGCGGTCACCACGGGCGCGCGGTAGCGCACGGACAGGCCGATGCAGGTGCAGGCGAGCCCCACGCCGAGGGCGAGCATCCAGGAGGAGATCTCGCGGGAGTCGGCGCCGGCCGCCTTGGCCGCGGTGAAGACGAGAGCGGCCGAGCTGGTGACGCCGACCAGCACCGCGATCAGTCCGGCGACCACTGCCGAGGGCGGGGCGGCAGCGCGTATTCGAGCCATCAGGGACATCGCTTCCAGGGTTCTGTGCCAGGCTGTTCTGTTTACGGAACGTTCTGTTCACGGAACAGTAGAGAGTAGGCTGGTCACCCGTCAACGGCCTCCCGGACACGGGCGCCGGCACGGGTGAAGAGGAGCGGAGGGTATGGGCCTGAACGACGAGGTGGGGCGCCGGCTCCGGGAGCTCCGCCAGCAGCAACGCCTGTCCCTCTCCGAACTGGCCCGGCGCTCCGGCGTCGGCAAGGGAACGCTCTCCGAACTGGAGGGCGGGCAGCGCAACCCCACCCTGGAGACCCTCTACGCCCTCACCACCGCACTGAACAGCCCGCTCAGCGCCGTCCTCAGCGACCACCCCCGGCACGCCTTCCAGGCACAGGACGAGGGCGTCTCGGGCAGCGCCGTCACCGCGGCCCTCATCGAGCGCTTCGAGGAGCCTCCGGCCGCCACCGACATCTTCCGCATCCGCATCGCCGCCGGCAGCGTCCAGGAGTCGGCCGCGCACATCACGGACACGTCGGAGAGCCTGATGGTGCTGACCGGTACGGCGGTGGTGGGCGACCCGGCGGAGCCGCAGACGGCGGGGCCGGGCGAGTACGCGCACTGGCGCGCCGACACCCCGCACCTCTACAGCGCCCCGGACGGCGACGTGCACGGCATCCTCTTCGTCCGCTACCCGCACGCGGCGCCGGTCCGCAGCACCTGACCTGCGGTACCGCGGCCCCGCCGCAGAGCGGTGGGGCGTGCGCGGTTAACGTGACGGCATGGAACTCATAGGTGAGATAACCGCCGACCGCCCGCTGCTCGTCGTCGCCCTCAAGGAGGAGGCGCAGTTCCTCGGGGCCGGTCTTCCGGTCCTGCTCACCGGCATGGGCAAGGTCAACGCGGCGACCGCGCTGGCCACCGTACTGGCACGCGGCACCCTCCCCTCGGGCATCGTCAACCTGGGCACGGCCGGCGCGCTGCGCCCGGGGCTGCGGGGCACCCACGTCATCAGCTCCGTGATCCAGCACGACCTGGACAGCGAACTGCTGGCCACGCTGACGGGCGAGATCACGGGCGCGCCCCTGGACCTGGCCGACGCGGGCGGACCGGTGCTCGCCACGGGCGACTCCTTCATCGCCGACGACGCGGCCCGTGACCGGCTGGCGGCGCGGGCCGCGCTGGTGGACATGGAGGGATACGCGCTGGCGCACGTCGCGCTCCAGGCCGACGTGCCGGTGCGCCTCGTCAAGCACGTCAGCGACGAGGCGGGGGACGGCGCCGACCGGACGTGGCAGGAAACGGTGGCGGCCTGCGCCCGCGAACTGGCCGCCTGGGCGGCGGAGAACATCCCGGCACACACCTGAGGCGCCCCGGCGCGCCTTCCCGGGCGGATGTGACGAAGGCCACGCAAGAAAGCGGATGGTGACTCCGGTTCGCCGTTGTTCCGGACTGTGGAACGTCGCCTGCCTGCGGCGTTCTGCCACCGCTTCCCGACCGAGGAGAACCGACGTGACATCCAGTGACCCCGCCGCCCGGGCGGCTCAGGTGCTCTCCCGCCCCTTCGCACTGGGCGGGCTCACCGTGCCCAACCGCATCGCCATGGCGCCGATGACCCGCGAGTTCTCGCCGGGCGGCGTCCCGGGCGCCGACGTCGCTGACTACTACGCGCGCCGGGCCGCCGGCGGCGTCGGCCTGATCATCACCGAGGGTACGTACGTCGACCACCCGGCCGCCGGCACCAGCGGCGCCGTCCCCCGCTTCCACGGCGAGGACGCGCTCGGCGGCTGGCAGCGGGTGGTGGAGTCGGTGCACGCGGCGGGCGGCACGATCATGCCGCAGCTGTGGCACGTCGGCATGGCCCGGGAAGCGGGCGCACCGCCCTTCCCCGACGCCCCGCCGTCCGGCCCGTCCGGCCTCGCCCTCGACGGCACGCCGTCCGGGCACACCATGACGCAGCAGGACCTCGACGACGTGATCGCGGCGTTCGCCGAGGCGGCGCGCGCGGCCGAGCGCATCGGCTTCGACGGGATCGAGCTGCACGGTGCGCACGGCTACCTCATCGACCAGTTCCTGTGGGCGGGCACCAACCGGCGCACCGACGCCTACGGCGGCGACCTGGTGGCGCGTACCCGTTTCGCCGCCGAGATCGTCGCGGCCTGCCGGGAAGCGGTCTCGGCCGACTTCCCGATCCTCTTCCGGATGTCGCAGTGGAAGATGAACAACTACGAGGCCCGCCTCGCCGACACCCCGGAGGAGCTGGACTCCGTCGTCGCGCCGCTCACCGCCGCCGGCGTGAGCGCCTTCCACGCCTCGACGCGCCGCTACTGGCTGCCGGAGTTCGAGGACTCCGACCTCAACCTCGCCGGGTGGGTCAAGAAGCTCTCCGGCCGCCCGACGGTGACCGTCGGCTCCGTCGGCCTCGACAACGAGTTCATCCAGGCGTTCAAGGGCGAGCAGGCCGGCGTCACCGGCATCGACCGCCTGCTGGACCGCATGGAGCGCGACGAGTTCGACCTCGTGGCCGTGGGCCGGGCGCTCCTCGGCGACCCGGAGTGGGCCGCCAAGATCTTCGAAGGCCGTACCGACGAGCTCGTACCGTTCGACGCCTCGATGCTGCGCACGCTGAGCTGAGCGCCTGCGATGGAGCCTTCGGGCCCGTCCCCTCACCGGTCGGCGAGCGATGCCCCGGCGGGGACGGGCAGGGAGGCGAGCAGGTGGCGGCGGGCCTGGTGGCCCTCGGTGGTGGGCCACAGCGGGTAGACGTGGATCTGCCCCTCGGCCTCGGCGAGGTCCACCTCGACGCCCTCGGCCGTCGCCCGGTCACGGAAGCGGCGGGCGTCGGCGATGAGGATGTCGCGGGTACCGGCGAACACCGTCGTACGCGGCAGGTCCGCCAGGCTGCCGTTCAGCGGGCTCACCCAGGGGTGGGCGAGTTCCAGGTCGCCGGCCCACAGCGAGCCGCAGTACCGCAGCGCCTCGGTCGCCAGCATGGGATCGTGCGGCTGCACCTCCGCGATGTCCGGGTTGCCCGTCGCGGCGTCCAGCCAGGGCGAGATCAGCACCAGCTCGTCCGGCGGGGTGCCGCCGGTGTCCCGCAGCCGCTGCGCCAGCGTCACGGCCAGCCCGCCGCCCGCCGAGTCGCCCATGAAGACGGTGGGGAGCCCGCCGTCCGCGGTGAGCCGGCCCGCCAGTGCGGTGAGGTCGGGGATGACCGTGGAGGCCGTACCGCGCGGCGCGAGCGGGTGCACCGGGACGGTCACGCGTGCCGCCCCGCTGGTCGCGAGCTGCTCGATCAGGTTCCAGTGGTTGTCGCCGATCTCCTCGATGTAGGCACCGCCGTGGAGGTACATGACCTGGACACGCGCGGCGCCGTCCCGCGGGACGACCTCGTAGCAGGGCCATCCGTGCCGGAAGTGGGCGGTCACCCGGCAGTGCCGGTCCAGCCGCTTGGGCGGCCCGAAGGCGGCGGGCCGGCGCTGCTGCCGCTCGACCTTCCGCCGGACCTCGTCCACATCGCGGTACCCCATCTTGTGCCCCAACGCCGACGCGACGAGCAGCAGGGCTCGGCTGCTCAAGCTGGGCACGGCGCCACCTCCCTCTTCACGTGTGACTCGCGATCCTTCGTGCACAGACGCGTTCCACACAGCGCGGCCGGGAAACCGGTCGCCGGGGGCCTGGCATCCGTTCAGGACTCCAGAGGCTCCTCGGTCCGGGTGTCCTCCGGGAGGGTCACCAGCCAGTGGGTGTCCTGACGGGGGCGGAGGTAGCAGGCCCAGTACAGGGTCGCCGCGGCCATGATGCCGCCGGTCCACAGCAGGTACTGCGTCTCCTGCCGGCTGAGGATGTAGACGAGGACCACGATCAGCAGCAGCGGCACCGCCGGCCACAGCGGCATCCGCCAGGCGGCCGTCTTCTGGTGCACCCCGCGCCGGGCGGCGAGCGCCGCGACCGCGACGAGCAGGTACATGCCCGAGACGGAGACACCGGTGACGCCGTAGAGCGTGTCGAGGTCGACGAAGCACAGGGCCGCGCCAGGCAGGCCGACGACCAGGGTCGCGACCCATGGGGAGCCGAAGCGGCCGAGCCGGGACAGCGCGTCGTTGACCGGCTGGGGCCAGGCCTTGTCACGCGCTGAGGCGAACAGCACCCGGGAATTCTGGATGACCATGACAATCCCGGCGTTGATGATCGCCAGGGCGACACACAGGCTGACGAAGGTGCCGACCGCCGAGTTGCTCCACGCGGTGACCATGGTGCTGATGTCGCCGGAGGTCAGCGCCTCGATGTCCGGGGCGCCGAGGGTGATGGCGATGACCGGTACGAGGATGACGGCGGCCGATATCGCCAGCGTGGCCAGCACGGTGCGGGCGACGTTGCGGCGCGGGTCCGCCAGCTCCTCCGAGAGGTAGACCGCGGTGGAGAAGCCCTGGGTCACGAAGAGGGCGATGGCCAGGCCGGAGACGACGAGCAGGGCGGTGACGGGGCCCGGGGCGCCGTCCGGCCCTGCGACGGTGCCGTGCAGCAGGGCGGCGCCGCCGCGCTCGGTGTGCGCGAAGCCGAGGACCGCGACGACACCCGCCGCGATGACTTCGAGGACCAGGAAGATGCCGGTGATCCAGGCGTTCGCGCGCAGGTCGAGCAGGCCGGCGAGGGTGGCGAGCAGCATCACCGCGGCACCGGCGACCGGGGCCGGGACGTGCACCACGGGGGCGAGGTAGTCGGCCGTACCCATGGCGATCACCGGCGGCACGATCATCACGACCAGCAGCGACAGGACGAACACCAGCCAGCCGGCCAGCCGCCCGGTCAGCGTCGAGACCATGGCGTACTCGCCGCCCGCACTCGGGATCAGGGTGCCCAGCTCGGAGTAGCAGAACGCCACCGCGATGCAGAGAACGGAACCGATCGCGATGGTCAGGGCGGTGGCCGTGCCCAGATCGGCGAAGAGGTCGGGCACCACGACGAAGAGCGTGGAGGCGGGCGTGACGCAGGACAGGGTCAGCAGCGTGCCGCCGACGACGCCGATCGAACGCTTGAGGGTACGCGCACCGTCCGGGGCGGAGGCGTCGGCGGGCGGGCCCGCGGCACCGGCGTTGCCGGCAGCGGGTGCGTCGAGGCGGTCGCCTGCGGGTGGCTGGCTGAGGATGTCGGTCATGGAGCGGTTCCGATCGACTGGGCGTGGCGTGTGCTGGCGGGAGCGTTATCGCCTCCGTGGACGGCTGTGTCGTGCGTTCGCCGGGCTCCCGGCGGACATGGAAGCCCGACGAGATCCGGAGCGTCAACCCTCTTTCGCGTGCGGAATTCGTCGCCCACTGGAGACCTGGTTGCGCTTTCCGCAATACGCGACAGCGGCTGACGTTTGCGGTGTCGACAGCGGAGCCGCACGGCAACCTTCGAATCTGCGGCCACTCCGACCAGAATTCCTGAGATACGCAGGCAATCCGCGGTCCAAGACGTGCTTGGACCGCGCCCGGACACACGACTACGGGAACCGCAGACCGGCCACCCCGATCAATTCCCCAGGTCAGGCACGTTCCCCGCGCATGGCCATGACCGCCCCGCCCGCCGTCAGGAGATGCCGCTCAGCTTGTCGCGGACCCTGTCCATGATCTTGGCGGGGAGGGTGGCGTAGCCCTGGAAGGAGAGGTCCTGCTGGCCCTCGGCGCCGGCGCTGTACGTGAGGAAGGCTTTGGTGGCCGGCCAGGTCGCCGCCTTGTTTCCCTTGTCGCAGACGATCTCGTACGTGACCATCGCGATCGGGTACGCGCCTGCGGCCTTGGTCGTGTGGTCCAGGGCGAGGACCAGGTCGCCTCCGGAGCCGGTGGTCTTCGCGCCCGCGAGCGCCTTCGACGCGTTGACGACGGTGGCGTGGACCGGCGCGGAAGCGCCGGTGTCGATCGCGGCGGTGGAGAGCGACCGCTGGATCGCGGAGGCGAGTTCCACGTACCCGATGGCGCCGCGGGTCTTCTTCACCTCGGCGGCCAGCTCCGACGAACCGTCGGCGGACGCCCCGCCCTTGGCCGGCCACCGCTGGCTGTGCGGGTGCGGCCAGGCGTCCGGAGTGGCGGCGTGCAGGTAAGCGGTGAGGTTGTCGGTCGTACCGGAGGCGTCGGAGCGGTGCACCGTCTTGATCGGGGTGGCGGGCAGGTCGGCCTTCGGGTTCAGCTCGGCGATCGCCGGATCGTTCCACTTCGTGATCTTCGCGTCGAAGATCCGGGCGAGGGTGGGGGCATCCAGTACGAGCTCGTCGACGCCCGGCAGGTGGTATCCGATCGCGATCGGGCCGCCGAGCATCGGCAGGTGGACCGCGCGGCCGCCGTCCGCACAGGTCTTCTTGGAGCGGGCGAGCTGCGCGGGGCGCAGCGCGGAGTCCGAGCCGGCGAAAGCGGTGCGGCCGGCCAGGAAGTCGGCCTGTCCGGCGCCGGACCCGGAGTCCTCGTAGTCGATCCGGGTGTCCTTGCAGGCCTTCTGGTAGTTCCTGATCCAGAACCGCATGGCGTTGTGCTGCGCGGTCGAGCCGGAGGCCCGCACCGTGGCGGCCTTGCCGCACCGCACGGCGCCGCCGGACGAGGCGGTACGGGAGCCGGCAGCGCTGGGCCCTGACGCGCTGGAGGACTCACCGGATGCCGGGGAGTCGTCGGAACCGCAGGACGCGAGGGCCAGTACACCCGAGAGGGCCGCCACTCCGGCGGCGAGGGGGCGCAGGCCCCGGTGGCGCTGTGCTGTCACGGTCGTGCACTCCTAGGGAGCTCGGCGAGGCATTGCGGTGGGGAACGGCGGGAACGGCGGCATCGGGCCGGGCGCGGGAGCTGGCCCGGCGGGATGAGTACGGCGGGGTCAGGACGGCGGGGCCGGGAGGGGGTGCGCGGCGAGGGCGCGGGCCGTGTGGACCAGGTTGGCGGCCATGGCGCGGGCGGTGGAGGCGGACCAGTCGTGGCCGCGGGCCTCGTCGAGGTAGTCGGGGCCCGGACCGGGGCCGAGGTGCCAGTAGGTCCAGCTCTGGCCGGGGATCGTGTAGCCGATGTCGACCAGCGCGCCGTTGATCTCGCTGATGACGTGGTGGGCGCCGTCCTCGTTACCCGTCACGACGACGCCGGCCACGCGGTTGAAGGCGACGGGGCGGTCCTGCTCGTCGGTCTCGCCGAGCATCGCGTCCATGCGTTCCAGCACCCGCTGCGCCACGGAGGAGGGGCGGCCCAGCCAGGTCGGCGAGGCGATGATCAGGATCTGTGCGTCCACGATCTTCTCGCGCACCGAGGGCCAGTCGTCGCCCTCCCCCATGTCGCTCTCGACGCCGGGGCGGAGGTCCAGGTCGACGGCCCGGACCGTGCGCGAGGTGACGCCGTACGTGTCCAGGGCCTTGACCACGACGTCGGCGAGGGCTTCGGTGTTCGACGGCTGAGGGGAGGGTTTGAGGGTGCAGTTGATCACAAGGGCGCGCATGGTGCGTCTGTACCCCGGTGCGGCGCCGGCCTCCGGGGCGGGGCGGGGTCTTCACCCGCACGGCCCGTGCCCGGATCTTGACATTCGGGATAACCGGAAGCAGCATTTCCCCGTTGAGTGAACGAAAGTTCACTCTGCGAACGACTCGAACGAGGGCGATCCGCACCGCCCGCCCCCACTTCCCCCGCCCGCCGGCAATAAAGGATCATTGACCCCATGGCCAGCACCCGTGAACTGTTCATCGGCGGCAAGGACGTGCCCGCCGCCTCCGGACGTACCGCCGAGGACATCAGCCCCTTCACCGGCGAGGTGTACGCGACCGTCGCCGCCGGCGGACCCGAGGACGTCACGCGGGCCGTGGACGCCGCGGAGGCGGCCTTCCCCGCGTGGGCCGCGCTGGCGCCGTTCGCCCGCCGGGCGATCTTCCTCAAGGCGGCCGACCTGCTCGACGCCAAGGGCGAGCAGGCCGTGGAGCTGATGGCGGAGGAGGTCGGCGGCACCGCCCCCTGGGCCCACTTCAACGTCGCGCTCGCCGCCAACGTACTGCGCGAGGCCGCCGCCGCGATCACCGCGCCGCGCGGCGAGGTGCTCAGCACCCAGGAGACCGGCGCGCTCGGCATGGCGATACGCGAACCGCTCGGCGTCGTCGCGGCGTTCGCCCCCTGGAACGCGCCGCTGATCCTCGGCGTCCGCGCGGTCGCCGCGCCGCTCGCCGCCGGCAACACCGTCGTGGTCAAGCCGAGCGAGGACGCGCCGCTGGCCTGCGGGCTGTTCGTCGCCGACGTACTGCGCGAGGCGGGGCTCCCGGACGGGGTGCTGAACGTGGTCACCAACGCGCCCGAGGACGCGGCCGTCGTCGCCGAGACGCTGATCGCCGACACCCGCGTACGGGCCGTCAACTTCACCGGTTCGACCGGCGTCGGCCGGATCATCGGCACCCACGCGGCCCGGCACCTCAAGCCGGCCGTGCTGGAGCTCGGCGGCAAGAACGCGATCCTCGTCCTGGACGACGCGGACGTGGACTACGCGGTCGACGCCGTCACCTTCGGCGTGTTCATGAACGCGGGGCAGATCTGCATGTCCGGCGACCGCATCCTGGTGCACGAGAGCCTCGCCGAGGAGTTCACGCGGAAGTTCACGGCGAAGGTCGCGGCGCTTCCCACGGGTGACCCGCGCGAGCCGCACACCGTCGTCGGGCCGCTGGTCAGCGCGGCCGCGGCGGAGCGCGTCGCGGCGCTGGTGAAGGACGCGGCCGACAAGGGCGCGACGGTGCTGACGGGCGGCGGGGCGCCGGACGGCGCGGTGCACCCGGCGACCGTGCTGACCGGCGTCACCAAGGACATGGACCTCTACTACGGCGAGGCGTTCGGGCCGGTCTGCGTCATCGAGACGTTCGCCGACGACGCGGCGGCCATCGCCCTCGCCAACGACACCGAGAACGGCCTGACCTGCGGCATCATCACCGAGAACGCCACGCACGGGCTGACCGTCGCGCGCGGCATCCGCACCGGCATCGTGCACGTCAACGACCAGTCCGTCGGCGACGAGCCGCAGGCACCGTTCGGCGGCGTCAAGGACTCCGGCTACGGCCGGTTCGGCGGCCGCTGGGGCATCGAGGCCTTCTCCAGCACCCGCTGGGTCACCGTCGCGACGCAGCAGGCGCACTACCCCTTCTGACCTGGGGTCGACGTTTCCGGGCCGGCAGCCGACACCTAGGGCCGCGCTGTCGGGACCGGCTGGAGTGCGGGCCAGCGAGCGAGCATGCGTCGGCGCATGCCGGTGCTGAGGCGGCCCAGGCCGCTGAGGGAGGTGTGGTCGGCGGTCATCCGGCTGACGACGCCGAGCCGGTGGACGAGTCGTTGCCGGGCCGTCGCCGTGCCCCATTTCCAGTCCCGGTCCGGAATGCGTGCCAGGTGGTCCGTGCTCTCGCGGCGTGCCCGCTCGACCAGCGCGTCACCGCGGAGCAGCCAGCCGGCGCACGCGTCGGTGAGGCTGCCCTGCGCCTCGGCACCGGTCGCGGTGCGCCATGCCGTGCGGTACGCGTGCTCCGCCCGTTCCAGCAGCGGGGCCGGTGCCGAAGTGACACACCAGCAGGTCGGGAAGCCGATGCGCAGGTAGGCCAGCTCCGTCACACCGCTGCCCAGTGAAGCCTGCTCCAAGTCGATGAATCCGACTCCCGTGGTGGTGTGGAGGTCGTTTCCGGGACAGGGGTCACCGTGGAGGAGGGCGGCACGGCCGGGTACCTGGGCGAGCCGGTTCACGAGGGCATGGAGTTCGTCGGTGACACCGGGCTTGACGGGAACCTGGAGTGCCGCGGCCAGCCCGAGGAAAGAGGCGATGTCGGCCTGGTTCGGGCCCTGCCACCGGGGCAGTACGCCGGCGTCCTCCGGGCGGGCCGTGGCATGCAGCCGCGCCAGTGCGGCTGCATAGTCGACGATCCAGTCGCCGGCCGGGCGCCGGTGATCCAGATGCTCCAGCACCAGCACCCGCTCGCCGGGATCGGTGGCGAGCAGGGCCGGTACGACGGGCGTTTCGGCGCGGGCGGCGATCCGCAGGGCGGCCACCTCGCGGGCATATCGCTCGTCGGCATCGGGGCCGTCGACGATCTGTTTCACCACCGCCGTCGTCTCCGGCAGCTCGACACGCCACACACGCGAGCGCGGGCTGCTGTCCAGTCTGCGAGCGCGCCGGGGCAGCCCCAGCTCGGCCCGTAACTTCTCCCCGAACCTCGGTCGCAACCACATGGGCTCATCGTTCCATGCGGCGGCACGGGCTCGGGGGTCCGTCACCGTCAGGCCCGTACCCCGGGGGAGCTGTCGAGGGGTGCGGGGCGGTCGCCGCCCCGCACCCCTCGCGCGAGCGGGACCAGCGCGATGGCCGCGGCGCCGAGGAGGCCGGCCGCGGCGAAGGCGGTGAAGCCCCAGGTCTGGCTGCCGGTGGTGGCGAGGATGCCGATGAGCCAGGGGCCGAAGGCGGCGCCCGTCCGGCCGACACCGGTGACCATGCCGAGCCCTGCGGCGCGTTCGCTGTCGCGGTAGACGGTGTCGGTGACGGCGTAGACCATGACCTGCGCGCTGAAGAGCCAGACACCGGTGAGGGCGACGACGGCGTACGTGACGCCGAGCGGCAGGTGCGACTTCAGGAGCAGCGCGCCGGCCGCGGTGAGGGCGAACCAGAGCGCGGAGATCCGTACGGCGCCGAAGCGGTCGGCGGCGCGGCCCGCGACGAACATGCCGACGATGCCGCCGCCGTTGATCACCATCAGGAAGGTGACGGAGGAGCTGAGGCCGTAGCCGGAGTCGCGCATCATCTGGGGCAGCCAGGTGGACACGCCGTACACCAGGACCAGGCCGCAGAAGGAGGCCAGCCACAGCAGGAGGGTGGCCCAGCGGGATTCCGGGCGGAAGAGGGCACGGACGGCGGCCAGCCGCCCCTTGGCGCCGGCGGCCGGGGCCTGGACGGCGGTGGGCCGCGGCAGGCGGTAGCGGTCGGCGACGGCGTCGGCGCGTGCGCGGTCGCCGCGGGCGAGGAGCACGCCGGGCGACTCGGGGAGGTACTTCAGGAGCAGGGGCACGGCGATGACGGCGGGCAGCACCCCGGCCCAGAAGACGGCCCGCCAGCCCGCCGCGGGGGCGAGCCCGAGGCCGATGCCGGTCGCCGCCATGCCGCCCGCGTGGTACGAGGACATCAGCAGGCCGGTGGTGAGGGCCGCGCGGCCCGGCGGCGCGAACTCCAGGACCATGGCGAGGGCGAGCGGCGTGAGGCCGCCGAGGCCGATGCCCGCGACGAACCGGCCGGCGCCGAAGACGGCCGGGCCCGCGGCGACGGCGCAGACCGCGGAGCCGAGGGAGAAGAGCACGACGCTGGCGACGAGCGTGGGGCGGCGGCCGAGCCAGTCGGTGACGTTGCCGGCGGCGAGCGCGCCGAAGAACATGCCGAAGGCCGTCCAGCTGCCGATCGAGCCGGCGCTCGCCGGGGTGAGGCCGAGACCGGGGTCGTCCAGCATGTGCGGCATGACGGCGCCGTAGATGTTGACGTCCATCCCGTCGAAGAAGACCGCCAGCCAGCAGAGCGCCAGGACCGGGAAGACCGTGCGGAAGGTGTGCGGCGGGCGGTCGGAGGACGGGCGGCCTGGCCCGGACATGCCGGAGGAAGTCATGGGTGTCCCTGGAGTCTGTGCGGCTCTGGCGTCCGCAGCAACGCGGTCGTTCCGTACGGCTCGTGCAGGGCGTGCACACCGGCACGCCGTTCGCCAGGTGAAATCTCATTCACCAGGTGAGTGGCATGAGTGTCAGGGCCCGCCCGGCGGCTGTCAATGGCCGGCCGTGAGCAGACCGGCGACCGTGGCGCGCAGCCACTCCACCGCGGGCGCGGGAAGCGTCCTGCGGTACGTGTAGAGCGCGACCTCGGCGGTGGGGATGCCGAAGGGCAGGGTGAAGGTACGCACCGGCGCCGCACGGGTGAAGGAGCGTACGGCGCGGCTCGGCACGACCGCCAGGTACCCGGTACGCGCGACCAGTTCGGGCAGCACGGCGAAGTGCGGTACGTGGGCCACGATGTCGCGCGGGTGGCCGAGCCGGGCCAGCACCTGGTCGGCGTCGGCATGGCCGGCCGCGGCCGCGACGGCGATGTGCCGCTCGGCCAGGTACTCCCCCAACTCCGGCCGGTCGCCGATGCGCGGGTGGTCCTCCGCGCACAGCCCGACGTAGCGCTCCTGGAACAGCGGGTCGCGGCGGAGGTCGGCCGCGTCGATGCGGGGTGTGCAGATCACCGCGTCGGCCCGGCCCTGGCGCAGCTCCTGGGCGGCGGCTGCAAAGTCCAGCGGGGCGACCTCCATCCGGCAGTGCGGCGCGCGGGTCTCCAGCTCCGCGAGCACGGCCGGGAGCAGGATCAGTTCGCCGAGGTCGGTGGCGCAGAGCCGGAAGGTGCGCCGGGAGGTCAGCGGGTCGAAGGCGGCCGTGCCGGACACGGTCTCCGTGATCACCTCCAGCGCCTGGCGCAGCCGTGGGTACATCCGCTCCGCGGTCTCCGTCGGGCGCAGTCCGTCGGCGGACCGGACGAACAGCTCGTCACCGAAGTGCCGGCGCAGCCGCCGCAGGGCGTGGCTGGCCGAGGGCTGGGTGAGGAAGAGGGCCTGCGCGGTCCGGGTGACGCTCCGGGTCTCGTAGAGCAGCACGAAGGTCTTCACGAGGTTGAGGTCCAGGTCCGTCACGGCGCAGACCCTAGGGCACGGCAGCGGCCCCGCATAGATGCCGTCTATGCGGGCATCGACAGCAGTCATTGGACCTATGGGGTACGGCCTCCCTACCGTGCGGCGGGTCACCCCCGCAGGAACGGAGAACCGATGGCCACGGTGAGCGAAGCGACGTACGCGCTGCTGAGGGCGCACGGACTGACGACGGTCTTCGGCAATCCGGGGTCGAACGAGCTGCCGTTCCTCGCCGGCATGCCGGCGGACTTCCGGTACGTCCTCGGACTGCACGAGGGAGCGGTGCTGGCGATGGCCGACGGGTACGCGCAGGCCAGCGGCGCGGCGGCGTTCGTGAACCTGCACGCGGCGGCCGGTACCGGCAACGCGATGGGCATGCTCACCAACTCCGTGTACGCGCACAGCCCGTTGGTGATCACCGCGGGCCAGCAGGTCCGCTCGACGATCGGCCAGGAAGTCATGCTGGCCAGCGTGGACGCGGCGGCGCTGCCGAAGCCGCTGGTGAAGTGGGCGTGCGAGCCGTCCTGCGCGGCGGACGTGCCGCGTGCCCTGAGCCAGGCGATCCATCTGGCGAACCTGCCGGCCAAGGGCCCGGTGTACGTGTCGGTGCCGTACGACGACTGGGCACAGGAAGCTCCTGAAGGAGTCGCCCACCTGACGGGGCGTCGGACAGCCGCGGCCGGGGCGCTGAGCGGCGCGCAGTTCGACGGACTTGTGGCGGCCCTGGACGGCGCTGCGGACCCGGTGCTGGTGCTGGGCCCCGAGGTCGACGCGGAGGAGGCCAACGCCGACGCCGTACGGCTGGCGGAGCAGCTGAGCGCCCCGGTCTGGATCGCGCCCTCGGCGTCCCGCTGCCCGTTCCCCACCCGGCATCCCGCCTTCCGGGGCGTGCTGCCCGCGGCCGTGCGGGGCGTCAGCGACGCGCTGGCGGGGCACGACGTGATCCTGGTGGCCGGGGCGCCGGTGTTCCGGTACCACCAGTTCGTGCCCGGTGCCTACCTGCCCGCGGGCGCCCGGCTGATCCAGCTGACCGGCGACCCGGGCGAGGCCGCGCGGGCGCCGATGGGCGAGGCTCTGGTGGGCGGGGTGCGGGACGCGCTGGCGCGGCTGGCCGGCGCGGTGACCGGCGGGCGGCGCCCGGCGCTGCCGCCGCTGCCGGACTTCCGGCCCGCGCCCACGGCCGTCTCCGGGGACCGGCTGCACCCGGAGGAGCTGTTCGCGCTGTTGCGCCGGACCGCTCCCGAGGACGCGGTGTACGTGACGGAGTCCACCTCCACCACCGGGGCCTTCTGGGCCCAGATGGACCTGTCCCGGCCGGGCAGTTACTTCTTCCCGGCCTCCGGCGGCCTGGGCTTCGGGCTGCCGGCCGCCGTCGGCGCCCAACTGGCGCACGCCGAGCGGCAGGTGATCGGGCTGATCGGGGACGGCTCCGCGAACTACGGCATCACGGCGCTGTGGACCGCGGCCCGGTACGGCATCCCGGTGATCATCGTGATCCTCAACAACGGGACGTACGGAGCGCTGCGCTGGTTCTCCAAGGTGCTGGACTCCGGCGAGACACCGGGCATGGACGTGCCCGGCATCGACTTCGTCCAGCTCGCCGGGGGTTACGGCGTCGCCGCGACCGCGGTGCGGACCGGCGACGCCTTCGTACGCGCCCTGAAGGACGCGCTCGGCAGCCGCCGGCCCGCGGTGATCGAGGTGGCGACCGAACTCACCGAGCCGTGAGACCGGCCGCCACGGTGGGGCTCACGCCGTGACCGTCGCCGGGGCGGTTTCCTCCTTCCGCCGGCTCGCCAGTGCCTCCATGCGGGTGATCAGCGGCGGCAGGAGCGACGAGCCCGCCGTCGCCGCGCCGGCGGCGGACAGTGCGATCGTCCAGGCGACCGGCCCGAGCGGGGTGCAGCCGAAGAAGTGGCTGAGGCCCGGGGTCTGCACGACGGCCGCGAGCGCGGCCATCGAGCCGACGGCGGACGCCACGACCGACCGGTCCCGGCCGCCGATCATCAGGGTCTGGCCGAGCTGGGTGGCGACCAGCGCCGTGAGCGCGACCGTACGGGCCCGGGCCTGGCGGCCGGTGAGACGCGCCGCGAGCCAGCCGGCGGCGGCGCCGGTCGCCGTGGCGAGCGCCCGCTGCGCCGTCTCGTCGGTCAGCGCCGCGCCCAGCGACGCCTCCGGCCCCTCGCGCAGGAGCCGCACGGCGGCATCGGGGTGCGGCGCCCGGACGGCCAGGGCGATGGCCGGGAGCAGGTCGGTGAAGAGGTTGACCAGCAGGAGTTGACGCGCCGTCAGTGGCGAGGTGCCGGAGACGGTGGCGCCGAGGACGGTGAAGGCGATCTCGCCGAGGTTGCCGCCGACGAGCATGGCGAGCGACTGCCGTACCGAGGCCCACATGGCGCGGCCCTCGATCAGCACGGCGAGGATGGTCTCCAGCCGGTCGTCGGTGACCACCAGGTCGGCCGCGGCCCGCGCCGCCGGGGTGCCCCGGCCGCCGAGCGCGATGCCGACGTCGGCGATCCGGATGGCGGGCGCGTCGTTGGCGCCGTCCCCGGTCATGGCGACCGTACGGCCCAGGCGCTGGAAGGCCTGGACGACGCGTACCTTGTGCACCGGTGTGCTGCGGGCGACGACGCCCACGTCCGGCAGCACCTTGTCCAGCGCCGCGTCGTCCAGTCCGTCCAGTTCGGCGCCGGTGACCACACGGTGGCCGTTGATGAGGCCGAGTTCCTTGGCGATGGACTCGGCGGTCTGCGGGTGGTCACCGGTGATCATGACGATGTGCACCCCGGCGTCCGCGAGTTCGCGCACGGAGTCGGCGGCGGTGCCGCGCACCTGGTCGGAGAAGGCGAGGAAGCCCAGGAAGCCGAGCTTGCCGACGGTCTCGTCGGTGAGCTTCCCTTCCTCCGTGGGGTCCTTGCGCAGGCGGCGCTCGGCGACCGCGAGGACGCGGTGTCCCTCGGCGGCCAGCTTCTCGCCCTCGGCGAGGAGTTCCTCGCGGTCGGCGGGGTCCAGTTTGCGCCCCGCCTGGCTCGTGCACCGCTGGATCACCTCCTCGGGCGCGCCCTTCACCGACAGCACCCACTCCTTGCCGCTCCGGCCGACCGCCGCGTGGTAACCGCGGCTCGGCTCGAACTGCAACTGCGCGGAGCGCTTCCAGCCGGGCGCCGAGCGGGTGCGGTGCACGCCGGCCTCCTCGGCGCCGGCGACCACCGCGTTGTCGGTGACATGGGCCAGCGGCTGCTTACGGCGCCGCCGGGGCGTGGCGCGCAGCCCGGCCGCCAGGACGTCCTGCTGCTCGGTGCCGAGGCGTTCCACGGCGAGGCTGCGCCCTGCCGCCGAGACGGCGGTGAGCGAGATCTGCCCGTGGGTCAGGGTGCCGGTCTTGTCGAAGCACAGCACGTCCGTACGGCCGACCGCCTCGATGGTGCGGGGGTCGCGGACGAGGACGCCTTGGGCCGACAGCCGCCGCGCTGCGGCCAGTTGGGCGGCCGAGACCAGGAAGGGCAGCCCCTCGGGCACGCTGGCCACCGCGAGGCCGACACCGGCACCGACGGTCTCGCGTGCCGGGCGGCCGCGCATCAGGCCGACGGCCATCAGGGTGCCGGCCGCGCCGAGCGCCACCGGCATGGTGGTGCGGGTGATCTGCGCGAGGCGGCGCTCCACGCCGACCGGCGCGGCGGCGCCCCGCCCGGCCTGCGCGCCGCGGCCCGCCTCGGTGGCCGCGCCGGTGGCGACGACCACGGCACGCGCCCGCCCCGCCGCCACGGTGGTCCCCTCGTACGCCATGGACGTACGGTCGGCCAGGTCAGCGGCGAGGACGGGGGCGACGTCCTTGGCCACCGGCAGCGACTCGCCGGTCAGCGCCGACTCGTCCGCCTCCATGCCGCGGGCGGTGAGGAGCCGGCAGTCGGCGGGTACGACGTCGCCGGCGGTCAGCGCGACCACGTCACCGGCCACCAGTTCCTCGGAGGGCAGCTGGCGTTCCTCACCGTCCCGCAGTGCGGTGGCCATCACGGCGGAGCGCCGGTGCAGGTCGGCGACGGCCCGGTCGGCCAGGTGCCGCTGGACGCCGCCGATGCAGCCGGACAGCAGGGTGACGCCGACGATGATGTACGCGTCCAGCAGTGCCCCGACCCCGGCCGACAGGGCGGCGCCGCCGAGCAGTACCGGCGTGAGCGGATTGGCGGTCTCGGTGGCGACCGCCCGGAGCAGCGAGGGCTGCTGGACATGTTCGTCCGTCGTCCTGGTGCGGCTGCGGACCTGACGGCTGGTCAGGCCGTCCTCGGTGCCACCGGTCATGCCCAGCACGGTGTCCGGGGTCATGGCGTGCCAGGGGCGGCGCGCCGGTATCCGGGGGCCGTTGACGCGCAGGGCCTGCGCCGCCGACCACACGCCCTGTGCCATGCCGAGCGTCGCGGCCACGTTGACGGCGAGCAGGCTGCGCGCGGTCATCCCCCGCTTCCGGCGTCCGGCGAGCGTCGTCACCATGCCGACCACGGCCGCCGCCTGGGCCAGCCGGACGCCGCGCTGCGAGACCGGACGTGCGGCGCCGCACGCCGCCAGCACCACACCGACCTGCGTGAGGTCGTCCCCCACGTACACGTCGGCGCCCCACGGGAGCACCCCGTCCCGGCCGGTGACGCCGACGCCCACGTCGGCGGCGGTGAGTGCGGACCGGTCCCCGGAGGCCAGCAGGACGCCCGTACCGTCGCGCTGCAGGTCCCGGACGGAGGCGGCCAGCCGGTCGCCGCCGGGCACCGTGCCGTGCGCGTCGGAGAGCGCGACGTGGGAGGTGTGCGGGCCCGCGGTCATGAGGGTCAGGCCGTGCCGGCGGGCCGCCGTGACCAGGCCCTCGGCGGCCTCGTGCAGTTCGGGCACCACGGCGACCAGCGCGCAGAGCCGGCCCTGGTGGGCGAGCGCCAGGATGTGCTCGGCGCCGCCGCGGCGCAGCCGTTGCGCCGCGTCCGCCACGGCCGCCACGTCCGGCCCGTCCTTCTCCTCGCGGTCCTTCGGCAGGTGCGGCGCCAGCGTCCAGTCGTCCTCCTCGTGCGCCGCCGTGGGCCGGCGGCCGTCGAAGAGCCGGTACGCGGTCGCCGCGAGGTCGCCGGTGGAGCGCTCCTCGTCCAGCGGTACGAGGTCGGCGAGGAGGTGGCCGCCCGTCAGCAGGGCCTCGGTGTCCAGGACGACGGTGTGCACCCGGTCCAGGCGGCGCAGCGCCCCGGGGTCGGCCACGAGGCTGCCGCGCTGGGACAGGCCCCGGCCGAGGGTGCTTGCGAAGGCCTCCCGGGCCGTCCAGGGCGGCTTGGGCAGGGCGGCCACGGCCGCGCTCGCCGCGGGCGTGGCCTTGCGGGTCACCGCGAACGTGCCGGTGAAGACCGTGCCGGCCACCCAGCCGGCCCGGCGCGCGTACCGCTCGACCGGCCCCTCCCGCAGCGCCACCTCGCGCGGCGCGGTGGGCACCGCTGCGGCGCGGGCGTGCTGCTCGGTCCCGGTGACGCGGGGCTCCGCCGCCTGCCACGCCTCGCGGTGGGCGACCGTCTCGGCCAGCCGCAGGGTGTGCCGTACGGCGTCCACGCCCAGTCCGGTGAAGCCTCCGGAGCCGGCCTGGGCGAGCGCGCTCAGCCCGGCGAGCACCACGTCGACGTTGCGGGAGCCGACCACGGCCGTCACCTTGCGGCGCAGCGCCGGCTGGGTGTCGATGACGGTGACCAGCGCGGAGAGGCCGACCGGCAGCGGGGTGCGCTGCGAGAGCCGGACGGCGGTCGCGACCGGTACCGCGGCCGCCTGGAGGGCGAGGGAGAGGGCGGCGCGCTGGATGTCGCCGGGCGCCGCCGGATGCTCGGGCAGCGGGCCGGTCAGCCCGTGCTCCTCCTCGACCGCCTCGGCCGCTTCGGCCAGCGCCTGTGCCGTGCCGAGGTCGGCTGCGCCCTCCGCCACCAGTTCCACCACGGCGTGTCCCAGTGCGGCGTTGACCGCGGCCCACCTGACGGCGGGCAGCGCGGCGAGCCGCTGTTCGAGGGCGGCCGTCGCCGCCGTTGCCGTTGCCTCTTCCGCCTCCCGCAGTCCGCGTACCGCGATGTGTGCCCGTTCACCGTTGATCCGCGTGCGTGGCCGCGCCGTCGCGCCGAGCGCGCTCACCGCGGTCCCCACCACCGTCCGCGCGATGCCGATCCCCGGAACCTTCACCGTCCGCCACCCGCCTCCTGGCACCCGGTCCCCCGAAGCCGGTGCCCGCCCGCTTCGTTCCGATGCCCCGTCGCGTCCTCGACGCGCGAGAATGGAGTACGCACAGCACACCGTACTCGGGCCAAACGAGGAGTTGGGATGCCCAGTACAGCTGAAAGCACGCGGAAAACCGCTGCGAAACGGACGGCACCGCAAGAGCCCACCGAGGATACGCACGTGCACCGCAGCAAGCAGGGCCTGAGCGTGCACACCCTCGATGTCCGCGCACCGCTGCACGTCCCGTACTTCACACCCGGGGACGTGGTGAACAACGCGCGGACGGCCACCGAATGGCTGCCGCCCCTGCCACCTGCCAGGGAGTTCTGGTACTACGGCGGTCTGGGCGCGCTCGCCATCGCCGGCGCGCTGGAGTGGCCGGTCGCGCTCGCCGTCGGCGGCGCCACCGTCCTGTTACGGCGCTCCGGACAGCAGGAATCGGCCGAACGGCGGGAGCCGGTGGAGGAAAGTGCCTCCGAGCAGGCCGCACAGTCCGCCAAGAAGCGGGACTGACAACGGAGAAAGGGGGAGGGAAAGAGCCGCCGGACAGACCGGCGCCGGGCCCGGTTCCGCAGGGAGCCGGGCCCGGCACCGTCTCCCGGCGGAGTGGGTGCCGCGCGGGGTGCGTAGCCGCCGGCCGCCTCACATCTTGCGGGTGTCGCGCGGTTCGGCGTACGGCTCCTCGTCCCGCGGATGACCGGCTTCCATGGCGCGGCTCCGCTCCATCTCGGCGTTGAACTCCAGGCCGAGCAGGATGGCGAGGTTGGAGATCCACAGCCAGACCAGGAAGATGATGATCCCGGCGAGGCTGCCGTAGGTCTTGTTGTAGCTGGCGAAGTTGGCGACGTAGAGGGCGAAGAGCGCCGAGGCGACCAGCCAGAGCAGAATGGCCAGCAGGCTGCCGGGGGTGACCCAGCGGAACCGGCGCCGGACGTTGGGCGCCGCCCAGTACAGCAGCGCGATGATGAAGCTGATCAGAATCACCATCACCGGCCACTTGGCGATGTTCCAGACCGTGACGGCCGTGCTGCCGAGCCCCAGGACGTCACCCGCCTTCTGGGCCAGCGATCCGGTGAACACCACGGCCACGCTGATGACCGCGAGCAGGACGACGGTCACGACGGTGATCAGGAAGCGGGTCGGCAGGATCTTCCAGGCCGGCCGGCCCTCCTCGATGTCGTACACGGCGTTCGCGGCGCGCATGAAGGCGGCGATGTAGCCGGAGGCCGACCACAGGGCGATCACGATGCCGATGACCAGGGCGATGCCGGCCTTGCCGCCGCTGCCCTGCATCTGCTTGAGCATGCTCGTGATGACGTCGCGGGCGGCGCCCGGGGCGAACTTGCCGACGTTGTCGATCATCGGCTGGATCGTCCCGCTGCCCATCAGGCCCAGGATCGACACCAGCGCCAGCGCGGCCGGGAAGATCGCGAGCACGCCGTAGTAGGTGAGGGCGGCGGCCAGGTCGGTGAGGTTGTCCTTCTTGAATTCCTTCGCGGTGCGTTTGAACACCGCCTTGTACGACTGTTTGGGCAGGTCACCGGGTCCCTTGGGCACCCCGGCGCTCGCCCCGCCGCCGTCGTTCGCGTCTCCCTGAGGCCCTCGCATGGGTCCAGCACCTTCCGAAGCGGATGATCGGACCCCCAGCCTCACCCGGCCCACCGGGGGCACGCGCGGCGGACTGGTCCGTATGGAGCCCCGGCGCACGGCCCGTGCGGGACGGCTCAGGGCAGGATCGAGTCGACGTACCCGCCGTCCACCCGGACCGCGCCGCCGGTGGTCGCCGACGCCTGGTCCGAGCTGAGGTAGACGACCATGTGGGCGATCTCCTCGGGCTCGATCAGCCGCTGGAGCAGCGACTGCGGACGGTGCTCGCGCATGAAGACCCGCTGCGCCTCGTCCCACGGGAGGTCGCGGTCGACCAGCTCGTACACGAAGTCCTCGACGCCGCCGGTGTGCGTCGGCCCGGCGATGACGGAGTTGACCGTGACGCCCGTGCCGGCCGCCTGTTTCGCGAAGCCGCGGCTCACCGCGAGGATCGCGGTCTTCGACATGCCGTAGTGGATCATCTCGGCGGGGATCACCACGGCCGAGTCGCTGGCGATGTACTGGATACGGCCCCAGCCGCGCCCGGTCATCCCGGGCAGGTACGTACGGGTGAGCCGGACCGCCGCCAGGACGTTCACCTCGAAGTAGCGCCGCCACTCCGCGTCGCTGATCTCCATCGGGTCCTTCGCGCCGAAGATGCCGAGATTGTTGACGAGGATGTCCACGTCCGGCAGCGTGTCCGCCAACCGGGCGGTGCCCTCCTCCGTCGTCACATCGGCGGCGGCCGCGGCGAACCGGCCGCCGGGCACCTCCTGGCCGAGCCGGGCGACGGCCTCGTCGACCCGGGCGGCGTTCCGCCCGTTGACCCCGACCAGGGCGCCCGCGCGGGCGAGCCCCGCGGCGATCGCCGCGCCGATTCCCTGGGTCGAGCCGGTGACCAGCGCCGTCCGTCCTGACAGGTCGAGCTGCATCGCATTCGCTCCGTTTCCTGGCCCGTCTCCACAGCTGCCGCCCCCGGCCAGCAGGCTGCCACGTACCACCCCCGCCCACACGCAACGGCACGAAAGGTGTTTCCCCATGTCTTCGGCATCCGCGCCCGTCCCCGGCGCCCCGCACTCCGGCCGCTTCGTCGTCGTCACCGGCGGGCCCGGCGCCGGGAAGAGCACGCTCATCGACCGGCTGGCGGAACGCGGGTACGCCCGGTCGGAAGAGGCGGGGCGCGGCGTGATCCGGGACCAGACGGCCATCGGCGGGCGTGGCCTGCCCTGGACCGACCCGGCGCTCTTCGCCGAGCTGATGCTCGGCTGGGAGCTGCGTTCGTACCGGCTCGCCGCGGCGCACGGGGCACCGTCCGCCGGGCCCGTCTTCTTCGACCGCGGAGTGCCCGACATCGTCGGCTACCTGCGTGTGCAGGGGCTTCCCGTACCGGCCCACGTGCACGCCGCCGCGCGGACGTACCGGTACCACCACCGGGTGTTCCTCGCGCCCTTCTGGCCGGAGATCTACGCGGCGGACGCGGAGCGCAAGCAGTCCCCCGAGGAGGCCGAGCGGACGTACCTGGCCATGGTCGAGGCGTACACGGAGTACGGGTACGAGCTGGTCGAACTGGAGCGGGCGCCGGTCGAGGAGCGGGTGCGGTCCGTGCTGCGGTCGGTGGAGGACGCCCGGAAGGGCGCGTGACACAGGGCCGCTGCCGGGAACCGGTACGGGGACCGGGACACGGAGCCCGGCACCCACCAGGAAGGAGCGACCGCATGGCCACCACGGGCGAGGTACGGGCAGGGCCTGCGCCGAGGAGCCTCCGGCTGCCGGGGATCGTACTGGGCGTGGGCCTCGGCGGATTCGTCGACGGCATCCTGCTGCATCAGCTCCTGCAGTGGCACCACATGCTGACCAGCACCAACACCGACCGGATCGGCCTGAAGTACTACTCGCCGCACTCGGTGTCCGGGCTGGAGATGAACACCGTGTGGGACGGCATCTTCCACACCGTCTGCTGGCTCGCGGTGCTCATCGGCCTGGCACTGCTGTACTCCCGCGTCACGCACGGCCGGCGGCGCGTGTGGACGTCGCGGGTGCTGTGGGGCTGGATCCTGGCGGGCTGGGGCATCTTCAACCTCGTCGAAGGGCTGCTGGACCACCAGATCCTCGGCATCCACCACGTGCACGGCGGGCCCTACCAGGTCTGGTGGGACATCGGCTTCCTGGTCCTGGGGGCGCTGCTGCTCCTCGGGGGCTGGGCGCTCCAGCGCGGCGGCCGGGCCTTCGACCCCGAGCGGGGCGCCTGATGGGTGGTCACGAGCACCTGATGCACGAGCACCGCACCGGGGGCGCGCATCCGCTGCCGGGCGGCCCGCTGCCGACCGTGCTCGCCGTCGCCCTGCTGGCCGTGCTCGCCGCCGGCTATCTGCTGCTCGTACGGCGGGCCGCCCGGCGGCACCCCGGCAGGACCTGGAGCCGTTGGCGCACCGCGAGCTTCCTCACCGGGTGCGCACTGGCGGCCGGGGCGCTGCTGCCGCCGCTGGGGGCCTTCGCGCACGGGGACTTCCGCGGCCACATGGCCCAGCACCTGCTGATCGGCATGTACGCGCCGCTCGCACTGGTCCTCGGCGCGCCGGTGACGCTGCTGCTGCGGACGCTGCCGCCCGCCCGTGCCCGGCGGCTGACCGGCCTGCTGCACAGCCGCCCGCTCCGGTTCCTCGCCCATCCGGTCACCGCGCTGCTGCTGAGCACCGGCTCGCTCGCCGTCCTGTACGGCACGCCGCTGTACGACGTGACCGCGGCGCACCCCGCGCTGCACTGGCTGGTGCACACGCACTTCCTGCTCTCCGGGTGCCTGTTCGCCTGGGTCGTCGCGGGGCCCGACCCCGCTCCGGCACGGCCGGGGGTACCGGCCCGGCTGGTCCTCCTGGGCGTGGCGGTCGCCCTCCACGCGACGTTCTCCCAACTCCTCTACGGCGGCTTCCTCATCGGCGTGCACGCACCGGTCGACCAGGTGCGGGGCGGCGCGCAGCTCATGTACTACGGCGGCGACATCGCCGAGCTGCTGCTGGCCGGCGCGCTGGTCGCCACCTGGCGCCCGGCCCGCGGCCCACACCGGCGGACCGCCGCACGCCTTAGCCCGACCGAGTCACTTTCCTCACCGTAGCCGGCGGTCCTTCGGTGCGCCCCGCCGTCCGCCGCGTCCGACTCTGGACCATGGTGCGGGTCCAGGCCCAGGCGTACGCCCCGGGACTCCGGGGAGCGAGGAGATCAGCAGATGGCTGACCTGTACATCGACGGTGAGTGGACGGGGGCGGCGGCGGGCGGCCGGCGTGACGTGGTCAATCCGTTCGACGCCTCCGTGGTGCGGACCGTCGACGACGCGGACGGGACGGACGTCGACCGGGCGGTGCGGGCGGCCCGGCGGGCGTTCGACGACGGCGAGTGGGCGAGCGCCCCGACCCGGCTCCGCGCCGACGTGCTGCACCGCGTGTACGAGCTGCTGCTGCGCGACCTGGAGGACATCGCCCGCACCGAGACCCAGGACACCGGCAAGACCATCGCCGAGTCCCGGCTCGACATCGAGGACATCGCGAACGCCTTCCGCTACTTCGCCGAGATCGCCGACAAGGACGGCGGGCGGGTGGTGGACGTCGGCCCGGACGTGCTGAGCCGGGTGGTGTACCAGCCGGTCGGGGTGTGCGCGCTGATCGCGCCGTGGAACTACCCGCTGCTCCAGGCCACCTGGAAGGTGGCTCCGGCGCTCGCGGCGGGCAACACCTTCGTGCTGAAGCCGAGCGAGACGACGCCGCTGACGACCGTCACCCTCTTCCGGCTGCTGGAGGAGGCGGGGACGCCGCCCGGGGTGGCCAACCTCGTCCTCGGCCCCGGCGCCACGGTGGGTGCGGCGATGACCCAGCACCCGGACGTGGACATGGTGTCCTTCACCGGCGGGCTGGCGACCGGCCGTACGATCATGGCGGGCGCCGCGGCCGACGTGAAGAACGTGGCGCTGGAGCTGGGCGGCAAGAACCCCAATGTGATCTTCGAGGACGCCGACTTCGACGCGGCGGTGGACTACGCGCTGGACGGGGCCTTCCTCCACTCCGGCCAGGTCTGTTCGGCCGGGTCGCGGCTCATCGTGCAGGAGGGCCTGCACGACCGGTTCGTCGAGGCCCTGGCCGACCGGGCGCGGCGCATCCGGCTCGGCAACGGCATGGACGAGGAGACCGAGAGCGGTCCGCTCAGCTCCCCCGAGCACCGCGAGAAGGTCGAGGGCTACCTGGAGGTCGCGCGCTCCGAGGGCGCGCGGCTGGTGTGCGGCGGACGCCGCCCCGACGCCCCCGAGCTCTCCCGCGGCTTCTTCGTGCTGCCGACGATCTACGCCGACTGCGACCGGTCGATGCGGATCGTGCAGGAGGAGGTGTTCGGCCCGGTGGTGACGGTCGAGCGGTTCCGCGACGAGGAGGACGCGGTACGGCTCGCCAACGACACCAAGTACGGGCTGGCGGGCGCGGTGTGGACCAGTGACGCGAGCCGGGCGCAGCGGGTGGCGCAGCGGCTGCGGCACGGCACGGTGTGGATCAACGATTTCCATCCGTACGTGCCGCAGGCCGAGTGGGGCGGCTTCGGTCACTCCGGCGTCGGGCGCGAGCTGGGACCGACGGGGCTGCGCGAGTACCAGGAGGCCAAGCACATCTACCAGAACCTCCGGCCGGCTCCCTCCGGCTGGTTCAAGGGCTGAGGCGGACGCGGTGACCGGAGGGACCGAGGAGCGGGGCATGGGAGACGGTACGGAGTTCGACTACGTCATCGTGGGCGGCGGAACGGCGGGCTGTGTCCTGGCGGCGCGGCTGACCGAGGACCCGGACTGCCGGGTGTGCGTGGTCGAGGGCGGGCCCAGTGACGTGGGCGACGAGAAGATCCTGCGGCTGCGCAACTGGATCAATCTGCTGGACTCGGAGTACGACTACGGCTACACGACCGTGGAGCAGCCGCGCGGCAACTCGCACATCCTGCACTCGCGTGCGCGCGTCCTCGGCGGCTGTTCCTCGCACAACACCCTGATCAGCTTCCTGCCGCTGCCGGAGGACATGGACGAGTGGGCGGCGCTGGGCTGTACCGGCTGGGACGCCGCGACGGTCCTGCCGTACCGCGACCGGCTCCAGAACCGCATCGTCCCGGTGGCCGAACAGGACCGCAATCCGATCGCGAAGGACTTCGTGACGGCGGCGGCGTCGGCGCTGGGCGTGCCGGTGGTCGACGACTTCAACGCCCGGCCGTTCGCCGACGGGGTGGGGTTCTTCTCGCTGGCGTACGAGGCGGAGAACAACAAGCGCTCGTCGGCGTCGGTGGCGTACCTGCACCCGGTCCTGGACCGGCCGAACCTCACGCTGAAGCTGGAGACCTGGGCGTACGAGGTGGTACCGGCCGGGAACGGCCGGATGACCTGCGTGCGGGTGCGGTCCGCCGACGGCACGGAGACGACGCTGCGGGCGCAGCGCGAGCTGCTGCTGTGCGCGGGCGCGATCGACACGCCGCGGCTGCTGATGCTGTCCGGCATCGGCCCGGCGGACCAGCTGCGCGAGCTGGGCATCGAGGTACGGGCCGACCTCCCCGGTGTGGGCCAGAACCTGCTGGACCACCCGGAGTCGGTGATCATCTGGGAGACGGCGGGGCCGCTGCCGCCCAACTCGGCGATGGACTCCGATGCCGGGCTCTTCCTCCGCCGCGACCCGGACGGCGGACCACGGCCCGACCTGATGTTCCACTTCTACCAGGTGCCGTTCAGTGTCAACACGGAGCGGCTGGGCTATCCGCCGGTCGAGCACGGCGTGTGCATGACGCCGAACGTGCCGCGCGCCCGGTCGGTGGGCCGGATGTGGCTGCGCAGCGCGGACCCGGCGGAGAAGCCCGCCCTGGACTTCCGGTACTTCACCGACCCGGAGGGCCATGACGAGAAGACGATCGTGGACGGGCTGAAGGTGGCGCGCGAGGTGGCGGCGACGGCGCCGCTGCGGGACTGGCTGAAGCGGGAGGTGGCGCCGGGTCCGGACGTGACGTCGGACGCGGAGCTGTCGGAGTACGGGCGGCGTGCCGCGCACACCGTCTACCACCCGGCGGGCACCTGCAAGATGGGCGGCGACGGCGATCCGGCGGCCGTACTCGATCCACAGCTGCGGGTGCGCGGCGTGGACGGCCTCCGGGTCGTGGACGCCTCCCTCTTCCCGACGATGCCGACGATCAACCCGATGGTGACGGTGCTGCTGGCGGCCGAGCGGGCCGCCGACCTGATCCGGGTCGCGGGCGGAGGCGGCCGGTGATGGCCTCGGCGAGCACACCGGCGGGCGGCGCCGACGGCAGCCGCGGCGGGAACGGGGCGTCGGACGGGCACCCGGCGGAGACCGCCGACGGCTCCGTCGCCGGCTCGGAGTTCCGCAAGGACATGGGCCCGTGGGCGAACTTCGCGCTCGGTTTCACGTACCTCTCCCCCGTCGTCAGTACGTACACCCTCTTCGCCACCGCGCTCGGCGAGGGCGGCCCGCCGATGGTGTGGGCGTTCGTCCTGGCCGGCTGCGGACAGTTCCTGGTCGCGCTGGTCTTCGGCGAGGTCGTGGCGCAGTTCCCCATCGCGGGCGGGGTCTATCCGTGGGCCCGGCACCTGTGGGGCAAGCGCTGGGCGTGGATGACCGGCTGGGTCTACATGTGGGCGCTGCTGGTCACGATCACCTCGGTGGCGTACGGCGCGGGCCCCTACATCGCCCTGCTCATCGGCTTCGAACCCACGGTCCACACCACCGTCCTGTGCACGGTGGTCCTCATCATCATCGCCGTACTCATCAACTACGCCGGCACGAAGGCCCTCTCGGCGGCTGCCGTGATCGGCTTCGGCGCCGAGCTGATCGGCGCGCTGATCGTCGGCATCTACCTGCTGGCCACCCACCGCGAGCACAACCTCGGCGTCCTCTTCGACACGTACGGCACCGAGGGCGACGGCAGCTACCTGCCGGTCTTCCTCGCGGCCGCGATCATCGGCTTCTACCAGTACTACGGCTTCGAGGCGTGCGGCGACACCGCCGAGGAGGTCGCGCACCCGGGCCGGGTGATCCCCAAGGCGATGCGCCGCACGATCTACGTGGGCGGCGCGGCGGCCACGTTCACGTGCCTGTCCCTGCTGCTCTCCGTCACCGACTACCGCGCGGTGATCTCCGGCAAGGACACCGACCCCGTCGTCCACCTGCTGTACGACGCGCTGGGCGAATTCGGCGCCCGCCTCGTGATGGCCGTGGTCCTCATCTCCTTCCTCTCCTGCACGATCAGCCTGCAGGCGGCGGCCGGCCGCCTCATCTACTCGTACGCCCGCGACCAGATGATCGTGGGGCACCGGCTGCTGCGGAAGTTCTCGCACGCCAGGGCCGTGCCGGGCTGGGCGCTGCTGGTGTCGGCCGTCATTCCGACGATCATCGCCTTCGGGTCACTGGTGTCGGCGGACGCGCTCACCAAGATCGTGTCCTTCGCGATCCTGGGCATCTACGGTGCGTTCCAGATGGTGGTGCTCGCCGCCCTGCGCGCCCGCCTGAAGGGCTGGAAGCCCTCCGGCGAGTACCGGCTCGGCCGCTGGGGCCTGCTGGTGAACGCCGGAGCGCTGGCCTACGGCATCTTCGCCATCGTCAACATCTGCTGGGCCCGCACGCCGGAGGCCCCCTGGTACGACAACTACATCGTGCTGCTCTGCGGCGGCATCGTCGTCCTGGCCGGCGTCCTCTACATGTTCACCACCCACCACTACGGCCGCAGCGACGCGCCGTGCGGGGACGCGATCCCCGAGTCGCGGCGCTGATCCGGCTACGGCGCCGCGCCGGCGCCGTAGTCGGGCAGCCCGACCGTACTGCTGGCCCTCTGCCCCGCCCTGAGCATCCGGTCCATCAGGAAGCGCCGGGAGAGCAGGGCGTTACGGAGCCGCAGCCCGGTGGCGGTACGCGGCGCGAGGAACGGCCCGGTGCGGTCACCGCCCTTCTGGCACCCTTCCGCGTACGGCCGCATCCGGCGCTCGTACCGCGCGAAGGCGGCGCGGTGATCGCCACCGGCCCGGGCCAGCTCGCCGGCAAGGACGTACGCGGCGACCAGTGCGGTGCCCGTGCCCATGCCGCCGAGCGTGGCACCGCACGCGGCGTCCCCGACGAGCCCGACGCGCCCCTTGGACCAGGTGGGCACATCAGCCCGGCTGACGGAGTCGAAGTACAGCTCGGGCGCGGCGCGCAGGGACGCCAGCAGCCGCGGCACGTGCCAGCCGAGGCCGGTGAAGGCGTCGGTGACCAGTGCCTTCTGCTGCTCGGCCGAGTGCCGGTCGTAGGGCAGCTCGGGCGCGGCGAAGACGAACATCGCACCGGCCCGCGCCGGGTCGCGGTGGTCGGCGCCGACCGAGGCGAGCCGCCCCGGGACGTTGTGACCAACCACCCCCTCCCCGGCCGCCGGCCCCAGGTCGTTGGGGAGTTGCCAGCTGGCGGCGTAATACCCGAGATGCCGCACATACCGCCCCTCCGGGCCGAAGGCGAGCCGCCGGACGGTCGAGTGCAGCCCGTCGGCGCCGATCACCAGGCCGAACTCGCGGGCCGGACCGTTGCGGAAGGTCACCCGTACACCCGGGCCGGTCTCGTCGATCCCGGTGATCGTGTCGCCGAAGACGTACTCCGTCCCGGGAGCACTGCGTTCGTACAGCACTCGGGCCAGGTCCCCACGCAGCACCTCCAGCTCGCCGCCCATGAACTCGGCAGGCAGGCGCAGCAGTTGACGCCCCCGTTCGTCGACGAAGCGGATCGGGGTGCCGCCCGTCCGCAGCCGCCGCAACTCGGGCAGCAGCCCCATGCGGCGAAGCACGGTCAGCTGCGTCTCCCCGCGGAAGTCCACGGGCTGCCCGCCCGCACGCAGGGCGGGGGCTACTTCGACGACGGTGGGCCGGAAACCGTGGCGGGCCAGCCAGTAGGCCAGCGCGGGCCCGGCGACGCTCGCACCGGAGATCAGGACGGTTCCGTGGTGCGGCATCGGCGACATGACTCTCCCCGTTCATCATCCGTGTCCGTCGGACACAGTTCTTACTGTGTACCATGGACGCAATTACACGGGAAGCAGCGGGACGAGCCACGGGAGCGGGGACGCGCATGTCCGAGGGCACACACGGCGGCGACGGCGACGGCCGAGAAGCCCGGCACACCGCGACCGCGCGGCTGCTGTGGGCACCCCGGCCGCAGCCCGCGCGGGGGCCGCGGCCGACGCTGGACCTGCCGGGCATCGCGCGGGCCGGCGTCGCGGTCGCCGATGCCGAAGGCCTGGCCGCCGTGTCCATGCAACGGGTCGCCGCGCAGCTGGGCGTGACGAAGATGGCGCTCTACCGGTACGTGCCGGGCAAGGCCGAGCTGATCGCGCTGATGGTCGACGCGGCGCTCGCACCGCTGCCGGCCGAGGACGAGCCGCGCCCCGGCTGGCGGGGGCGGCTGACCGCCTGGGCGCACCACCTGCTCGACGGCTTCGGCCGGCATCCCTGGCTGCTGGAGGCGACGGTCGGACCGCGGGTGCTGGGCCCGGCGGAACTGGCCTGGACGGAACGGGCGGTCGCCGCGCTGGACGGCACACCGCTCACCGGTGCCGAACGCTTGGACGCCGCCGTCCTGCTGACGGGCCACGTCCGCACCCTCGCCCAACAAGGCCGCGCCGCGGGCCCGGAGGGCAACGCCGAAGCACAACTGCACGCCCTGCTGGGCGGCATACTCCGCGACCACGCCGCACGCTTCCCCGCGGTGACCGCCGCCTTCAGCGCCGCGGCGGCCGAACCGGCCACGGCCCAGGACCAGGCCTGGGAATTCGGCCTCCACCGCATCTTGGACGGCCTGGAGAAACTGATCGCGGAACGGTCGTGAGGGAACGCGGGGCGGCCGCGGGGTTCAGCCGACCCCGTCGCCGGGTGCCACCGGGTGCGCCTCCAGCCCCGGAGCGGCCAGCAGCTCGGCGATCAACGCCCGGGACCCGCCGACGTAGGTGCTGACCAGGTCCACATCGCCGCCCAGGCACCAGGCGCGGTCCTGCGGCCACCACAGGTCGGGCAGCTCGTCGAACGCGTCGCACGACACCGGTGAGACGGCATCGGCGAGCGTCCCCGAGAGCAGCACCTCCCGCCTGCCCGGCGTCTCGAAGCAACGGACCCGGCTGAAGTCCCGCCGCCCGTACCCCTCCCACAAACCGAACCAGCACCGCTCCGGGGTCTCGGTGTGCCGGGCGAGTATCGGGATCAGGGTCCGGGCCACGTCCGGTGGGGTCGGGCCCTCTGCCGGATGCTCGTCCCAGACATCGGGCAGGCCGTACTCGGAGGCGTTCTGGTAGAAGGGCTCCGCCCCGATCAGCTCGTGCCACTTCGTGCCCGGCGCCACCTCGCGCCCGTAGGCGGCAGCCACCGCCGCCCACCGCACCGGCCGTTCGTACAGCGACGCCGGATGCAGCACCCTGGCGTAGCCGGCGAATCCAGGTGCGGCGACGCCCGCCACCGTCCCGAAGTCGCCGTGGCCCGGGGCACGCTCGGTGAGCCAGCGGGCCGGCCCGAGGTCAGCGGCCTGCACGCGCAGGCGTCCGTACCGTTCGGGAGCAGGTGTCCGGAGCGACGGGCGGAAGTCATTCATCCCGCACAGTCTGCCCGAGCCGCTACCGTGGGCGCATGCCGCACGCCTCCGCGCTCCTCGTCATCGACATGCAGAACGCCCTGATGCCCCTCGCGTACCGGGCCGCCGAAACCGTCGCCACGATCGCGGGGCTCCGCGAGCGGGCCAGGGCCGCGGGCGTACCGGTCGTGACGGTCCAGCACCAGGGCGGCGGGATGGAGGCGGGCACCGAGGGATGGCGCATCGTGCCTGAACTCGCGTTCGGTGCCGACGATTCGGTGGTCCATAAGAACAGTGCTGACGGGTTCCTCGACACCGATCTCGACAAGACACTGCGCGCGCTGGGCGCCACCGAGGTGGTCGTCACCGGATTCGCGACCGAGATCTGCGTGGACACCACGGCACGGCAGGCGCTGAGCCACCGCTACGACCTGGTGCTGGTCGCGGACGGGCACACCACGTCCGAACGGCCTGCCACCACCGGCGCGTTCGCCGCGTCGGCACAGTCGATCGCGCACCACAACGAGATCTTCCGGCACCTGGACTTCCCCGGGCGGCGCATCCGGGTGCTGCCCGCGTCCGAAGTCGACTTCGCCGCGCCGTAGGCAGCAACCGGTCACCGCGGGCCTGGCGACAGCGACGAACGACAAGCGGTGAGCGGTGACCGGTGACGGTGATGATTCGCCTGACTCAGCCGGAACTGCTTCTCTTCCGGACCCACGCGCGCCGTCATCTCATCGCCCGCAGCCCCGTGCGCGGTCGCACGGTGACTGCCGGCCGCACACCGCCCTCGCCACCGCGTATCCCACGCCCGCGGCCAGCGTTGCCGTCAAAAGGCGGCGGCCCGCGGTGCGGCGGGCGCCGGACCAGCCGCCGTGGACGGCGCCGCCGGGCAGCGGGTGGGGGACGGTGCCCGCGGTGTCGGGGGCCGGGTCGGTGCGGGAGAGGTGGGCGCGGTTCATCTGGTAGGCCAGGGCCTTCTCCGTCAGGCGGGGGAAGAGCTTGGTCTGGCAGGCCAGGACTGCGGCGGCGGGGCCGACGTAGGCCTCGCGGCGGGGGGAGCGGGCCAGGCGGAGGATGGTGCGGGCCGCCCGTTCGGGGGTGTAGACCGGGGCCATCGGAAGGACCTTGCGGCCGGAGTAGTTGGCGGCGCTCCGGAAGAACGGCGTGTCCATGGTGGCGGGCAGCACCGTGCAGACGTGGACGTCCCGGTGGCCCTCCAGCCACAGTTCCTGGCGGAGACTGGCGCTCAGCGACCGGACGGCGGCCTTCGCCAGCGCGTACGGCGCGTTGTAGGGGACCGGGGAGACGCCGACGACGGAGGAGACGTTGATCAGGGTGCCGCTGCCCTGCCGGCGCATCGCGGTGAGCGCGGCGCGGGCCCCGTACACGTAACCCATCACATCGGTGTCGATCACCTTGCGGCAGACGTCCGCCGGGATCTCGTCGAGCGCGCCGAAGGCGGCGACGGCGGCGTTGTTGAGCCAGACGTCGATCCGGCCGAAGGCGGCGACGGCCTCTTCGGCCAGCCGGTCCACGGCGGCGGCGTCGGTCACGTCGGTGGGGACGGGGAGGGCGCGGCCCTTGCCGTGCTCGCGGCACCGGCGGGCGACCTCGTTCAGTTCCTCGGCGCGCCGGGCGGCCAGCACGACGTGCCAGCCGCGGGCGGCGAACGCCTCGGCGCTCGCCCGGCCGACGCCGCTGGACGCCCCGGTGATCACCACGACGCCGCCCTCACCCTGGGCCACCATGGCCGCCTCCTCCATACGTACGGCCGCGGACCGAGCCGCGGTGGTTGTCGGGGCCATCAAGTACCCGGATGGTCATAATGCACACATAACGGGGCACCCGTCAGCGTGAGCAGCGAGCTGTCACCGCCGGCCCCGCCGGCTGATCCGGATGGAGTACCCATGGCCGTACGGCACCAGCTCATCGCCCGGAAGCCGCCCGCCGTGTGGGCGGTGCTGTCGGACTGCCGCCGTTACGGCGAATGGGTCGTCGGCCCCTCCGACTCCGAAGCGCTGGACGGCAGCTGGCCGGAGGTCGGCGCGGCCATCCGCTACAAGCTCCGGCTGGGCCTCCTGGAGCTGGACGGGCAGACGGTCGTGCGGCGGCACGAGCCACCCCGGGCGCTGGAGCTGGAGGCGCTCTGCGACCCGTTCGGCTCGGCCCGGATCGCGCTGGACATCCGCCCCTGGGGTGAGGAGACGCTGGTCATCGTCGACGAGCACCCGCTGCGCGGCTTCGGCGGGCTGGTGCACAACTTCGCCCTGGACGCACTGCTGCAGCTGCGCCACCGCAACATGCTCAAGCGGCTGGCGAAGGTGGTCGAGGACCTGCCGCCGGATGCCGACTCCGGGGATGCCGGGCTCGGTCCGGGCTCCGAGTGCCCGGCGGGGCGGTGACATGACCGACGCGGTGGTGATCGGGGCGGGGCCCAACGGGCTGGTGGCCGCCAATCTTCTCGCCGACGCGGGGTGGAGCGTCACGGTGCTGGAGGCGCAGCCGGAGCCCGGCGGCGCCGTCCGCAGCGACCACGGCGTCCATCCCGAGTACGTCAGCGACGTCTTCAGCGCGTTCTACCCGCTCGCGGCGGCCTCGCCGATCGTGCGCGGACTGGAGCTGCAGCGGGACGGCCTGCGCTGGAGCCATGCCCCGCACGTCCTCGCGCATCCGCTGCCCGACGGGCGGTGCGCCGTCCTCGACCGGAACCGGGCGGTGACCGCGGACGGCCTGGAGGACTTCGGGACCGGGGACGGCGAGGCGTGGGTGCACCTATGCCGCATCTGGGACCGGCTGGGCCAGGACATCATGCACGCGCTGTTCACGCCGTTCCCGCCGGTACGCGCCACGGCCCGGCTGGCGGTCCGGCTGCGCGGCGCGGGCGGGCTGCGGCTGGCCCGCAGTCTGGTGCTGCCGGTACGCCGACTGGGTGAGGAGGAGTTCCGGGGCGAGGGGGGCGGCTGCTGCTGGCGGGCAACGCGCTCCACGCGGACCTGGCCCCGGAGGCGGCGGGCAGCGGCGGGTACGGCTGGCTGCTGACGATGCTGGGCCAGGCGGTCGGCTTCCCGGTGCCGGTCGGCGGGGCGGGCGCGCTGACGGAGGCGCTGGTGAGACGGCTGGCCAGGCGGGGCGTCACCGTACGGTGCGGGGAGCCGGTGACCGAGGTCGTGGTGCGCGGCGGCCGGGCGGTGGGGGTCCGGACGGCGGGCGGCGACCGGGTCCGTGCGGACCGGGCGGTACTGGCGGACGTGCCCGCGCCGGTCCTCTACCGCGAACTGGTCGGCGCGGGACACCTCCCGGCGCGGATCTTCGACGATCTGCGCCGTTTCCAGTGGGACTTCGGTACGTTCAAGGTCGACTGGGCGCTGGACGGCCGGGTGCCGTGGTCGGCACCGGAGGCCGCGCGGGCCGGCACGGTCCATGTGGCGGACGATGTGGACGCGCTGACCCGGTTCGCCGCGCAGCTCGCCATGGGGTTGGTGCCGGACCGGCCGTTCGCGCTGCTGGGGCAGATGACGACGGCGGACGCCAGCCGCTCACCGGCCGGTACGGAGTCGGCGTGGGCGTACACGCACGTACCGCAGACGGTGAAGGGTGACGCCGGTCCTGACGGTCTGACGGGCAGTTGGGACGCGGGCGAGCGGGAGAAGCTGGCCGACCGCATCGAGGAGCAGGTGGAGCGGTTCGCACCGGGTTTCCGCGGCCGGATCCGGGCCCGCCGCATCCTCGCCCCGCCCACGCTCCAGGCGGCGGACGCCAATCTGCACGGCGGTGCGATCAACGGCGGTACGGCCAGCATGCACCAGCAGCTGTTCTTCCGGCCGCTGCCCGGGACCGGCCGCCCGGAGACCCCGGTACCCGGCCTCTACCTGGCCTCCGCCTCGGCGCACCCCGGCGGCGGCGTCCACGGCGCCCCCGGCGCGAACGCGGCCCGCGCCGCCCTCCGCGCGGGCGGCCGCGCCCGCGTACTGGCCACCGCGCAGAGCGCCTTGTCCCGGCGGGGCCGCGGGGGGTGAGAAGGGGCGTACGTAACGGCGTCCCGGATGCCGTGCCGGATACCGGACGCCGTTCGTGCTGGAGAACTCCGTTGCTGCAGGGGTCTTGTCCCGGCGCGCGGGCGGGCCTAGTGTCGCCAGCCGGTAAGCGCTTTCTATCCGAGGGAGCTCTCACGGCATGCCCGTTGCGGAACCGGCCTCCGAGCCGTCACCCACCGGCACCACCCCCTCCTTTCCCGTCCGTGCCGCGGTCGTCGGCACCGGCGGCATCGTCACCGGGAGCCATCTGCCCGCACTGCGCGCGCTGCACGGCCGCGTACGGCTGGTGGCCGCCGTCGACACCGATCCGGCGCGGCTCGCCGCCTTCCGCGACCAGGCGGGCGACGACGTGAACGGCTACGGCGGCCTCGACGAGATGCTCGCCGCCGAACGCCCGGGGCTCGTCCTCCTCGGCACCCCGCCCGCCCTGCACGCCGGACAGACCCGGGCCGCGCTGCGGGCCGGTGCCTGGGTGCTGTGCGAGAAGCCGCTGTGCCTGTCGCTCGCCGAGTACGACGCGATCGCGGCGGCGGAGGGGGCCGAGGAGGACGGCCCCGGGGGCCCGTACGCCTCCGTCGTCTTCCAGCACCGGTACGGGTCGGGCGCGGTGCACGCGCGCGAGCTGCTGCGCTCCGGGGAGCTGGGGCGGCCGCTGGTCGCGCACTGCCAGACCACCTGGTACCGGGACCGGGCGTACTACTCCGTTCCCTGGCGCGGCCGGTGGGCCACCGAGGGCGGCGGACCGACCATGGGCCACGGCATCCACCAGATGGACCTGCTGCTGCACCTGCTGGGCGACTGGGCCGAGGTACGTGCGATGGCGGGCCGGCTGGTGCACGACGTGGAGAGCGAGGACGTCTCCACGGCGCTGGTCCGCTTCGCCGACGGGACGATGGCGACGGTGGTGAACAGCGTGCTCAGCCCCGACGAGGTGAGCCGCATCCGTATCGACTGCGCCGACGCCACGGTGGAGCTGACGCACCTGTACGGGCACTCCAACGACGACTGGGCGTACACCGCGGCACCACACGCCCGCGAGGACGCGCAGCGCACCACCCACTGGCGCACCCCCGCCGCCGACGTGCCCAGCTCGCACGCCGCGCAGCTCGAAGGGTTCCTCGACGCCATGGAGAAGGGCGTACGCCCGCCCGGCAGTGGCACCGAGGCCCGCCGCACGCTGGAATTCCTCGCCGCGCTCTACAAGTCGGCGTTCACCGGGCGGCCGGTGCGCGCGGGCGAGATCGGCCCGGACGACCCGTACTACCACGCCATGCACGGCAACCACCCCGACTGGGCACCGAAGGAGCAGTGACCGCAGCATGAGCGCAGTACCGAGCACCACGACGACACCGCTCACCGTCACCCACACCCACGGCGAGCGCGTCCGGGTGGCCGCCGGTGGGACCGAGCTGTTGTCCTACGTCTACGCCCCGGACCCGGAGGCCTTCGAGTCCCGCAAGCCGTACGTACACCCGCTGCGTACCCTTTCCGGTCGGCTGGTCAGCGGCTACCGGCCGCACGACCACCGCTGGCACAAGGGCCTGCAGATGACCGCCAGCCATCTCTCCGGGCAGAACTTCTGGGGCGGCAACTCCTACGTCCACGGCCAGGGTTACCTGCCGCTGCACGAGCGCGTCGGGTCGATGCGGCACGACGGCTTCGACTCCTTCGAGGCGGACGCGGACCGGCTGACCTTCGGCGAGTCGCTGACCTGGGTGGAGAACGGGGGTGCCGAGTGGGCGCGGGAGCGGCGTACGGTCGCGGTGCACTCGGCCGACGCCGAGGCGGGCGCGTACGCGATCGACTGGTCGATCCACCTCACCAACATCCGTGACGAGGCACTGCACTTCGGGTCGCCGACGACGGCGGGCCGGGAGATGGCGGGCTACACCGGGCTGCACTGGCGGGGGCCGCGCGACTTCACGGGCGGGCAGGTGCTCACCCCGGCCGGGCCCAGCACGGACGAGGAGACGATGGGTACGCCCGCGGCCGAGCAGCCGTGGATCGCCTTCGTCGGCACGCACGACGACGTGGACGCGCAGTCCACGCTGGTCTTCGCGCACGCGCCGGAGAACGCGGACGCGGTGCACGCCTCGCACTGGTTCGTCCGTTCCGAGCCGACGCCGACGGTGGCGTTCTCCTGGGCGTTCTTCGAGGAGTTCGCGCTGGAGCCGGGCGAGTCCTTCGCGTACCGGTACCGGGTGCTGGTGGCCGACGGCGCGTGGGACCCGCACCGCATCGAGGGCCGTCTGAAGTCGCTGGCCTGGTGAGGGAGGGAGCCGGTCATGGTCATGGACGCACCGCTGCCGGGCGGCATCGGTCTGTCGCACATCGGCGCCTATGAGTGGGAGGCCGCCGACGGCGTGTGCGGGGGCAGCCCGCATCTGCACCTCGCCTGCACGGAGGCGTACGTCGTCACCGGCGGCCGGGGCGCCGTCCAGACGCTGAGCGTCGCGGACGGCTACCGGGAGACGCCGCTGGAGCCCGGTGTCCTCGCGTGGTTCACACCGGGGACGGTGCACCGCATGGTCAACGAGGACGGGCTGCGGGTGACGGTCCTGATGCAGAACGGCGGGCTGCCGGAGGCGGGGGACGCGGTCTTCACCTTCCCTGCCGAGGTGCTGGCCGACGCCGAGACGTACGCCGCGGCCGCCGCGCTGCCCGCGAAGGAGGGGCCCGCGGCGGAGGCGGCGGCCCGGAAGCGGCGGGACCTCGCCGTCGAGGGGTACCGGACGCTGCGTACGGCCCTGGCGGACGGTGACGACGGGCCGCTGCGCGCCTTCCACGAGGCGGCGGCCCGGCTCGTCGCGCCGAAGATCGCGGACTGGCGGGCCCGGTGGCGCGAAGGGGCGCTGGCCGCGGCCGAGCGCACCGGGACGCAGCTCGACGCCCTCGCGAAGGGGGACGCGGCGCACCTGGCTGACGGCGGGGTGCGGGCCGCGGGCCCGACCCGGCGCGGCGGCTACGGCATGTGCGGCCGCCGCGACGAGTACGAACTGCCCGGCACGACGCTCCCCTACTACGGGGAGTGAGCCGTGCGGCGTCCCAGAACTCTCGCGGCCGTTGCGCTCGCCCTCTGTCTGGCCCTCGCGGGCTGCGGCGGCGGTGGTGGTTCCGCCACCGCCGCCGGCGGCAAGGTCACGCTCCGCTTCACCTGGTGGGGCAACGCGGACCGGGCAGCCCGTACCGAGAAGGCCGTCGCCGCCTTCGAGAAGGCGCACCCCGACATCGACATCCAGACGTCCTACTCCACCTACGAGTCCTACAAGCAGAAGCTCGCCACCCAGGCGGCGGGCGGCGACGTGCCCGACCTGATCCAGCTGGACTACCGGCAGATCAGCCAGTACGCGGGCTCCGAGGTGCTGCTGGACCTCGGCACCCAGCGCAAGACCCTGCCCACGAAGGAGATGGATTCCGGGCTGCTGAAGACCGGGCAGGTGGACGGTGTGCAGTACGCGCTGCCGATGGGCGTCGGCACCCAGGCCATGGCGTACGACAAGGAGGCCTGGAAGAAGGCCGGGCTGCACACCCCGAAGGCGGGCTGGACCTGGGACGACTGGGCGGAGGCGCTGCGGAGGCTGAAGGCCGCCGGGTACGAGCGGCCCATGACGGACCCCGGTTCGATGGAGGACTGGTTCGAGGTCTGGCTGCGCGGGCAGGGCAAACGGCTGTACGGCACCGACGGGCAGGCCGCTTTCCGTGCGGCGGACCTGGCGCGCTTCTGGTCCTTCACCTCGAAGCTGCGCAAGGAGGGGCTGGTCAGCAGGGCCGAGGACACCACGCAGATGGCGGGCTCGGTCGAGGACTCCCCGATGGGACGCAAGCGGGCGGTCGCCGAGTTCAACTGGGACGCGCCGTCCGCCGGTTACGAGGCGCTGTACGGGGACCGGCTGGCGCTCGCGCCGATGCCCGCGGGCCCGGACGGCACCCCCGGCCAGTACTACAAGCCGTCGATGCTCCTCGGGATCGCGGCGGACAGCGCGCATCCGCGCGAGGCGGCCCGCTTCATCGACTTCCTGCTCAACTCCGACCAGGCCGCCGACATCCTCGGCGTGGACCGCGGCACCCCGGTCAACGGCCGCCAGCGGACCCGCGTCCTGCCGGCGGTCACCGGCTTCCAGCAGCAGGTCGCCGGGCTCCAGGAGTCCCTGCAGGGCAAGCTGAAGGACCCGCCGGCCGCGCCGCCGCGCGGCGACAACGGCCTGCAGTCGACCTTCCAGCGCGACTACGACCAGGTGTCCTTCGAGCAGGCGGCACCCCGGGAGGTCGCCGAGGACTTCCTGACCGAGGCACGGACGGAGCTGAGGCCGTGAGCACGCGAGCGATGGACCGGGCCGCGGTCCCACTCCCCCGGCAGCGCACGGCCCCCACCGGGCAGGCGCGGAAACGGCGGCCGAAGCGGGAACGGGAGGGCGCCGCCTGGGTGTTCCTCTCCCCCTGGGTACTGGGCGCCGCCGTCCTCACCCTCCTCCCCATGGCGGTCTCCCTCTACCTCTCCTTCACCGACTACGACCTCTTCGACCCGCCGTCCTGGGTGGGCCTGCGCAACTACACGCAGATGTTCACCGAGGACCCGCGGCTGCTCCGCTCGGTCCTGAACACCCTGCTGTACGTCGTGGTGGCCGTACCGCTGCAACTCGCGCTGGCGCTGGCGGTGGCGGTCGCACTGAAGTCGATGAAACGCGGCAAGGGCTTCTACCGGTCGGCGTTCTACGCCCCGTCGCTGCTCGGCGCGTCCATGAGCATCGCGCTGGTGTGGCGGGCGCTCTTCAACGACGGCGGCACCGTCGACAACCTCCTCGGCTCCCTCGGCATCCACACCGGCGGCTGGGTCAACCGGCCCGGCTGGGCGCTGCTGTCCGTGGCGCTGCTGACGGTGTGGCAGTTCGGCGCGCCCATGGTCATCTTCCTGGCCGGGCTGCAGCAGATACCGAAGGAGCTGTACGAGGCGGCGTCGGTGGACGGCGCGGGCCGGTGGCGGCAGTTCCTCTCGATCACCCTGCCGATGCTGTCCCCGGTGCTCTTCTTCAACCTGGTGCTGCAGACCATCCAGGCGTTCCAGGTGTTCACCCCGGCGTTCGCGGTGAGCGGCGGCCGGGGCGGCCCCGCCGACTCGACCCTCTTCTACACGCTCTACCTCTACGACCGCGGCTTCACCGCCTCGCACATGGGCTACGCCTCCGCGATGGCGTGGGTGCTGCTGATCGCCATCGCAATCGTCACCGCGGTGCTCTTCCGCACCTCGCGCTCCTGGGTCTTCTACGCGAACGAGGAGGGCCGCTGATGACCTTCGCGCCTGCCGTTGTGCGCGCCAACCGGCCGCGCATCGCGCTCCACATCGCCTGTCTCCTCGTCCTGCTCGTGATGCTCTACCCGCTGGGCTGGCTGGTCGCGACGTCCTTCAAACCGGCCGACGAGGTGCTCGCCAGCCTCGCGCTGCTGCCGTCCCGGCTGGCCACCGAGAACTACACGACGGCCGCGGCCGGCATCCAGGGCGTGAGCCTGCTGAAGCTCTTCGGCAACTCGCTGACCATCTCGATCGGTGCCGTGCTGGGCAACGTCCTCAGCTGCTCGCTCGCCGCGTACGCCTTCGCGCGGCTGCGGTTCCGGATGCGCGGGCCGCTGTTCGCCTTCATGATCGCCACGATCATGCTGCCGCACCACGCGGTGCTCATCCCGCAGTACATCGTCTTCAACCAGCTCGGCATGGTGAACACCTTCTGGCCGATGGTGCTGCCGAAGTTCCTGGCCACGGACGCGTTCTTCGTCTTCCTCATCGTGCAGTTCATGCGGGGGCTGCCGCGCGAGCTGGAGGAGGCGGCGAAGATCGACGGCTGCGGTCCGTTCCGTACGTTCGCCCGGGTGGTGCTGCCGCTCACCCGGCCCGCGCTGATCACCACCGCGATCTTCACCTTCATCTGGGCCTGGAACGACTTCTTCACCCAGCTCATCTACCTCTTCGAGCCGGGCAAGTACACGCTCACGCTCGCGCTGCGCACCTTCGTGGACACCTCCAGCCAGTCCGCTTACGGCCCGATGTTCGCGATGTCGGTCTTCGCGCTGCTCCCGATCGTGCTGTTCTTCCTCGCCTTCCAGCGGTTCCTGGTGGAAGGCATGGCCAACTCGGGGGTCAAGGGATGAGCGTCCCGACGGACACGGTGTCCGGGCGGCGGGAGCCCGGCGAGCTGTTCGGCCCGCGCTTCGAGCTGTTCGCCGACGTCCTCGCGCTCGGGCTCTGCACGGCGGTGGCCTGTCTGCCACTGGTGACCGTACCGGCCGCGCTGGCCACGGCCTGCACGCTGCTGCGGCGGCGCCAGCGGTACGCCGAACCGTGCACGGCGGGGCGCTACGTCCGCGCCCTGCGCGCCCGGCGGTGGCGCGCCGACCTGACCGCCGGCGGGCTGCTCCTCGCCTTCGGCGCGCTGTTCGCGGCGGACGCGGCGCTGGCCGCCGCGGGGCTGCCGGGGGCCGTACCGTTCGCGCTGTTCCTGGCGGCCGTGGGCACGGCACTGGCGGTGGCCGGGCTGCGCGCCAGCGCGCGGGAGGAGGCGGCCGCCGACTGGCGCGCGGCGCTACGGGCCGCCGCCCTGCGCACCGTGCGCGACCTGCCCGGTTCCGCCCTGGTCCTGCTCGCGCTGGCGACGGCCGCCGTCTGTGCCTGGGTGCTGCCGCCGCTCCTCTTCCTGGTCCCGGGGCCGCTGGCGGCGGCGCTGACGGCGGTGGAGCGCCGGTCGGGCGGCTGAGCCGCGTGCCCCGCGCCGTCAGGGCACCGGTACGTGTTCCGGCAGCAGGCCCGCGGCCCGTAGTTCCGCCCACAAGGCGGACGGTACCGGGCGGCGCAGCAGGTCAGCGGCGTCGGCGGCCTCGGCCGGAGAGCGGGCGCCGACGAGGACGCTCGCGACGGCCGGGTGGCCGAAGGGGAAGCGCAGGGCCGCGGCCCGCAGCGGTACGCCGTGCCGTTCGGTGACGGCCTTCAGGCACAGGGCGCGGTCCAGTACGGGGCGGGCCGCGGGCGCGTAGTCGTAGGTCGCGCCGGGGCGCGGGTCGGCGAGCAGGCCCGAGTTGAAGACGCCGCCGATGACGACGCTCCGGCCGCGTGCCGCCGCTTCCGGGAGCACCGCGTCCAGGCCCGAGTGGTCGAGCAGGGTGTAGCGGCCCGCGAGCAGTACCGCGTCGACGTCGGTGTCGCGGAGGAAGCGGGTGAGCATGGCGGTCTGGTTCATGCCCGCGCCGATCGCCCCCACGACGCCCTCGGCGCGGAGCCGTTCCAGCGCCGGGTAGCCTTCCCCGAACGCCTGCTCCGCGTGCTCGTCGGGGTCGTGCAGATAGGCGATGTCGATCCGGTCCAGGCCGAGCCGGCACAGACTCTCCTCGATGCTGCGCCGGACGCCGTCCGCACTGAAGTCCCAGACGCGGTGGTGCGTGGCGGGCACGGCGAACCCGTTGCCGAGGTCGTCACCGTCCGCGCTGCCGGGGCGCAGCAGCCTGCCGACCTTGGTGGAGAGCACGTACTCCGCGCGCGGCCGGCCGCGCAGCGCGGCACCGAGCCGTCGCTCGGAGAGGCCGAGTCCGTAGTGCGGGGCGGTGTCGAAGGCGCGGATGCCGGCCTCCCAGGCGGCGTCCACGGTGGCGGCGGCCTGGTCGGGACCGACGGCGGTGTAGAGGTTGCCGAGGGGCGCCGCGCCGAAGGACAGCGCGGTGACGGGGACGCCGCTGCGGCCGAGGGGGCGGCGGTGTTCCGGTGGCACCTCCCCCGGTCGGCCGGTCACCGCTGTGCTTCCGGGCGCAGCCGCAGGCCCGCCATGCCGCCGTCGACGGCGAGCGCTGTACCGGTGACGGATGCGGCGGCGGGTGACGCCAGGTAGGCGATGGCGGCGGCGACTTCCTCGGCGGTGACCAGGCGGCCCATGGGCTGGCGGGCGTTGAGCGCGGCGCGTTCGGCCTCCGGGTCGTCGGCCGCGTCCAGCAGCCGCCCGACCCACGGGGTGTCGGCGGTGCCGGGGTTGACGCAGTTGACGCGGATGCCCTCGCGGACGTGGTCGGCGGCCATGGCGAGGGTGAGTGAGAGCACGGCGCCCTTGGAGGCCGAGTACAGGGCACGCTGCGGCAGGCCCGCGGTGGCGGCGATGGAGCAGGTGTTGACGATCGCGGCGTGCGCCGACTCCCGGAGGTACGGGAGGGCCGCACGGCTGGTGCGGACGATCCCGAGCACGTTGACGTCCAGGACGCGGTGCCACTCGGCGTCGGTGTGGTCCTCGACCGTGCCGGCGGCGCCGATGCCGGCGTTGTTGACCAGGATGTCGAGGCCGCCCAGGTCGCTCGCCGCCGCCCGGACGGCCTCGCGTACCGAGTCGTCGTCGCTGACGTCGGCGCGATGGCCGGTCAGCGGTTCCCCGATCTTGTCGGGGGTGAGGTCCAGTACGGCCACGCGGGCGCCGCGCGCGGCGAGCAGCTGGGCGGTGGCCAGGCCGATGCCCGAGGCACCGCCGGTGACCAGTGCCGAGAGGCCGCTCATGTCGTTCATGCCTGCTGCTCCTTGGGGTCGTCGGGTGTGCTGTGGTGCGTGCCGCGCGGTCGGGATACATCGGATGTCTAGGTCCGGCGACGTGAACATACGGCCCCGCCGAGCCGCCACACAAGAGGTCATCCGGGGTGCAGGCCGTACACGCGCCGGGCGGTGCCGCCGAGTACGGCCTCGCGTTCGGTGGTGGTGCAGCCGGCGAGGAGCTCGTCGGTGAGGGCGCGGACCGCGGCGTAGCCGCCGGCGAGTTCGCACACCGGCCAGTCCGAGCCGAACAGCACCCGGTCGGCGCCGAAGGCCGCGAGTACGTGGTCGGCGTACGGCCGCAGCTGCTCCGCCGTCCAGGTGTGCCACGGCGCCTCGGTGACCAGTCCGGACAGCTTGCACACGGTGTTCGGGCAGGCCGCGGCCTCGGTGATCCAGGCGGCCCAGGGGTCCCACTCCCCCGCCGCGATGCCCGGCTTCCCGGCGTGGTCGAGCACGAACCGCACCTCGTCCAGCCCGCGCACGCACTCCAGCGCGGCCTGCCGCTGCGGCGCCCGTACCAGGACGTCGTAGGCCAGGCCGCGGGCGCCGAGGGCGGCGAGCGAGCGCCGGACGTCGGCGCGTACCAGCCAGCGCGGGTCGGGCTCGTCCTCGGCCTGGTGCCGCACGCCGACCAGCAACGGGTCCTCGGGCAGCGGGAGTTCGGGTGCGGTGAGGTCGGCCCAGCCGACGACGCCCGCGATCAGGCCGTCCGACGCGCGTGCCGTGGCGAGGAAGGCGGCGGTCTCCTCGGCGGTGGCCACGGTCTGCACGAGGACGGTGGCGGTCACGCCGTGCGCCGTCGTCTCCTTCCGGAGGTCGTCCAGGGCGTAGGGGCGGTGGATCGGCGCGTGGGCTGTCGGGTCCAGCCAGGGATAGGCACGTACGGCCGGATCCCAGAGGTGGTGGTGCGCGTCGATCACTGCTTCCTCCCGGAACGGGCCGGTGCCACGTGCCTCGTGCGGCCGGTGAACTCGTCCTGCGGTACGGGGATACCGGATACCTCCGGGGAGCCCGGATGACAATAGGTCGGACCTCTTGACGATGGATGGGGTGCACACCATTGTCGCCCTCGGACCCGGCCCGTCCGTGTCCTTCCCGTCGGCCGCCACTCTCGGAGGTCACCCGTGGCACAGGTCCAGTCCCCCACCGGAGCCGCCCCGCAGGGCGGCGAGAAGGTGCCCCGGCGGGTGCACCGGATCGCCGTGCTCGGCGGCCTCTCCGGCCTCCTGTACGGCTACGACTCCGGGGCCATGTCCGGGGCGCTGCAGCCGCTGACCGACCGCTTCGGCCTGGACGCCACCGGCCAGGGCCTGGTCACCAGCCTCCTGTTGCTCGGCGCGCTGCCCGCCATCGTCGGCGGCTCGCTCGCGGCCCGCCGCTTCGACCGCCGCCATCTGCTGGTCCTGGCGGGCGTCATCTTCGTCGCCGGCTCGGTCGCCTGCGGCCTGGCGCCCGACGCCGGGACGCTGATGGCCGCGCGGTTCGTGCTCGGCTTCGCCGTCGGCCTGGCCAACATGTTCGGCCTGATCTACCTCAGCGAACTGGCGCCCAAGCACCTGCGCGGCCGGATCACCGCGCTCTACCAGCTCGCCGTCAACGTCGGCATCCTCCTCGCCTACGCGGTCGGTGACGCCCTGTCGGCGGCCGCCGCGTGGGAGTGGATGCTCGGCCTGGGCGCGGTGCCCGCCGTGGTCTTCCTCGTCGGGATGGTCCTCAGCCCGGCCGGCCCGCGCTGGCTGATGACGCACGGGCGGGAGGCGGAGGCCCGCGGCGTGCTGCGGCGGCTGCGCGCGACGCCGGAGAGCGCGGAGGCCGAGGTCACCGAGATCCGCGAGAGCCTGGCTCAGCAGCACGCCGGGCTCCGGGAACTGGCCGGTACCTACCGCCCCGCGCTGCGCATCACCCTGATCCTGACCTTCTTCCAGGTCTTCACCGGCATCAACGCGGTCGTCTACTACGCGCCCGTCATCTTCTCCCACCTCACCGACGGCAACGGCGCCCAGGCGGGGACGATCGCCAACTACGGCGTCGGCGCCGCGCTGGTCCTCTCCACCGCGGCGTCGCTGCCCTTCATCGAACGCCTGGGCAGGGTGAAGCTGCTGACCGTCTCACTGGCGGCGCAGGTGCCTCCCATGGTGGCGCTCGCCCTCTTCCCCGACGTGTCCGTCCTCGCCGTCGTCTGCGTCTTCGTCTACACCTTCGCGTTCGGGTCCGGGCTCGGGCCGGTGTTCTGGCTGTACTGCCCCGAGGTGCTGCCGCTGCGCGCCCGCGCGCTCGGCATGGGTGTGATCACCTTCACCCAGTACCTGCTCAACTTCGCCTTCGCGCTGACCTTCCCCGACGTGCTGAAGGCCATCGGCAGCACCGTCTTCGGCATCTTCGCCGTGCTGTCCGCGCTCGCCACGTGGTACGTCGCCCGGCGCGTCCCCGAGACCGCGGGGCGTTCCCTGGAGGAGATCGAGCAGTACTGGCAGCGCCGCCCGGCCTGAACCGCTCGCGCACGTCCGTCCACCACACCCCCCACGGAGGACCACGATGAGCCCGTCCCGGAGAACGATCCTCGCCATGGGCGCCGCGCTGCCCGCCTCCGCGTTCCTCTCCCGGGCCGCGGTGGCGGCCGGCACCACGGGCACCGCCGCGGCCGGCGGCAGCACGCCCGCGCCGGTCATTCCCGTCTCGCCCGGTGACAGCGCCGAACAGATCCTCGCCAAGGCAGCACACGTCGTCCCCACACCCCACCAGCTCGCCTGGCAGCGCCACGAGCTGACCGTCTTCACGCACTACGGCATGAACACCTTCACGGACCGCGAGTGGGGTTCGGGGTGCGAGGACCCGGCGTGGTTCGCACCGGAGCGGGTGGACGTGGCGCAGTGGATGCGCGCGTACCGCGCGGCGGGGGCGCAGCTCGTGATGCTCACCGCCAAGCACCACGACGGCTTCGTCCTCTACCCGACGCGCTACACCCGGCACTCCGTCGCGGCGAGCCCCTGGCGGGGCGACATCCTCGGCGCGTACGTCCGCGAGGCACGCGCCGCCGGGCTGAAGGTCGGCGTCTACCTCTCCCCCGCCGACGGCGCCGAGCTGCCGCACGCCTGGCACGCCGGCTGGGTGACGAAGATCCGCGCCAAACAGCAGGCCGGCGAGCCGCTCAGCATCGAGGAGCAGGCCACCCTGGAGGACGGCGACCGCAGCCCGAGCGGGCACGGCCGGTACGGCAACGGCAGCGCCCGCACCCCACGCACCCTCCCCACCCTCGTCGACGGCGACGACCGTGCCCGGGCCGTCGCCAGGGGCGAGCTGCCGACGTTCGACGTCACGGTCGACGACTACGCCGCGTACTACCTCAACCAGGTCTACGAACTCTTCACCCAGTACGGCCCGATCGACGAACTCTGGCTGGACGGTGCCAACCCGTGGGCCGACGCCGGTATCAGCCAGGAGTACGACTTCGCCACCTTCTACGAGATCATCGGGAAGCTCTCCCCGGAGACCGTGGTCTTCAAGGCACCGTGCGGCATCCGCTGGATCGGCAACGAGCAGGGCGTCGCCCGCGAGTCGGAGTGGAGCGTACTGCCCGTCACCGGCGACGGCATCCGCATGCAGATACCCGGCGGTGAGTCCGGCGACGACCTCGGCTCCCGCGAACGGCTCACCGGCAATCCGGACGTGACGTCGCTGCGGTGGTCCCCCGGCGAGGCGGACGTCTCGCTCCGTCCCGGCTGGTACCACCACCCCGAGCAGCGCCCCAAGACCGCGAGCCAGCTGGTCTCGCTGTACGAGAAGTCCGTCGGACGCAACGCCGTCCTGCTGCTCAACGTGCCGCCCGCCAAGGACGGCCGGGTGGACGCCGCCGACGTCACCGCGCTGACGTCCTTCCGCCGCGCGCTGGACCGTACGTACGGCACCAACCTGCTCGCCGGGGCGCGCGGCCGGACCGCCGCCGCGCTCACCGACCCCGGCCTCACCTCGGGCTGGTCGCCGGCCGGCGGCGCGGTCACCGGCTCGCTGGAACTGACGCTGCCGCAGGCCGCCGCGTTCGACCGCGTCCGGCTGGGCGAGGACATCACCCGGGGGCAGCGCGTCGAGGAGTGCGCCGTCGACGTGTGGGGCGGCACGGGCTGGCGGGAGGCGGCGGCTGCCACCACGATCGGGTACAGCCGCATTCTTGTCCTGTCCTCGCCGGTGACGGCCCGGCGCATACGGGTACGCATCACGGCGGCGCGGGCCACGCCACGGCTGGCGTTCCTGGGCCTCTACCGGAGCGGCGGGACGGACTGACGGCCCGTCGGCCGACGACGAGACGGAGGGCCGGGATGGACGGGACGACGCCTGCCGAGCTGGCCGAGCGGTACGGTCTGCGGCCACTGCCCACCGAGGGCGGACTGTTCCGCCGTACGTGGGCGGGGCCCCCGGACGCCACCGGGCGTCCGGCCGGCACGGCCATCATGGTGCTGCTCACCACGGCGGACGACGGCTTCTCCGCGATGCACCGGCTGCCCCTCGACGAGGTCTGGCACTGCTACCGGGGCGACCCCGCCGAGCTGCTGCTCCTCGGCCCCGACGGCGCCGATCAGGTGGTGCGGCTCGGCGGGGACGGCGGCGAGGTGCAGACCGTGGTGCCCGCGGGTACATGGATGGGCGCCCGGGTGATCCCGGGCGGGCGCTGGTCGCTGTGCGGTACGACGATGGCGCCCGGTTTCCTGCCCAGCGATTACGAAGGCGGCGACGTGGACGTCCTCACCAGGCAGTACCCCCGGCAGGCGGACCGGATCCGGGCCCTGTGCCGGCCCGGCGCCCCGCTGCGGATGCCGGACGGCACGCGGGATGCGGCCGACGATGCCTGAGGCAGAGGCAGAGGCAGAGACGGAGGCGACGGGGGCGGGCTGTCTGGCCGGGCGGGTCGCCCTGGTCACCGGGGCCGGCGGGCTGATCGGCGGCGGGATCGCCCGGCGGCTCGCGCGGGCCGGCGCGGCCGTGGTGGCCCACTTCCACCGGAGCGCGCGGCAGGCCGAGGAGCTGGTCGAGGAGATCACCGGAGCGGGCGGCAGCGCCCTCGCCGTACCGGCCGACCTGACGCGGGAGGAGGAGTGCCACCGGCTGGTCGGCGCGGCGGCCTCCTGGCGCGGGCGGCTGGACGTCCTGGTCAACAACGCCGGGATCCAGCCGGTGCAGCCACTCGCGGAGCTGACGGCGGCCGACTGGCGGCGGGTCTCCGAGGCCGACATGACAAGCGCGTTCTGCTGCACCCAGGCCGCGGTGGCGGCGATGACGCGGGGCGGCTCGGTCGTCCACATCGCCTCGATCGAGGGGTCCCGGCCCGCGCCGGGCCATGCGCACTACAGCGCGGCGAAGGCCGCCCTGATCATGTTCGCCCGCTCGGCCGCGCTGGAGTACGGTCCGCTCGGCATCCGTGTGAACACCGTCTCGCCCGGTCTGATCGACCGTCCGGGTCTCGCCGCCGACTGGCCCGAGGGCGTCGACCGGTGGACCCGCGCGGCACCGCTCACGCGGCTGGGCCGTCCTGAGGACATCGGCGACGCCTGCGTGTTCCTCGCCTCGGACGCGGCCTCCTGGATCAGCGGCACCGATCTGGTCGTGGACGGCGGCGTCAGTGCCCGTCCGACGTGGTGACGCCCTCCTTGGCCGCCCCGTCCTCCTCCGGCTCGTCGAGGTCGCAGCCGTGATCGCAGATCAGGTCGACGACGGAGCTCAGCAGTTCGGATGTGTTGTCCGAGCGCCAGACCAGGTGGAAGCGGTGTTCGGGGCCCGGTTCGGCCAGCGGCAGTACGGCGACGCCGGGGCAGGCCACGTTGGCGGGGTCGGAGACGTCGGCGGGGTGGGCGTGCACCAGCCCCGATGCCGTGCCGGCCGCCACCAGTGAGAGCAGCTGCTCCTGTTCGCGCAGCCGGTGGTGCTGCCACACCGGGGCGACTCCGTGGTCGGCGAAGAAGCGTACGGTCGCGTCGTGCACGCCGGGCGCGGTGTCCCGCTCGTTGATCAGGAAGGGCATGCCTTCGAAGGCACCGAGCGGCACGGGGACCTGCTTGGTGAGCGGGCCGGGTGCGGGGACCGCCACGTGGTCGTCGCGGTACCTGCCGACGATCAGGGACGACGTGCCCTGCGGCGGCAGCGGGTCGCGGACCAGGGCCAGGCCGAGGTCGCCCCGTACGACCGCGTCCAGGGCCTGGAGGCTCCACATCGGGACGGCCACCACGGCCACGTCGGCCCGTTCCCGCGCCACCTTGCCGATCAGCGCGTCGACGAGCCGGGCCGCGCCCGGTGCGCAGCCGACGCGCAGCTCGCCCAGGCGGGCGGCGCGCAGGTCCCGCGCGGTGTCCGTGACGTCGGCCGCCGCGGCGAGGGCGCGGCGGGCGGCGGGCAGCAGCTCGGCGCCCGCTGCGGCGAGCGTGACCCGGCCGCTCGTCCGGTCGAACAGTACGAGGCCCAGTTCACGCTCCAGGTCCCGGATCCGCCGGCGTACGGCGGCGGGTGCCACATGCAGCCGGGCCGCCGCGCGGCCGTAGTGCAAGTCCTCGGCCACCAGGGCGAAATACCGCAGATCGCACAGTTCCACGTGCCGCTCCTCACCTCGTCGGGCCAACGGGTACCCGCGCCGGTCCGGTGTGCACCGGACCGGCCGCGGCAGAGCTGACTGGAAGCGCTGATCAGTCGTCGTCCTCGTCGTCCCACTCACCGGTCTGGACGAGCGAGGCGTGCGTGCCCGCGCCGGTGCTCTGCGCGCCGTGGTGGCTCGACGTCGCGTTCTGGTAGCCGGAGTCGGTGGACGCGATCTTGCTGTTCAGGAATTCGTCGCTGTCCGCGGCGGCGGTGCCACCGGCCATCAGCACGAGAGCAGCGACCGGGCCGACGACAGCGGTCACGCGCTTCACAGTGCGGTTCATCTTCGATGCCTCCATTGGATTCCACGGAGAGGCGACTCCTTCCGCCGCCTCGCGATCGATGAGTAACCGCACGTATTCAGTTGCACACCTTGCGTCACCTGAATGGCACGCACCAGTTTCCGGAGGCACCCCATTGTGCTAATCGCGCTGCTGCATGCTCTGCAGCGAAGCGACCAGTGCATCCACCTCCCGCGGTGTGTTGTAGAGGGCGAGCGAGGCACGTACCGCGCTCTCCAGGCCGTAGTGGCGCAGGGCGGGCTGGGCGCAGTGGTGGCCGGCGCGGACGGCGATGCCGTCCTGGTCCAGGCACTCGGCGACCGTCGCCGGGTCGTACCCGGCGACCGTGAAGGTGAGGACGGAGATCCGCTCCGGGGCCGAGCCGAGCAGCCGCAGTCCGGGGACGGTGGCCAGGGACCGTACGGCGTACTCCGTCAGGGCCTTCTCGTACGCCTCGACGGCGGGGCGGTCCAGGGACGTGAGCCAGTCGATCGCGGCGTGCAGGCCGATGGCGCCGGCGATGTTGCCGGTGCCGGCCTCGAGAAGGTGCGGCACGGCGGCGAAGGTCGTCCGGCCGAAGTCGACCGAGTCGATCATGTTGCCGCCGCCCTGCCACGGCCGCATGGCCGTCAGCACCTCCGGCTTGCCGTACAGCGCGCCGATGCCGGTGGGGCCGAACAGCTTGTGCCCCGAGAAGGCGTAGAAGTCGGCGTCCAGCGCCTGGACGTCCACCGGGAAGTGCGCGACCGACTGGGCGCCGTCGACCAGCACCCTGGCGCCGTAGCGGTGGGCCAGGGCGGTCATCTCCCGTACCGCGGGAATGGTGCCGAGCACGTTCGACGCGTGGCTCAGCGCCACGAGCTGGGTGCGGTAGGAGAGCAGGTCCGCGAAGGCGTCCTGGTCGATCCGGCCGTCCGGCAGCAGCGGTACGGGGACCACCCGGGCGCGCCGCTCCTTGGCGATCAGCTGCCAGGGCACGATGTTGGAGTGGTGCTCCAGGGCGGGGACCAGGATCTCGTCGCCGGCGCCGAGGTTGGCCCGGCCCCAGGTCTGCGCGACGAGGTTGACCGCCTCGGTCGTGCCGCGGACGAAGACGATGCTGTCCGGGGAGGCCGCGCCGAGGAACGCGGCGACGGCCGCGCGGCTCCCCTCGTACGCCTCGGTCGCCTCGCGGGCCATGGAGTGGGCGCCGCGGTGGATGTTGGAGTTGGCGGAGGCGTAGTAGGCGGCGAGCGTCTCGATGACCTGGCGCGGCTTCTGAGTGGTGGCGCCGTTGTCGAGCCAGACCAGCGGATGGCCGTTGACCGTCCGGTGCAGCACCGGGAAGTCCCGCCGCACGGTCTCGGGATCGAAGCCGGCCCCCGTGGGCATCTCGGGGGGCGGCAGGGTCTCAGGAGTAGTCATGGTACTTGGACACCTCGACGTTCTGGAGCACGGCGATGGCGTCCTCCACCAGGACCGCGGTGTTGAAGTAGGCGGTCATCAGGTAGGAGGTGATCGCCCGCTTGTCGGTGCCCATGTTCCGCATGGACAGGCCCGGTTCGACCTCGTCGGGCACCTCCGAGGGGCGCAGCCCGACCACGCCCTGCTCGGCCTCCCCCGCCCTGATGAGCAGGATCTCGGTGGTGCCGGCCGCCGCGCCGGCCCCGTTGCCGAACCCGACCTTGTCCGAGGGCAGCAGCGGTACGCCGCGCCAGGTCAGCAGCGGGCTGCCGAAGCGGGTGTCCATGACCGGGGGCACGCCCCGGCGGGTACATTCCCGGCCGAACGCCGCGATCGCCTTGGGGTGGGCGATGAAGTAACCCGGCTGCTTCCAGACCTTGGTGAGGAGTTCGTCGAGGTCGTCGGGGGTGGGCGCGCCGGTCCGCGTCTGGACCCGCTGGCCCGGGCTGACGTTGTGGAACAGACCGAACTCGGGGTGGTTGAGCATCAGGGCCTCCTGGCGCTCGCGCAGCGCCTGGATGGTCAGGTCGGCCTGGGCCCGCACCTGGTCGTTGGGTTCGTTGTAGAGGTCGGAGACCCGGGTGTGGACGCGCAGCACGGTCTGGGCGACGGTCATGTGGTATTCGCGCGGCGCGTCCTCGTACTCCACGTACGTGCCGGGCAGTTCGGGCTCGCCCACGTGGCCGCCGGAGAGCTGGATGGGGGCCTCCTTGCCCGCGAGGGGCGCGCCTCCCTCGCTGTACGCGGTGACGGCGGCGCACAGCGCTTCGTCACGGTCGGACAGGCGCCCGAGGACGGCCCGGTCGAGGCACAGCGCGACGCCCGGGGTGAGCGCCTTGACCTGGTACGGCATGGGCTCGCCGCGGGTCCAGGCGTCGAGGTCGAAGAACTGCCCGTCGCCGATCACCTCCAGGACGGTCTCGTCGCCGTAGCGGGTGGTCACGCGCTTCTCGGCGCGGCCGAGCGCGAGCACCCACAGACGGTCGCAGGAGGCTCCCTCGTCGACGAGTGACTGGCCCGCTTCGAAGGTGACTTCGGTGAACCCGCGGGCCAGCTCCTCCAGCAGGGCCGGGTCGGACTCGCGCAGGTAGGGGACTTCCCGCAGGTCCTCGCTGAGCACGTGGCGGTTGCCCTCGTGGTCCGTGTCGACGGTGATCCGGTCGTCACCGAGCAGGAAGGTGCGGCGCCGGTTGACGCGGAAGACACCGGAGTCGACGTCCACCCAGGGCAGGGCGCGGAGCAGGTAGCGCGGGGTGATCCCGCGCATCTGGGGCCTGGTCTTGGTCGTCGTGGCGAGTTGCCGTGCGGCATCCGGGCTGAGGCTGAGGCGGTCGTTCATGGGGACTCCTGGAAGTCGGAAGTCGGTGGGGGGTTGCCCCGAACGGAAGTCCCGGCCTCCGATCCGGCTCCGACCGGGACGGGGCGATCGTCACGGTGGACACTCGCCGCCCACAAGAAGGCACCGCACCCGCCCGGTCCGGAAACGATCGGCCAGCTCTTTATGCCGATTGGTCCGGAATGCAACTATTATTCGGAGAGCGCCGCGTGACCTGCGCACCGGCCCACGTACCGGCCCGGACCGCACCCCGTCGGCGCCCCGCGCGCCCACGCCCCCGGCCGCCGGGAACGGCTTGATGACGTCCGTACGGCCGTCCTCACCAGTCGGCGTCGTCGAGCACCAGACGGCCCGCCTTGCGGTACTCGCGGCGGGCGCCGTCCAGCAGGTCGGCGTTGCTCACCGGGCCGCCGCGCCCGGCCGCCGCGTAGGCCGCGGTGACGACCGCGCTGCGGATCGCGCCGCCGGCCAGCTCGAACTCCGCGGCGCACGGGCCCGGGTCGATGTCCTCGGCGCAGGGGACGTGCGAGAGGCTGTGCCGCCACAGGGCGAGACGCTGGTCAGGGGCGGGGAACGGGAAGTCGACGATCAGGTCCAGCCGGCGGGTGAACGCCTCGTCGATGTTGGCGCGCAGGTTGGTGGTGAGCAGCGCGATGCCGTCGAAGGACTCCAGCCGCTGGAGCAGGTAGGCGCTCTCCATGTTCGCGTACCGGTCGCCGGCCTCCTTGACCTCCGACCGCTTGCCGAACACGGCGTCGGCCTCGTCGAAGAGCAGCACGGCGTCGGTACGGTCGGCCTCGGCGAAGATCCGTTCCAGGTTCTTCTCGGTCTCCCCTACGTACTTGTCGACGACGGAGGAGAGCTGGACGACGTAGAGGTCCAGCCCCAGGTCGGCGGCGACCACCTCGGCGGAGAGCGTCTTGCCGGTACCGGAGTCACCCGCGAACAGCGCCAGTACGCCGCGGCCTCGGCCGCCGCCCGCGCTCAGCCGCCAGTCGCCGAGCACCCGGTCGCGGTGGCGGGCCCGCCGGGTCAGTTCGTGCAGGGCGGCCAGCTGGGTGCCGGGGAGGACGAGATCGTCCCAGCCGACGTCGGGACGGATGCGGCGGGCGTGCTGCTCCAGCCCCGAGGCGGACTGCCGGCGGGCGGCGAGCCGCAGGTGCTCCGCGGTCAGCGGGGTGCCGTCGAACTCCGCCAGCGCCAGCGCCGCCCGCGCGGCCCGGCGGACACCGGCGTCGCCGAGCCGGTAGGCGGCGACGACCGGTGCGAGGTCGAAGTCCGGTCCGGCGGCCGGGCTGTCGGACGCGGCGGCGTCGGAGGCGGCGTCGGATGCGGGGTCTTCCGGTGCGGCGCCCGACGCGGCGGCGAGGGCGGCCGTCCAGGCCGCCACGTCACCCGCGCGCTGCCGGGGCACGTCCAGGACGAGCGGGTCACGGCCGCCCTCGGACCACCGGGGGTCGTACGGCCGGGTGTCGGCCAGGAGCACGGTGACGTCGTCCGCCGCCAGCGCGCGCAGCAGGGCGCGCGGCTGCTCGGGCAGGGGGGACACGACGATCGCGTGGCCGGTCAGCCGCGCCTCCCGCAGCAGTTCCGGATACGGCGCCCCCTCCCCCGGCGTGAGGTGGAGCGCGCCGAGCCCGGCGGCGCGCAGCGCGGCAGCGGCACAGGCCGGCCCGTCGCCGCCGCGGTGTTCACGCAGGTACACCGTGAGCGGACCGCGCGCCAGCCGCTCGGCCAGCTTGCGGGAGAACGGTCCGGGACCGGGCCCGGCGACGGACGTCCGTACGCTGCCCGCGAGTTCCGCGTCCGGTGTGCCGTCGCCCAGGAGATGGGCCAGGACCCGGTCGGGGACGCGCAGGCCGCGGCTGAGGAAGGGCCGTTCCGGCTCCTCCACGGTGAGCAGGCCCAGGGCCTGGAGCGGCGCGGACGGGTGGAAGCGGGCGCGTGCCGCCGCGGTGTGCACGGGCACCCCGCACAGCTCCAGCGCCAGCCCGGTGGTGGCCCGGCGGCGGCTCACGTCGTCGTTGAGGTAGCCGTAGAGCGGCTCGAAGGCGCGGTCGAGGTCGGGGGCGAGGGCGATGAGCAGGATGCGGGTGTCCAGGGCGGTCAGGCCCAGGCGTTCGGCCAGCTCCCGCAGGCTGTCACCGGCCCCGGTCTCCTCGGGGTCCAGGGCTCCCGCCGGGGCCTGCGGGTCCGGTTCGGTGCCCCGCTCCGGCGCCGGTTCCGCTCCGGCGCTCAGCAGCCGCCGTACCGACTCCTCGGACAGGTACAGCCCGCGCAGCGGGTCGTCGGCGGTCGGGTCGGCGGCGCGACGCCGGTCGACGAGGAGTGCCACCCGCTCGCGCAGCCGGGCGAGCCGGGCGAGCAGCGGATCGGCGGACGGGCCCGGCGCCGTACCGGGCGAGAGGTCGGGCGTGCTCACTGTGCGGCCCCTCCGGTGGCCAGGTGGCCGGGGCGGTGCCGGCGTTCGGCGTTGTCGTCGAGGGTGCCGTCGACGGCACGGACGCGTACCCCGGCGCCTTCGGTGACCGGCGGTCCGGCGTCGTACTCGGGGTACGCGGGGAACGGCACGGTGATGACGACGTCGAGGGACGGCTTCAGTTCACCGCCGAGCGCGGACCAGACGTCGGCGAGCGAACGGGCCTCGGTGTGCGGGCCCGCGACGGTGAGGGGGACGGTCAGGCCGAGGTTCGCGAGCGAGCCGGTCAGCTGGCCGGGGGCGAGCGTCTCGTGCGGCAGGAGGGTGGCCAGCACCGCGGAGAGCAGCCGGTGTTCGTCCTCCGGGCGCTTGGTCCAGGCGGTGACGAGGTAGGCGAGCCGGAACCAGCGCGGCGGCTGCCGCCGGGTGCGTACCACTCCCTGGTCGTCGCGGACCGGTACCGTGCCGCGCTGCCGCCGGCCGACGTCCTCGCGGATGTCGTAGAGGTAGGCGTCGACGGCCGGGGCGTTGCGCCGCGCCGCCCATTCCCGGGTCGGCGCGTCGAAGGCGATCTCGACGCCGGAACCGGCCAGCGCACCCCCGTTCAGCAGCCCCTTGAGTACCTCGTCCACCTCGTGGATCACGGTCGTGCCCTTCACTTGCCGCGTGTCGTCGTACTCGGCTCATCCTCGCCCGCGCGGGGCGGTCCCGGGAGCCGTTCCGGTGCCGCTCACGGGGCACCCAACGGTGCCCCGGGGGCCCTTGACGGGCGTCCGATCCGTCAGATGTAGCCTTCACGGAGAGCAAATGCCACGGCATGGGCCCGATTGCGAAGGTGCAGCCGGGTCGTCAGGCCGTGCATCACGTTTTTGACGGTGCGTTCGGAGTACGAGAGCTTGCCAGCGATCTCACCGGTGCCCAGGCCCTCGGCGACCAGCCGGAGCACGTCGACCTCACGCGCGGTGAGGCCGGAAGCGGGGAAGTCGGCCGGTCCTGCCGTGCTGCGCTGCATGCTGCCTATCTGGGTGATCAGCCGTCCGAGCAGGTCGGACGGGAGGTCACCCTCGCCACGGGAAGCGGCGAGTATCGCCTTGAGGAGCCGGTGCCCGGTGGCCTCACGCCGCCAGACGATCGTGCCGACACCGCACTCGATCACCTGGAGCAGCTCCGCTTCCCGGATCAACTCGGTAACCAGAACGGCCCGGGAGCCGTCTGTCCGTATGAGCCTGCGCAACCGCGTCAGTGCCGTTTCGTCCAGTTTCTCGGTGAGCAGTACCGCCACCGTGCCGTCCGGAGGGGGAGCCGTCGTGTCGTCGAGGAGTTCGACTTCCGGTTGCGCTCGCAACTGGCTCACGGCTCCCGCGTGGGAGAGCGGATCCGATGCGTGGACGACGACCGGCACCCGGGTCCGAACGTGCACAACGATTCCCTTACGTGCTTGTCCTGCGGTACGTACGCGACTTCGGGTACGCGGCGTTCTGTGTGCGTACGCCCTCCGGCCGCCTGTCCTTCCGCGAAGGGCACGCTCCGTGAGCGGCACGCACACCCGACAGCCTTCCGCCGGCACTGTCCGGGCCGCAATCGTGGCTGACCACGAGAGGAACCACGAGATCAGCGGCGGTCGGTGCCCGTGACCACGCTCCTCGAACGCGAAACCGCGCTCGCCCTGCTATCGGCCGAGGCCGAGCGCGCCCGGGCCGGAAGCGGACGGCTGGTGCTGTTCCGGGGGCCCACCGGGACCGGCCGCAGTGCCTTACTGGACGCCGCCGCCCGGCACGGTGCGGGCAACGGGATGCGGGTGCTGCGGGCCGACTGTTCCGCCGAGGGCGCCGGCACCGCGTTCGGCACCGTACTGCGCCTGCTCGATCCGCCGCCGTGCGCGGGGCTGGACGACGACGTCCACCGGCCGTCGCGCCACGACGGGCTGCCGGCCCGGCTGTGGCGGCTGCTCCGCTCGTACGCGGCCGCTTCGCCGCTGCTGCTGACCGTGGACGACGTGCACCTCGCCGACTCCGCCTCCCGGCGCTGGCTGGCCGAGGCCGCCCGCCGGCTCTCCGAACTGCCCGTACTGCTGGTGGCGAGCGAGCGGGTCCAGTACGACATCGCGCCGCCCGGCCACGGCCTGGCCCACGCCCTGTCGCCCGCACTGGTACGGGCGCACGCACCCGCCCCGCTGAGCCCCGCCGCCGCGGCGGCACTGGTCCGCGAGGCCTTCGGCGCCGACGCGTCGGACGCCTGGGTCGACGGCTGTGTCCGCGCGGGGGCCGGCCTGCCGCTGCTGCTGCGCGCCCTGCTGGACGACCTGCGCGCCGTGGTGCCGGACGGCGGCCGGGACGGGGTGGCGCTGCCCGAAAGCTGTGCCGACCTCTACCCGGGCGCGTACGCCGCCGCCGTGCTGTGGTGGCTGGACAGCGCCGGTCCCGAGACCGCCGCCGTGGCCCGCGCCCTGGCCGAGCTGGAGGCGACGGGCGAGGCGCACACGCAGGTCACCGACGAGCTGCTGGCCGAGGTGAGCGGCGCCGGGGTGGCCCGGGTGTCCGGCTGGATCACCGCGATGACCCGGCTGGGTCTGCTGCGCCGCGATCCCGGGCACGGCGGCCCGGTCTTCGCCCACCCCCTGCTGCGCGGGGCGCTGCTGGACGGCCGGCCGGAGGAGGACCGGCTCGCGGTGCACCGCCGGGCGGCGGCGTACCGGTACCGCCGTGGCGACCGCGCCGAGGCGGTCGCCAGGCACCTGCTGCGGGCGCACCCGCCCGGCGTGGAGTGGGTCACCGACGTGCTGCTGGACGCGGCCCAGGAGGCGGCCGGCGCGGGCCGGGACGGTGACGCCGCCGCCTACCTGCGCGGCGCGCTGGACACGCCGATGCCCCGCGAGCGCCGCGCCGCGGTGCTCACCCGCCTCGGCGCGCTGGAGTTCACCACCGTACGGTCGGCGGGGATTCCGCGGCTGACCGAGGCGCTGCGCCTCCAGCAGGGGCCGAAGGACCGGGTGCTGACGGCGCTCGGGCTCGGCACCGCGCTCGTCCACCGGGGCGAGGCACGGGCCGCCTTCGACGTACTGCGGGGCCTGGACGACCAGGACGACCCGGTGCTGGCCCGTACGGTGCAGACGGCTGCCGCGCTCCTCTCCGACCACGACCGGGACATCCGGCGCGAGGTCCACCAGCGGCTGCGGGAGACCGCCGAGCGGCGGCCCGGACTGCTCAGCCCGGCCGTGCGGACGCTGCTGGTGCGGTACGAGGCCGCCGCGGGGCTGCTGTCGGCCGAGGCGGCCATGCGGCAGGTGCGGGAGCTCGTCGCCGTGCCCGAGGACCGGCTGCTGCTGCCGTACCGGATGAGCGCGGCCTCCACCGTCGCGCAGTGGGCGGACGCGCTGGAGGACGCCGACCGGTTCGTACGGGACGGCCTGACCGAACGCCTCTCGCCGCTGCACCCGGCCCACCACGCCCTCCTCAACACCCGTGCCGACACCGCCGCAGCGCGCGGCCGGTTCACGACGGCGGAGTTCCCCGACCGACGGCCGGCCGGGGTGCCGGCGGGCCGCGCCGCGCCGACCAACTACCGGGCGCACGCCGTCATCTCGCTCGTGCGCGCCGGGCGGACGGCCGACGCCCGGCGGATCGTGTCCGACGTCCACGTCGACGAGGAGACCGACGGCTGGCAGCTGAACCGCTTCCTCTACGCCCGTGGCGTGCTGCGCGCCGCCGAGGGGGATCATATGGCGGCGCTGGACGACTTCCTCGACTGCGGGCGGCGGCAGACCGCCCGGGACATCCTCAGCCCGTCCGTCTCCGCCTGGCGTTCGGCCGCCGCCGAGTGCCACCTCGCGCTCGGCCGGCCGCAGGAGGCGCTGCCGCTCGCCGAGGAGGAGTACCGGCTGGCCGCCGTATGGGGCACCCCCCGCGTACTGGGCCGGGCACTGCGCGTCCTGGGCGCCGCCACCGGCGGGCGGCACGGCCTGGAACTGACCGGACAGGCCGTCACCGTGCTGCGGGACGGCGCTCCGGAGCCCGACCCGGACGCCGGGTACGCGGCGGCGGACGGCGCGCCCGCCCGCGCCCTGGACATCGAGCTCGTCCCGGCGCTGATCACGCACGGCCGGCAGCTCGCTGCCGCCGGGCAGCCGCGCCGGGCCCGCTCATTGCTGCGGGAGGCCGCCGCCACCGCCGACCGGATGGGGGCCGGCCGGCCCCTCGCCGAGGCCGAACAGGCCCTGCGCGACAGCGGCGCCCGCCGCGGGCCCGCCCGGCACACCGGCGCCGACGCCCTCACCGACAGCGAACGCCGCATCGCGACGCTGGCCGCCGACGGCCGCTCCAACGCCGAGATCGGCGCACTGCTGCACCTCGCCCGCCGGACCGTGGAGACCCACCTGACCAGCACCTACCGCAAACTGGGCATACGGCGCCGCACAGAACTCCGGGCGGCGCTGGACGGCGACGGCACCGACCCCTCCGACGACCGGCACGCGGGCTAGGGTCTTTCGTTCGGATCAGGCCGGATCAGGGAGCGGGGTCCGGGGCCGTGCATCGCAAGGCGGCGGAGGGCGTCATGGCGGAGCCATGGCAACCGACGACAACGCGGCGAGGTGCGGTGCCAGGGCCCGCGAGCCCTGCGCGATCCGAACGAGCGGCCCTGGGGCCCCTGGGGGCTCCCCCGGCCTCAGGACACCGACTGGTGGGACCGCCCGAAGAACTCGATCTCGGCGAAGGTGACCTGCTTGTCCGAGGCGACGTTGTACGAGGAGCGCACGACGAACCGGACGGAGCTGACCTCGCCGACGCGGAACGGGATCTGCTGCGGGCCGCTGGACTGGTCCAGGACGAGGTGACGGGTGAAGTGGTGCCCCTTCGACGTGGTCACGAGCGCGTCGACCCGGTGCGGGAGGGCCTGCTTGGTCAGGTCGGCGGGGCGCGCCGAGACGCCGGGGGTGATCATCAGGTCGAGCAGCCGGACCGGCTGGTCGAACCGGGCCTCGATCCACTCCCCCTCGCCCGACTGCGAGACGCCCGGTCCCCACCAGGTGTTGTTGAACTTGTCGAACGCCAGCTTCTCGCTGTGGCCGTCGAAGGACCGGGACGCGGCGTACGCGTCCGGGGCGACCTGCGCCCGCTTGGCGAAGTGGTCACGTACGGCGTCCACCGCGGTACCGATGTTGAAGAGCGCGGTGACCACCAGGCCGACCACGATCAGGCCGACGAGCCAGCTCAGGACGCGGCCCAGGTCCCGGCGGAGGCGCGGCCGGGAACCGGCCCACGGCGCCGGCCGGTTGTGGCGGTCGAACATCCGGCGCCACCAGGGCAGCCGGGCCGGGCCCTCCTGGCGGGCGGCGAGCGACATGGCGCAGCGGCGGCAGAAGTGGCGGTCGGGGCGGTTGCCGGTGGAGCACCACGGGCAGGGCGTGCCGCCCTCCTCGCCGGGTTCGGTGAGCGGGCCCTGCGCCACGGGGCGGGCCGCTTCCGGCCGGCCGGGCAGCACCGGCGCCACGGACGGCGCCGACACCCGCTGCTCGGGGTCGGCGACCGGTACGAGCAGCGCCCTGGCCCGCTCGTCGGCCGTTGCGGCGTCCGCCTGCGCGCGGTCGACCGGGACGGTCGGGGCGGTGTCGGGGTTCGCGGTGCCGGGTGTCGCGGGGTTCGCGGCCGCGGCGCCCTCGGGGGTTGCGGTGTTCTCGGGCGCCGTGCTCTCCCGGGAGGCGGCGGCCGCGGGCGCGGCGGTGTCCCCGGCCGGGACCGGGTTCTGCGGGGCCGTCGTCTCCTCGGGTCCGGCGGTGTCCCGGGGCACGGCGGTGTCCCGGGGCGCGGCGGTGCCGGCGCTCCCGGCGGGGGCGGCGGACGGGCCCGCGGTGCCCGTGTCGATCTTCGGCGGCTTCCAGCCCAGTACCGTGCCGCAGCCGTCGCAGAAGGTCTGGCCCGGCGCCGTACGCGTACCGCACTCGGGGCAGCCCGCCGGCCGGCCGCCGTCGGCGGAGGAGGCGGAGTTGTGGTCGGTCACCTGTCGGATGTCCTTTCGGCTGCGGTCACCTGGACCGTGTAGGGCATGTGCGCGGGGCGGGCGGCGGCGACGAGCCGCTCCAGCCGGTGTTCGTCGTGCGGTCCCGGGTCGGGGAGCCGGAGTTTCACGTGCAGGCTCGGGCGGCGTCCGCCGGGGAACGGGCCGAGGGGCCGGGCGTCCCAGGTGGCGCCACCGCTCTCGGCGATCTCCGGTGTGACGCCGAAGGTGAGCCGGACCGCCTCCTCCAGGCCGCGGCGGGTGCCGCGGATACGGTGCAGGCGTACGGCGGCGGCGACCGCGGCACGCAGCTGTGCCGGGTCCTCGGGCAGGTCCGGGCCGCCGTCGGGCGCGGCGCCGACCCACTCACCGAGCCAGCGGGTGAAGTCGGCCGGCGCGAGCGAGGGCGTGAAGTAGGCGTCCAGGCAGTCCAGGACGTTGTGGATGGGGGCGAGCACCTCGTCCAGCCCGGCGACGAAGCGCTGGGCGAGGTCGTCCTCGGCGAAGACGGCGGGCAGCATGGCGCCCAGCGGCGCGGACGAGCCGAGCCCGTCGACCGACCCCCTCATGACGCGTCCCCGATCACCCGGACGCGGTGGTCGAAGGAGAAGACCAGCGCGGACGGCTCCAGCGGGATGCGGTCGGTGGCGTCGCCGCGCTTGCCGGTGAGCGGGTCGGCGGGGTGCAGCAGCACCTCGTCGACGAGTTCGACGCCGGGCACCCGCTGGAGGACCGCGAAGACCTCGCCGGCCTGCACCGGCCGCCCGAAGGGCCAGCCGGTGCCGTGCGCGCCGCCGGTCAGCGGGTCCAGGTGGCGGTAGAGCGCGTCGTGGGCCTCGCGCCGGACCCGGTCGGTGTCGGTGCCGCGGAAGGCGTGCAGCGTCGCGACGACGGTGACGCCCTGGTAGTACGGCGGGCCCACGGCGAGCCGGGTGCCGATCAGCCGCCGGTCGTCGAGGTACCGGGTGATCCTGCTGAGCAGCGCGTCGTTGGGCACGAGCTGCTCGAAGCGGAGCCGGCCGCCCGGGTCGGGCACGGCCTGCGGGATGACCAGGACGCGTACGGCGTGTGCGCCGTGCTCGTCCGGTTCGGCGGCCAGGCAGGTGATGCGGGCGGTCTCGGGCGCGGCGCGGCGGGCCAGTTCCTCGTAGTCGCGCAGGGTGACCGCGCGGTCCTGGGCGCTCAGCGCGATGGGCGCGCGGACCTTCGCCTCCTCCACGGTCTCGCCCTCGACGCCGCCGCTCGCCGCCTCGCGGTTGGTGACCTCGGCGACGTACGGGACGGAGTCGCGCAGCACCTGGATGGCGCCGCGGGCCACGTTGCCGGCCTTGCCGCCGCCGGTGCGGTAGCGGCGGGCGCGGATGACGGCTCCCTTGGGCGGCACGGCGCCGTACTGGCGGAGGCTGCCGTCGGGTTCGCGTACGGCGGGGCCGAAGGCGATCTCGCCGGTGGCGGCGTCGAGGGTGACGTGCCGGTCGTCCGGGCCTGAGGCGGCGAAGTGGCCGACGACCTGCCAGTCGGTCCAGCCGTCGCGCTCGGCGATCTGGAGGTGCAGCGGGGGTACGTCGCCGACGACGGGCGCGTGGGCGAGCCGCAGCCGCTGGCCGGGCAGCCCGGTGGCCTCGCCGAGGAGTTCGTCGCGGACGGTGTCGGCGTGCACGGCGCGGGTGGTGCCGCCGATGGTGAACGCCTCGGCGGCGCGGATGGTGGGCGAGACGGTGTAGAAGGGCTGTCCTGCGGCGGGGTCGGTGACCCGGCAGCGCAGCCAGCCGGCCTCGCGCCGGGCGGTGCGGGACAGTACGTGGCCGCCGGGGACGTGCAGGACGACCTCGCCGGGGCGGTTCAGACCGCCGGTGGTGTCCCGCTCGACCTCGCAGGCCGCCCAGCCGTCCGCGGTCCACGCCTCCCAGACCAGCGGGGGCTGCCGGGGGTCGACGCCGACGCCGTCGACCCGGCTCTCCAGGGCCAGCACGACGGCGCAGTGGGGTACGGCGGCGCTGAGCCCGAACAGCATCCGGTCGCCGGGCTGCGGGGCCTCGGCGAAGCAGTTCACGTCCTTGGCCTCGACGAGATCGGTGGTCCGCTCGGTCACCTCACCGCCCTGCGGATGGACCACGAGGTGCGACAACTCGCTCGGTACGACGATGAGGTCACGCTCGGTGGCGAAGACGGCCGCCTCCTCGCTCTCGGTACGCGCGGTGGCGACCTCGGTCCCGGCGGCCAGCCGTACGGGCTGCTCCTGGGGCGCCGAGAGCCAGAACGTCACGTCGGCCCGCGCGGCGGACGGCGGGAAGAGCGTGATGCCGAGCAGGTCCAGGAAGGCCAGGTGGTTCTTCTCCGGTACCCGGTTGAGCCGGTAGACGACCTGGTCGGCCATGTGCGCGACCGTCTCCACGAGCGTCACGCCGGGGTCGGAGACGTTGTGGTCGGTCCACTCCGGGGCGCGCTGCTGGATGTAGCGCTTGGCGTCGTCGACGAACTGCTGGAAGCGGCGGTCGTCGAGGTTCGGGGAGGGCAGGGCCATCAGCGGTCGCTTCCAATGTGCTCGTCGGACGTACGGGGGAGGTTGCCGGGCGCGCCGGCCGGGTCGGCGGAGCCGGCACCGGCCGGCTCGTCGTGCGAGGGGATGACGTAGAACGGGAAGACCAGGCTGCGCGGGTTGTTGGTGCCGCGGATCGAATACCGCACGTCGATGTAGAGCACGCCCTGGTCGTCGCCCGCCGTCACGGTGACGTCGTCCACCTCGATGCGCGGCTCCCAGCGGTCCAGGGTGGCGTACACCTCGTGCTGGATGCGGCCCGCCGTGGCCTCGTTGACCGGTGCGAAGACCATGTCGTGGATGGCGCAGCCGAATTCGGGCCGCATCGGGCGCTCGCCCGGCGCGGTGGCCAGTACGAGCCGCATGGCCTCCTCGATCTCGCGCTCGCCGCTGACCAGGGCGATACCGCCCGTGGGGCTGATGCGCAGCGGGAACGACCAGCCGGACCCGACGAACTGATCGGCCATCAGTGGGCCACCTGCCTTCTCTCTTCCGCGACGTTCCCGGTGATCCGCTCGGCCGTCACGGGAGCGGATACGGCTTGTTGTTGACCAGCACGACGCCCTGGAGCAGGAGCGTGGCGGCACGGATGCCGACGTTGGCGACGGAGTTGACCTGGATGGTGCCGCCGGCGCTGACCGTCGCGGCGCCCAGCGCCTTGAGGCTCAGCGCGCCCATCGCGTCCACGTTGACCGCCCCGGCGAGGGACTTGAGGTTGACCAGTCCCCGGCCCTGCATGGTGAGCATGCCGCCGCTCTTGATGGTCAGATTGCGGCGGGCGCTCAGGTCCAGGTCGGTGCCCGCCTCCACGGACACCGACCGGCTGCCCTTGATGGTGACGTTGCCGGAGCTGTTGATGGTGATCTCGGTGTTCGTACGGTCCAGGTTGACCGTCAGCTTGTCGTCGCCGGTGCTCAGCCGTACGCCGCGCTTGCCGCCGGTGCGCTGGTCGAGCAGGTCGATGCGGTTGCCGCTGCGGTCGGCGACGGTACGCCGGGTGATGGTGCCCTTCGTGCCGTCGTACAGCGGCACGTCCACCGGGTCCGGCTTGTCCCGCCCGTTGTAGAGCCCGCCGATCACATACGGATGGTCCAGGGTCCCCCGGTCGAACGCGACCAGCACCTCGTCCCCCACGTCGGGCGTGATGACGCCCCCGCCCTTCACGCCGCCGAACTGCACGGTCCGCGCCCAGTCGCTGGTGTACTTGTCGTCCAGCCAGGGGAAACGCAGCTTGACCCGTCCCTGCTTGAGCGGGTCCTTCACGTCCGTGACCAGGGCGTTGGCGACGCTGGGCAGCCGGGCCTGCATGCTCGTGCCGCCGGACGCGAGGCCGTACAGGGACCGCCACTGCCGGCCGCTGACGGTCAGCAGCGTCTCGTAGTGCCGGCCGTCGCCGAAGGAGTGGCGGGCCGCGGTCACCGTGTACTTGCCCTCGAAGGGCTCCCCCACGTCGGCCAGCGCGACCGGCTCACCGGGCCGCAGCTTGGGATTGCCGCGCACCGTCACCTCCAGCTCGGCGAAGGCCCCGGTCACGTCGTCGGCGACGGCCTGCGCGGCGAACCGGACCTGGGCCTGGGTGTCGAGCGGCGTGTCGGTCTCCACGAGCGTGGCGGCGCCGAACGCCGAGGCGGCCCGGCCCGGGGTGGTCCCGATCGCCACGCCGGGAGTGGTGGCGGCGGTCGCCCGCCCGACCAGGTCACGCTTGGTCGTCACGTCCCACCCCCGCGCCTCCACCGAACTGACCTGGTCGGCGGAGGTGACCGCGGCCCGGCAGCGCAGGATGTCCACGCCCGCCTCCAGCACGAACGGGCTCTTCTCGCTCGGCGTGCTCACCGGAGGCGCGCCGGACGCCGGGTCGGCCTTGACGAACTGCAGCTCGCCCTTGGAGCTCAGCGACAGCACCCGCTCGCTCTCGTCCGCCAGCCGGCACGCGAAGTCCCAGTCGGTGACGTTGGCCTGGGTGAGGAACTCGTACTTGGCGGTGGTGGCGTCGATCCGGCCGACCGGCACCCGGTCCTGGCCCGCCAGCTTGCGGACGATGTCGGAAGCCGTCATGGAGCGGTAGCCGGCCACCCGGCGCTGCCGCAGCATCCGGTGCCCGAGGTCGTAACCGCGTACGACGGTGAAGGTGCCGGTCCCGTCGTAATCCGACTCCAGCCCCGTCACCTCGCCCGTGAGCAGCACGGACTGCGCGCCCTGCCCGTCGGCGACCGGCGCCAGCTCGACCTCGGTACCGATCTTGATGCCCGCCTCGCCGAGCAGCTTCCGCTTCGGGTCGCGGAACGTCAGCTGGAAGGCGCCGGGCACCCCGGCCCCGAAGTCGACCCAGCCCGCGACGAGCAGCCGGGCGTGCTGGGGCTGCAGCGGCGCGCCGCCGACCTTGACGTGGAAGACGTTGGAGTAACCGATCTGGGTCATCAGGAGCCGACCTCTTCAGCGGCGGGAAGCACCAGTTCGGTCCCCGGCCGCAGCTGTGCGGGATTGTCGATGTCGTTGGCCTCGGCGATGATGCGCCAGGCGGTGGCGTCCCCGTACTCGCGGAAGGCGAGGAACTGCAGCGAGTCGCCCGCCACCACGCGGTGCACGCGGCGCGCGGTGAGCGCGCCGGAGGTGGGGTTCTGGCCCGCCGTCCGGCTCGGGATCTCGTGCAGCTGCACCTGGCAGGTGGCGCGGATCGGCACACCGGTGGTCCCGAAGAGGGTGTACTGCGCCTCCACGGCACTCACGTACGCGGTGAACCGGGCCGTGGAGAACGACCCCCACTCGAACACCACCCACGGCGTCGACGGCTGCTTCGCCGCGATGCTCGCCGCGGTCACCTCACAGCACGAGAACAGCGCCTCCACGTTCTTCCGCACCTCGTTGCTGTCCGGCTCCCCCGACCGGTCCAGGAACACCTCCACCGTCATCTCGCGCGGCGCGGCCCCCATGAACTCCGGGAGCGCACCGTCACGTACGGCGGCGGTCGGCGTCGTCTTCCACTCGGCGCGGCGGCTGAGCGCGAGCTGCGCCGGGTTGAAGTCGAAGTGGAAGGTGGTGATCAGCCCGCCGGGCTTGGTGCTGTACCCGAGCGGCGGCTGGTGGATGGCGAGCGTCGCCCGCACCAGGCTCTTGCCCGCACCGCCCTTTCCCCTGCCCGCCATCTACGCCGCCCCCGCGTCCGTGAAGCCGTGGTGCGCGATCTCCAGCGTCTCGGTCGCGACGGCCGGGCTGGCCGGGTCCAGGGACGGCCCCCGCCAGCTCACGGGCAGCACGTCGAGCAGCCCCCAGCGCGCGACGACCGAACCGTCCGCGCGCAGCGCGGCGATCTGCGCGGTGGGCCGCACCACGCCGCTGGTGACGGAGGAGACCCAGGCGGCCACCTTCGCGGTGTCCGGCGTGAGCGGCCGGGTCAGCGTGATGTGCGAGAAGCTCACGCGCGAGGGCAGTTGCCAGACGAACCCGTTGTTGCCGCCCTCCTGCCGCTGCTCGATCTCCACCTCGGAGGAAAGCCCCTCGCACCCGTTGAAGTCGCCCAGGCTCTCACCGTCGATGGTCAGGTTGAAGAAGATCGTTGAACCGGGGTCCTGGTCCTGAGGCATCGGGGTGGGCCTTCCTGGTGCTGCTCATCGGGTTCTGCGGGTCGGGTGGGGACGGTTGTCGGGTATCGGGTTCCGGGAGGGGACGGTCAGCGTCGGGGGTCGCGCAGCCTCCCGATCCGCTCGCGGTCCATACGCAGTTCGGTACGCAGGAGCCGGGTCAGCGGCCCGATGAGCCGGTGCGTCAGCTCATCGACCTGCCCGTCCGTCAGCTCCCGGGCATCGAACCCGCCACCTTCCTGCCGCGGCTCACCAGCCGGCTGCCCCGCGGCGCCGCCTCCCTGACGGCCGCCCACCTGACGCGACGTGCTGCCGCCCCGCTGCTGCCGCGACGTACCGCCACCACGCCGCGACGACCCGCCGCCGGGGCGGTGCCCTCCGGCTCGCTGGATGGCGGGGGTAGAGGCGGAATTGGACGCGGGGGCGGGCGTGGACGATGGCTGGGGTGTGGGGGGTGCCGGTGCCTGTGCCGATGCCTGTGCGTGTGCCGGTGGCGGTGGTGCCGGCGATGCCTGCGCCGTCCCTGCCGTATGCGTCGTCCGCACCGTCTGCGCCGTACGTGCCGTACGTGCCGTACGTGCCGTACGTGCCGTACGTGCCGTCCGCTGGACCGGCTGCGCCGGACCGGCGGGGGGTACGGGCGCCGCGGTGGCGGACGGCGCCGCGGACGGCGTACGGAACGGCGGCCCGGCCGGAGGCGTCGTCGGTCGCGGGACGGCGACCGGTGCCACGTGGGGTGCCGTGGGAGGCGTCGCGGAGGCACGCTGCACCGGGAGCTGCATCGGCAGCGACGGCACCGGCTTCGCCAGCGGTACGGCTCGTTCGCCCACCTGCTGCGCCGCCGATGGCCGAGGTACGGTCAGGCGTTGGGCCGCTGCGGAAGCCGGGCCAGAGCTCTCCTCGGCAGCGGCAGTCGCAGCCGCAGCCGGAACGGCACGCTGGACCGCGGTGCCTGTGCCTACCTCGCCGCCCACTGCCTTGACCACCTTCCTCGGTTCGCTCCCCCTCGTCCCCGCCGTACCGCTCCCCGTGGGGATACGGCGCAGCGCGACCGGCGCGGCCGGGGCGGGAGTCGGGGTCAGGGCCGGGGCCGGGGCCGGGCCCGCGGGGCGTACCGGCTGAGACGCGGAAGTAGTGGGCAGCGGGCCGGCGGGCCCCGCCCCCAGGAGCGGAGCCTCCGCCATCGCCCGCTGGACGGCCGGAGCGTCAGCCGCGTCCGCCGTCACCGCTGAGCGCGGGGCAGCCACTGGGTGCGTCCCGGTCACCGGAGCCGTCACAGGAGCCGTCACCGGAGCCCCGAGTCCCGGCCGACGCGCGGGTACGGGAGCCGATACGGGCTCAGGGCCGGGTGCAGCGGACGCCGCGGGCCGCGTGGGACGCGGGCCGGCGGGCGGCGTGGCGGCCGCGTTCGAAGCCGCTCCCCCGCTCCGCTTGACCGGACTGCCGAGCCCGGCGCTCCGCTGCACGGCAGGCGTGCTCGGCTCGCTCGGCGTGCTCGGCGCGCTCGGCGTGCCGGCCGACTGTACGCCGGTCTCGTTCACCGGCACGGAGCCGGAAGCCTGCTCGCTCCGCGCAGCCGGTCGCCGCTCCGACGTACCGTCCGTCGCCGACCGCTGCACCGCTGCCTTGCCGGACACCAATGGCCGCTGCTGCTCCGGGCCCTGGGCCGACTCGCGCCGCGCCTCGGCCGTGGGTACCGGCCGGGGCACGGTCCCGCTTCCGTCGTCCGACACCGACCGCCGCACAGCCGCGCCCTTGGCCTCGGCCGCTCGCTGCACCGCTGCGCCCTCCGGCGCCGCCGACCGCCGCCGCACGGTCGCGCTCTTCTCCGCCCCGGACGACCGCTGAACCGCTCCAGACTCCGACGCTGACGGCTGCTGAACCGCTCCAGACTCCGACGCTGACGGCTGCTGAACCGCTCCACGCTCCGACCCGGACGACCGCTGGACCACTCCAGACTCCGACCCGGACGACCGCTGGGCCGTTCCACGCTCAGCTGTGGACGGTCGCTGGGCCGTTCCACGCTCAGCCGTGGACGGCCGCCCGACGTCCGATGTACCGCCCGACGCCGACGACGGCCCGCTGGCCGGCGCACCGCCCGATTCCGACGACCGGAGCGGCTCACCGATCGGCACCGCCCGTCGCTGCACAGCAGGACCGGACGCCGGCTCACTCCGCGTCTCACCCGAACGCACCGGCCGAGCCGCAGGCCCGCTCCCAGCCTCCGGCATCCCCCGCTGCACCACGGTGCTTTCCGGCGCCGCCGACCGCTGCGCCGCTCCCCGCTCAGTCGCGGACGACCGACCGCTGACCGGTGCGTCATCCGAGGCCGACGGGCGGCCGATCGGTGCGCCGCCCGAAGCCGACGGCCGGGCCGGGCCGCTGTCCGACACCGACGGCCGCTGCACAGCAGGGCCGGACGCCGGCTCATGCCGTGCCCCGGCCGTGGGGGCCGGGCCAGGCACAGGCCCGCTCTCCGGGACCGGGCCGGACACCGGCTCCGGCGCCCGCCCGGAAGTCGGAGTCGGCTCCGTGCCGGGCCCGCCGCCCGAGGCCGGCTTCCGCTCACTCGGGGCGGTCCGGGACGATGCCGCGGCCGGTACGTCCGTCGGTACGGCGGCCGGTACAGCGGCCGGTGCCGCTGACGGCAGTACCCGCCGCTGTACGGGGCCGGGCGTCGCCGCCTTGGTCAGTGACGCCGTGCCACGTACCGGGACCGACACGGGAGTCGGAGCCGACGCCGGAATCGGGCCCCCGGCGCTCGCGCCCCCCGCAGGCCTCACGACCGGCACTGCCGGACCGGTCCCTCGGGTCGACCCAACCTCCCCAACCGCAGGCGCACCCAGCGCCGGACTCGCTACAGGCCGCGCCGGACTCGCTACAGGCCGCGCCGAACTCGCGTCAGGTCCCGTAGGCCTGACCGGCACCACCCGCGGGCCCCTGGCCCGCTGGACCGAGGGCGGCGTGGCGGTGGGGGCGAGCGCAGGTGCCGGGGAGGCGAAGGCGCCGCCGCCCGGGGCGCCGGCCTCCGGGTTCTGCGCCCCCTGGGGCCACTGCGGCCCCTCCGGTTCGGGGCGGGCGACCGGAAGGGACAGCGCCGGATCGCCCAGGCCGGGGACGGACCGGACCGCGGGGGTCAGGGCGTCCCGGATCAGACCGGTCGGCGCGCTGTCCAGGACGGCGTGCGAGAGCGTGCCCATGAAGCCGGGGTTCTGGAAGGACGCCAGCGTGCCGGCGAAGTCCGGCGCCGACACCGTGTGGCGGTCCGGGCGCGACAGGGCACGCTGGATCGGCGGCAGGCCGGAGGGGCCCGTCGCCCCCACGGCCTCACCGGCAGCGGCCGGACCCCCGCCCCGCACATCGGCGGCAGGCGCCGGACCGGCCGTGGCCGCACCCGCGCCCGCGTCCGCCGCGTCGCCCCCGGCGGCACCCGTGCCGTCCTCCCGGCTCCGCCGGAACCGGTCGAGCATTCCCATCAGCGTTCCGCCTCCGCGCGCGTCACCAGCATGGCGATCTGCTCGACGTAACGGCGGCGGTCCCGGTGTTCGAGGTCCAGGATCTCCTCCAGGCTCCAGTGGAAGTGGTAGGCGATGTACGCGATCTCCTCATGCATGCGGTCGGTCGCGTACGTCACGATTCCCCCAGGCGGCTCCCGCCGAGTTCGACCTCGAACGGCTGCTCGCAGTGCGGGCAGGACACCCCGGCCCGGGTGTGGCCCTCGGCGTTGATCTGCCGGTAGAAGTCCTGCAGGAAGGCGAGGTCGGAGGCGAACATGTTCTCCACCACCCCGTCGTGCACCAGCGGCAGCGTCCCCAGCCGGGTGATGACCCGGCCGAGCAGTACCACCGAGAGGTAGGCGGGGTTCTCCTGCACCCGCAGGTCCCGCAGCGGTACGAGTTCGTCCTTGGCGGTCGCCAGGCGCATCACTCCGTGCCGGTGCACGGTCCCGGACTCGTCGACGTAGCCGCGCGGCAGCTCGAAGGCGAACTCGGTGCTCAGGGCGGGCTGTGGGGCCACCGCGGGGGCGGCCGGGGCCGCCGGAGCGGCGACCGCGGCCCCGGCCGCCTCCGCCGCGGCTTCCGGCCCGGCCTCGGGGCCGGAAGCCACCGGTACCGCCGCGGCCGGCGGCCTGGGAGCGGTACGGCGCATTACTCGATGACCAGTTCTTCGAACGTGATGGTCACGGTCTCGGTGAGCGCGGACGCCTCGCCGGCCTTGACGGTGCTGGTGTCGACCTTGCTGCACCAGGCGTTGCGCATGTTGTACCGCTTGACCGGGTTGTTCTGGTAATCCATCACCATGATCGTGGCGTTCTTGCGGGCCGTGGCCATGACGCCCGCCACGGACTCGGTGATCCACTGGTTGAACGCCGCCGACTGGGTCATGCCGCGCACGACCGTGCAGGTGCCCGCCTTCTTCACGCCGGGCAGCTTCTTCGTGACGGGCTTGCCCTGCGCGGAGACCTGCTGGTACTCGATGACGTCCTGCTCGATGGTCAGGCCGCTGACCTCCTGGAGGTACTCGACCATCACACCGTCGATCTGGAGGCCGAAATTGTGTGAGGTGAGCGCGTCACCTGGCTGGAGACTCATGAACTGTCGGGTGTCCTTTGCTGATTACTGACCGACGGGAGAGAAGGCGAGGGAGGGGAGGGCGACCGGCGGCCGCCCTCGCCGCTACTCCTCCAGCTCGCCGCTGCCGCTGGAGAACTGGGCCAGGCGGAAGATCACGAATTCCGCCGGCTTGACGGGCGCGATGCCGATCTCGCAGATGACCCGGCCGAGGTCCACCGACTCCTGCGGGTTGGTCTCGGCGTCACACTTGACGTAGAACGCCTCCTCCGGCCGGGAGCCGAAGAGGGCGCCCTCGCGCCACTCCGTGACGAGGAAGGCGGAGACGTTACGCCGGATGCGGGCCCACAGCTGCTGGTCGTTCGGCTCGAACACCACCCACTGGGTGCCGATCAGGATCGACTCCTCCAGGTAGTTGAAGTACCGGCGGATGTTCAGGTAGCGCCAGGCCGGGTCGGAGGAGAGGGTGCGGGCGCCCCAGACGCGGATGCCGCGGCCGGGGAAGGCGCGGATGCAGTTGACGCCGATCGGGTTGAGCAGGTCCTGCTCGCCGCGGGTGATCTGCATCTCCAGGTCGACGGCGCCGCGGACGATCTCGTTGGCGGGTGCCTTGTGCACGCCGCGCTCGGAGTCGTTGCGGGCCCAGATGCCGGAGATGTGGCCGCTCGGCGGGACGATCTTCGACTCGCCGGTGGCCGGGTCGAAGACCTTGATCCACGGGTAGTAGAGCGCCGCGTACTTGGAGTCGTAGCCGGCGGTCTCCTGGCGCCAGACGCGGATGCCGCGGGCGTTCAGGCCGGGCGGCGGGTCGATGACGGCGACCCGGTCGCCCATCAGCTCGCAGTGCGCGATCAGGCCGAGCTGGACGGCCTTGACGGCCTCCAGGTCGATCGCGCCGCGCTGGTAGGCGGCCATCAGGTCGGGCACGGCCACCATCGAGATCTCGTCGACCGCTTCCAGGCCGCCGAAGCCGGTGCGGTCGGCGGAGTCGCCGAGGTACTCGGCGGGGCCCGGGTGGCCGGCGGGCGCGGTGGCGGGGGCCGGGGCTGCGGGCGCGGGAGCCGGGGCCGGCAGGGCCACGGTCTGGTTCTCGGGCCGGGCCAGCTGCGCCGCGGGCGCCGCCTCCTGGACGGAGATCAGCTTGGAGCGGTCCTTGACCTGCGTGACGACGTAGTTGCGGCCGCCCTTCTTGGCGGTGACGTCGAAGGTCTCGGCGGCCTTGCCGCCGTCCTTGACGACCAGCCGGAAGCGCTCGGCCGGGCCCTCGCCCTCGGCGTCCGTGACCTCGACGGAGAGTCCGTCGCCGCTGCCGGGCGCCAGGGCCGCGACCTTGAACGTGCCGAGCTGCTGCGGCTCGCCGGGCGGCAGCGCCGCGGGGGCCGCGGCCTCCTGGCCGGCGGCGGGCGCCTGGCCGTTCTCGCCGCCCGGAGCCCCGCCCACGCGCACGACGTAGGCGGCGCTGCCGCCGTTGTTGAAGAAGCCGTAGACGGAATGCGCGAGGTAGTACCCGTCGGTGAACTCACCGAACTCGGCGACGTACTGGGTCCAGTTGGTGACCAGCGTCGGCTTGTTCAGCGGTCCGCTCGGCGCGAGTCCGACGAAGGCCGCGACGGAGGTGCCCACTCCCTCGATCGGGCGAGAGCCGCCGGCCACCTCCTCGACATAAACGCCTGGTGACAGGTACGACGACATGCTTCGCTCTCCTCGGGGTACTGGACACAGGATCCGGAATTCACCCTCCGGGACCACTGACGGCCAGGTGAACGTCCTCCGGTACCTACCTCGGGGCATCCCGCGTGCCCGAGGGGGCAACCGTGCGCACCCCGGCGGTGCGCCTCCGTGCCGCTCCCGGCGCCCCGGGACGCCCGGCCGCCGGGCCGATGGGGCAGCCGACGCCGCGCGTTCGGGCACCACCCCTGCCCTCTGGCCTCATGACCTGCGGCGGGTCCTCCCGTAGCGTCGCGGGCGTGAGCATCTGGACCTCCCTCGAGCCCTCGTCCGCCACCGTGGATCCCGGCAGCACCGCCTCTGTACGGCTGAGACTCCGCAACACCGGAGACGTGGTCGACGAGTACCGCTTCGTGCCGGTCGGTGACATCGCGCCGTACGTGACCGTGGAACCAGCGTCGGTACGGCTGTACCCGGGGACCACAGGGACGGTGGAACTGACGTTCGCCCCGCCGCGCACCCCCGACGCCACCGCGGGGCCGAACCCGTTCGGTGTGCAGGTCATACCCACCGAACACCCCGACGCCACCACCGTCATCGAGGGCAACCTCACCATCACGCCCTTCACGGAGATCCGGGCCGAGATGGTCCCGCACACCGTCAAGGGCCGGTTCCGGGGCCGCCCGAAGCTGGCCGTGGACAACCTCGGCAACACCAAGCTCACCGCGTCGATCACGGGCGCCGACCGCAGCGACGAGCTGTCGTACGAGATCCGGCCGTCGAACGTGCAGATCGAGCCCGGCCGCGCCGCCTTCGTGGACGCCGTGCTCAAGCCCCGGCAGATCACCTGGGGCGGACACAAGCAGCAGCGGCCGTTCAGCCTGGCGGTGCGGCGCTCGGGCAGCGAGCCGGTGGAGGTCGACGGCACGTACGTACAGCGCAGCGTCTTCCCCTACTGGCTGATGACGGTGCTCGGGCTGCTGCTCGCGCTCACCATCACCGGGCTCATCCTCTGGTTCGCCTACAAGCCTTCCGTCACCAGCCTCGCCCAGGAGAAGCCGCAGGACGCCGCCGCCACCCTGCCGAAGGAGACACCGGCCCAGCCCACGCAGGAGCCGTCCCAGGAGCCGGAGAAGCCGGCGGAGGAGGGGCAGCCGGAGAAGCCCGCACAGCAGGAGCCGGAGAACAAGCCCGCGGGCGGGGGCGGGGGCGGCGACCAGAACAACGGCATGCCGGCGAACACCGTGCGGGTGCTCATCAAGAACTGGACGAACCACACCTGCGCCGACATCCCCACCGCCCAGGGCCGCGTCGACGGCCCCGTGCACCAGGCGGCGTGCAACAGCTCCACCAACGACAACCAGCTGTGGAACCTCGACAAGAGGAGTGACGACGGCGGTCCGAACGGCGCGCCCCTGTTCCTCATCCGGAACGACAAGGACGGGCTCTGCATGGACCTGCCCGACTACGGCGGCGCCCGTCCCGCGACGCGGGTGACGGAGTACAAGTGCAACGGCACGAACGACGACAACCAGCTGTGGTGGGTGGAGAAGAAGGGCGACAACCGCTTCTGGGTCCGCAACTTCAAGAGCGACAACATGTGCCTGGACTCGCAGGTGGCGGACAGTGACGACCGGAACCTGAGCATCTTCCCGTGCCAGGACGAGGCCCGGAACAACCACCAGTGGGCCTTCACGCTCAACTGACCGCGCGCCCCGGCACCACGTACGGCTACACGTGGTGCCGGGTGTAGTGCTCCGCGATCTCGTCGCTGGTCGTCAGCCAGACGCCGGGGTGACCGGCGACGTGTTCCAGCGCCTGGTCCAGGTACTTGTGCCGGAACGGCTGGCCGATGACGAAGGGGTGCAGCGCCAGCGCCATCACCCGGCCGCTGTCCGCCGAGTCCTCGTACAGCTGGTCCAGCTGGTCCTTGACGATCTGCACGAAGTCCGGCCCGCTGAGGCTCTTCCCGACGAACAGGCTGATGTCGTTCAGCTCGACGGAGTACGGCACGCTCAGCATCCCCGGCACGTTCAGCCGGTACGGCTGGTCGTCGTTGGTCCAGTCGAGCACATAGCCGAGACCGAGCTCGGCCAGCAGCTCCGGGGTCCGGAAGGTCTCGGTGAGGGCCGGCCCCATCCAGCCGCGCGGACGCCGCCCGGTGGCCTTCTCGATGGTGGTCACCACCTCGGTGAGGTAGGCGCGTTCTTCTTCCGGGCTCATGCCGGCCTGGAAGATGGAGTTGTTCCTGCCGTGCGCCAGCCAGGCCCAGTTCCGGTCCAGGCCTGCCCGCACGATCTGCGGGTAGCGGTCCGTCACATCGGAGTTGAGCAGCACGCTGGCCCGCAGCCCGTGCCGGTCAAGGCTCTTCAGCAGCCGCCAGAACCCCACCCGGGGGCCGTAGTCGCGCCAGCCGTAGTTGAGCGGGTCCGGCGTCAGCCCCGCGGTACCCGCAAAGGTACTCGTCGAGGGCCGGTCCACCTGGTAGTGCTCGATGTTCAGCCCCACGTAGAAGGCGACCCGCGCACCTCCCGGCCAGCGGATCGGCTCCCGCTCGACGATCGGACTGTAGTCGTACAGCTGGTTGTCCATCACTCGCTCCTCGTCTCCCCGGCCTTCGATGGCCCGTGACCATGCTCGAACCTGACACTGATGTCAGGTCAAGGGAGACAGGCATGTGAGGTGGGACATGACTCAGCGGACCGCCACGAGGACGTAGTCCGTGCTGCACTGCCAGACCGTGCCCGTCTCCTGGAAGCCTGCCTCGCGGAGGAGGGTGCGGTGGCGGGGCAGGGTGAGGCCGTTGTGGCGGTTGCGCGGCGGGCGGTGCTCGCGGCGGCGGGCGGCGAACAGGCCCGCCAGCTCGGGGTCCCGGGCGGCCGCCGTCCACCAGGAGTCCCACTCCTCGTGGGCCGTCGTGCCCAGCCGTTCGGCCCTGCGCCGCCCGACGTGCCGGGCGATCCGGGCCGTCGTGCTGCCGTCCGGGTGGAGCATGTCGCTGTTGACGAGGACGCCGCCCGGCCGCAGCAGCGCGGCCAGGTCCTCGTACGTGCGCCGCAGCGCGTCCTCGGAGAGGCAGTGCAGGGCGGTGGTGGAGACGGCGGCGTCCAGCGGTCCCGGCAGTGCCAGCGCTCCGGTCCAGCCGGGTTCGCCGAGGGCCGCCCGGACGAAGCGGGCGGCGTGCGCGTGGTGGGTGCGGCCCAGTTCGAGCAGCAGCGGGTCGCTGTCCACGGCCACGACATCGGCGTACGGCAGCCGTCCCGCCAGCCGTGCGGCCAGTGATCCCGGGCCGCAGCCGAGGTCCGCGACGACCGGCCGGGGCCGCCCGGCGAGTACGTGCTCGACCACGTCGGCGACCACCGTGAACCGCTCCTCGCGGTCGATCGCGTACCGCTGTTGCTGGCGCTCCCAGCGCTCCACCCATCGCTCGGCCGTCGCCGTGCCCAGTCCCATCGGGGCCGTGCCACCTTCACCGTCTCGCACCGTCTTCCGGACCGGTCCGAAGATACAGGTGAAAATGGTTCCCCTTGGCGCAACTCACTGGAGGGTGGTCAGGACCGCGAGCAGCCGGTCGATCTCCTCCGGGGTGTTGTAGACGTGCAGGCTCACCCGTACCGCGTGTTCGCGCTCGCCCGCGCTGCCCTGGCAGAGGCTGTCGGAGCGGACCATGAAGCCGTGGCTGAAGAGGACGAAGCCCAGGTCGCCGGAGCCGATGCCGCGGTGGCGGAAGGTGACGATGCCGTGCCGTCCCGGTACGTCCGAGTCGGCCGCCAGGCTGCGCCGGCAGCCGAGCACCTCGTACGCGGGCAGTCGGCGCAGGCCGTCGGTGAGCCGGGCGGCCAGCGCGCGGGTCCACCGCGCGATGCGGTCCGTGCCCGCGGCGTCCAGCCAGTCCAGCGCCGCCCGCAGGCTCGCGGCCCCGGTGGTGTCGGGGCTGCCGTCCCAGCCGCCGGGGGCGAAGCGGGGGCCGCGTGCGTTACGGGCCCAGACCGCCCCCGAGCCCGGCAGCGCCAGGGCCTTGTGGCCGGAGAAGGCCAGGAAGTCCACGTCGAGTTCGGCGAGGGAGACGGGGAGGTGGCCGACGCTCTGCGCGGCGTCCAGGCAGATCACCGCGTCCGGGCCCACCGCCCGGCGGATCCGGTGGACGTTCATGTCGCCGCCGTAGACGTGGTGGACGTGGGTGGCCGCGATGAAGCGGGTGCGCGGCGTGACCAGTTCGGCGAGGGCCGCCGGGTCGTAGTCGCCGGAGCCCGCCTGGTACGGCATCGGGCGGACGCGGACGCGGGTGCCCTGCCGGGCCAGCAGGTCGCGGGCCTCCAGCCAGGGCGCGATGTTTGCCTGGTGGTCGGCGAACGGCACGACGATCTCGTCCTGGTCGGCGAGCAGTCCGGTGAGCCAGTCGCGGGCGACGGTGCGCAGCCCTTCGGTGGTACCGCTGACCAGATGCACGCCGGAGCGGTCCGGCTCCGGGTCGGCCAGGAACTCCTTGATCCGGTCCCGGGTCTCCCGCATGAGCGCGGTCGTGCGGTTGGCCCACGTGTAGGTGGCCCGCCCGGCGTTGGCGTTGCTGGTGGTGAGGTAGGTGTGGACGGCGTCCAGGACGGCGCGCGGCTTCTGCGCGGTCGCCGCGCTGTCCAGGTACACCAGCTCCGGGTGCCCGGTGAGGATCGGGAACTGGACGCGGAGCGCGGCGTGCCACTCGCGCAGCTCTTCCAGGGCCGCGGAGGCCGGTGCGCCGGTGGCGGTCACGGCGCCCTCACTCCCGTACGAGCGGGGCGCCCGCGTCGCGCCAGGCGATGATGCCGCCGGCCAGGCTGCGTACGTCGGGGTGGCCCATGCGGGTCAGCAGCGCGGCGTACCGGGCTGACTGCTCCCCCACCGGGCAGGCCAGCAGCACGGGCCGGCTCTTGCTGAACGGCAGGCCGCCCTGGAGGAGTTCGGCGAACAGCTCGTCGACGATGTTCACCGAGCCGTCGATGTGCAGCGCGGCGTACGAGAAGGGGCTGCGCAGGTCGACGACGAGGGGCTCGTCCTGGGCGATCCACCGCTCGGCGTCCTCGGTGCCGATGCCGGTGGCGGCCGCGGCCTCCGCTTCGGTGAGGGTGGCGAGGGAGTTGCGGTGGGCCGGGCGGCCCAGGAGGTCGGGCCGCCGCTGGCGTACGTAGCTCAGGTAGCTCTCGATCCGGTCGCACACGATGAACACCGCGGTCCGGCGCTCCGTCAGCTCCGCGTCGAGGGTGCGCAGGTGGCGTACGGCCCCGGTGTAGGCGGCGCCGCCGGTCGGCCCGGCCGGCATCCCGCACCGCCGGGCCAGCGTCACCATGCCCTCGATGGCTTCGTCCGCGGTGACGGTCTCGATCGTGTCGTACGTGGCCGGGTCGAACAGACCGACTCCCTGGACCTCGTCGATGGTGCGGATGCCGGGGATGAAGTCGGCCTTGTGCGCCACGAGCCCGAGGACGTGCACGCCGGGGTCGTGCTCGCGCAGCACGCGGGCGACGCCGCTGGAGGAGCCCGCGGTGCCCACGCACGCGACGAAGTGGTCCGGTGCCCGGCCGTCCAGGTCGGCGACGATCTCGGGGCCGGTACCGGCCGCGTGGGCCTCGGTGTTGCGCGCGTTGTAGTACTGGTCGGTGTAGACGTAGCCGTCGGCCGACCCGGTGAGCTCCTGGTGGAAGAGGGTCAGCGGGTCGTCGGTACTGGTGGGGTCGAGGCACTCCGTCTGTCCGGGCAGTTCCTCGACCTCGGCGCCGAGCAACAGCAGCAGGTCCCTCATCTCGGGGACCCTGATCCGGTTGGTGACGGTCTTGAACGGGACGCCGTACAGCCCGGCGAGCAGGGACAGGGCCTTTGCGGTGTTCCCGCTGGACAGTTCCACGACGGTGCGGTGGCCGTCCGCCGCGGCCGTCAGTCCGGGCCGGACCATGTGCCATGCGGCCCGGTCCTTGACCGATCCGAAGGGGTTCAGCATCTCCAGCTTGGCGTACAGGTCGATGTGGCGCAGGCCGTGCACGGCCGGATCGACGCGTACCAGCGGGGTGTCGCCGATGGCGTCGGTGATGCTGTCGAGTCTCATGCGCCTCCTCCTGCCGGTGTGCCGTGGTGTCGCGGGTGGTGTGCCTGCTGGGCGACCGGCCAGTACTCCTCGTCCAGGCACCAGCGCCACGGAACCTCGCCGTGCCCGTCGTCCTGCCCGTCCTGCCGTTCCCGGCCGTCCCGCCGCTCCCGCGCGCCGTCCCGGCCGTCCTGCCAGACGGCGGCCTTGCGGGCGACGGGCTGCCGCTGCGCCTCCCCGGCCCGGAAGTCCATGCAGTACCCGGCGGTGTTCGCGAAGGCCAGCAGGTCGCCGGGGCACGGCGGGTACGGCAGGAAGACCGTCCGCCGCGTGATCATGTCGGCTTCCAGGCACAGGTTGCCGGCGAGGTGGACCCCGACCGGTCCGCCCGCGGCCGGCGCCCGCCTGCCGTCGGCCGGTACGACGACCGGGTCCATCAGGACGCCGTGCTCCTCCAGTGCCACGTCGGTGGCGTTGGCCGCCAGCCGCACCACCCGCTCACCCGCCCCCGTCCGGCGCACCTCCAGGACCCGCGCCAGCGTGAGCCCGCACTGGTCGGCCAGGGCCCGCCCCGGTTCGACGTACAGGTCGCACAGGCCCTCCAGGAGCAGCGTGGCGAGCCGCGTGCCCAGGGCGGGCGCGGGCTGGGTCAGCAGCGCGTCGAGGTACTTCTCAGCGGCGACGGGGCGGTGCGCCGGGTAGAGGGCGAGGGACCCGCGCAGCGTTCCGGCCTCGTGCCACAGGCCGTAGCCGTGCCGGCGCCAGGTCAGGGCTGGGCGCCGGCCCATGACCGCCCGGGTCAGCTCGGTCGTGTACCGCTCCCACTGCTCGCCGTCCGCGAGGTAGCTGACGCCGAAGCCGCCCCCGATGTCGATGATCCGGGGGTTCAGCCCGCGGCCTCGGCACTCGTCCATCGCCCGGACGCAGCCTTCGAGGGCCACGGCCTTCTCGGCGAGGCTGGTGGTGTCGAGGTGGTAGCCGACGCCGGCCAGGCGTAACTCGTCCGGGTACCGCTCCAGTGTGGTGAGCAGTCCGCCCAGCTCCCCCGCCGGTGTTCCGAACCTGCTCGGCCGGGTGAGCAGCCGGGTGCCCTCGGAGGCGAACCCCGAGAGCCGGAGCAGCACCCCGGCGGGCGGCAGGCCGTACTGCCGGACCAGGGCGGCGAGTTCGTCCAGCTCCGCCTGTCCGTCGACGTGCACGAGGACGCCGGTCCGGGCGGCCAGCCACAGGAACTCGGGGTCCTTCGGACCGGTGGCCATGATCCGGTCCGGGGTGAAGCCGGCGCCGAGCGCGTGCTGCAGTTCGCCGAGCGAGGCGGCGTCCAGTCCGGCGTCCGTGGCGGCGAGCCGCCGCACCAGGGCGCTGGAGCGGTTGGCCTTGTGCGCGAAGAAGACCTGGCCGGACAGCCGGTGCGTGCGGTAGACGTCGCGGAAGTGGGTGAGGTTGTCGGCGATCTGGTCCGGCAGCACCACGTTGAGCGGCGATCCCAGCCCGCCGACGAGCGCGTGCAGGAACCGGCCGGACCGCAGCAACGACGTGAGTCGAGGCGTCAGCCGTGGCTCCAGGTACAAGGGGACGCCCATCCCGAGGCTCCTCCTGATGCGGACCGCTACGCGCCCGCTCCGTCCGGCGGCAGCGGGCCGCCGGCAGCAACTGCGACAGTTTTCCGCCGAACCCATTTCCCGGCTGCGCTCGCCCTACGCCCCTCGCCGGGCCGGGCCCCGCGCACGACTACCGCGTCCACGCGGCCGGGCCGCCGCCCGGTCCCCGGCCCGGCCGTACCGCCCGCCCTGGGTGCGATGTGCCGGCCGTCCTCCGTCGCCGCGCCGCGGGGCCGGCCGGGCGGTCAGCGCGATCTCATGCCCGGCCTGGACGCGGCGGCGGCGTCCGGCGTACCGGTCCTACCGCCGCCCGCCGACGGGCGCTCCCCCGCGCCGGGCATTCGCGGCTGGGCCTGGGCGCCACACACTCCGACGGAACGGACATCAGCGGTAAAATGTGGTGACTGATCTAGCATTCTGGACAGATTGCGCTCTGCTTATCAAATGGCGCAAAAGTCACCACACAGCACGGCGGATCAGGAGGAAGTCATGGCGACGGCCACGCACACCACCCACCAGGGCCACACCCACCAGCACGGAGCCGGCTGCGGGCATGTCGCCGTCCCGCACGGCGACCACACCGACTACGTGCACGACGGCTGTCTGCACCGCACCCACCAGGACCACGTCGACGAGTGCGAGCCCGCCGGGCACACCGAGCACCAGGAACACACCCACCAGCACCAGGAGGGCTGCGGCCACGTCGCGGTCCCGCACGGCGACCACATGGACTACATCCACGACGGCCACCGGCACGCCCCGCACAACGGTCACTGGGACGACCACTGACCGTCCGCCCCCGGTGCGGGAGCCGGGAGCGGGCGGCCGGTCAGGTCAGGTCACCGTCAGCTCGACCTTGGCATCGGCGGCCGAGCTGGTGCCCACGTAGAGATCGAAGGCGCCCGGCTCCAGCGTGAACCGGCCCCGGGTGTCGTTGGTCCAGAAGCCCAGGTCCTCGGCCCCGAGACGGAAGCGCACGGTGGTGTGCCCGCCCGGCTCCAGGGTCACCCGGCGGAAGCCGCGGAGCTTGCGTACCGGCTGGGTGAGGGAGGCGGCCTTGTCGTGGACGTACAGCTGCACGACCTCGTCACCGGCCCGCTTCCCGGTGTTCCGCACGGAGACGGAGACCTCCAGCGTGTCGCCCTTGCGCAGGGCCTGCGCCGCGACGCGTGAACGGCTGAGCTTCGGCTCGCCCAGGGCGAAGTCCGTGTAACTGAGTCCGAAGCCGAACGGGAACTGCGGCCCGTCGGGCAGGTCAAGGTACTTCGAGGTGTACTTGTTGTCCGGGTCGTACGGGCGTCCCGTGGACTCGTGGTTGTAGTGGATCGGGATCTGGCCGACCGTACGGGGGAAGGAGACCGGGAGCTTCCCGCCGGGATTCACGGTGCCGAAGAGGACGTCCGCGATCGCGTGCCCGGCCTCGGTGCCCGGGTGCCAGGCCTCCAGCACGGCGGGGGCCTTGTCCAGCCAGCTGCCCACGGTCAGCGGGCGGCCGTTGACGAGCACCACCACGAACGGTCTGCCGGTGGCCGCGACCGCCTCGATCAGCTTCTCCTGCGCGCCCGGCAGCGAGATGTCGCTGCGGGCCGCCGCCTCGCCGCTGATCGACGGGGGTTCGCCGACCACGACCACGGTCACGTCGGCGGCCTTGGCGGCGGCGGCCGCCTCGGCGATGCCGCTGGTGTCCTCGCCCTCGGCGTCCACGCCCTGCGCGTACGTGACCTTCGCCTGCGGGGCGGCTTTCTTCACCGCGTCCAGCACCTTCACGGCGGGGAACTTCTTCTGCGAGGCCGGGATCACCCAGGTGCCCAGGAGATCGCCCGAGTCCGCGAACGGGCCGACCACCGCGATCGAGGAGGCCTTGGCCGACAGCGGCAGCACCGACTTCTCGTTCTTGAGCAGCACCATGGAACGGGCCGCTGCCGCACGGGCCGCCTTGCGGGCCGCGGCGGACGGCTCCGCGATCTCGTCCCGCTGCTCGACGTACGGGCGGTCGAAGAGGCCGAGCTGGAACTTCAGCTGCAGCACACGGTAGACGGCGTCGTCCAGCCGGCTCTGCTCGATCTTCCCGGCGCGCAGCAGCTTCTTGCCGTTCTCGACGAAGTGGGTGCTGGTCATCTCCATGTCGACGCCGGCGTTCAGCGACAGCCGCGCCGCGTCCGCGCCGTCCTCGGCGAAGCCGTGCGCGATCAGCTCCTGGACGCCGGTGAAGTCACTGACCACCAGCCCGTCGAAGCCCCACTCCCGCTTGAGGATCTCGGTGAGGGTGTGGGTGTTGCCGTGCGCGGGGACGCCGCTGATGGTGTTGAAGGACGCCATCACGGTCACCGCGCCGGCGTCCAGCGCGGCCTTGAACGGCGGCAGGTAGAGGTTGCGCAGCCGGGACTCGGAGACGTCGACCGTGTTGTAGTCGCGGCCGCCCTCCGCTCCGCCGTACGCGACGAAGTGCTTGGCGCAGGCGGCCAGCCGGTCCTTGTCCTTGAGGCTGTCGCGCCTGCGGTCCTTGCCGTCGCCGCCCTGGTACGCCCGTACCTTGGCCGCGGCGAAGTGCGAGGTGAGGTACGGGTCCTCGCCGCAGCCCTCCGCGATGCGGCCCCAGCGCGGCTCGTGGGTGACGTCCATCATGGGCGCGAAGGTCCAGTGCACGCCGTTGGAGCGGGCTTCCTTGGCGGAGACCTCGGCGTCCGACGCGGTGACCTCCGGGTCGAAGCTCGCCGCCTGGCCGAGCGGGACCGGGAAGTTGGTCCACATGCCGTGGATCACGTCGAGGCCGAAGACCAGCGGGATGCCGAGCCGGGACTCCTCCACGGCGATCTTCTGCAGTGCGTTGGTGGTCTTCGCGCCGAAGATGCTGAAGACGGAGCCGAGCATGCCCTTGCGGGCGGCGTCCTCGACCGCCTTGGTCTCGCCGCCGCCGGGCCCGGTGTCCCAGGTCCAGGGCAGCTGCTGAAGCTGGCCGAACTTCTCGTCGACGGTCATCCGGCCCAGCAGTTCCCTGATCTTCCGGTCGTACGGTCCCGAGGCGCGGGGGCCGTCCGCCGCGGCGGCCGTCCCTCCTGCGGCCGGAGCGGCGGCCTGCGCGCTCCCCGCCCCGAGGAGCCCGCCGGCAACGGCCGTCCCGCCGGCCGCACTCAGAAGCGTGCGTCGTCGCATCCCCTGCATGAGTTCACCTTTTCGGCAACGGGCAGGCTCCATCGCCCGCCCTGAATTCAGAAGGTGAATGGACGTTAAAATCTGGTGACGGACGGGTCAAGGGTTGCGACAGAGGCGGCCGTGGCGTGTCAGAAGTCGAACAGACTCAGGTCCTCGGCAGCCGAGCGGAAGACCCGCGCCGGATCCCCCACGAGCCGCCGGTCCGCAAGGTCCAGCACGCCGCACACACTGGCCACCTCGGCGGCCACCTCGCCGTCGGCCCGCACGATCCGCTGCTCGATCCGGTAGGTCTTCCCCTCGCCCCAGACGAATGCGCAGTCCACCGTCACCTCGTCCCCGGCGCGCAGCTCACGCCGGAACCGCACGGTGGTCTCCAGGTTCACCGGGCCGACGCCCTGGTCGAGCAGGTCGGACTGGCGGATGCCGGCCGCCTGGAGCAAGGACCACCGGGCGTGCTCGGCGTACTGCATGTACACGCTGGAGTTGAGGTGCCCCTGCGCATCGGTCTCGTACCCGCGCACGGTGATCTCCACGGCGAACGGCGTTCCCATCGTCTCCCCCATCCTCTGCCGGCCGGTCCGGCCGGACCGGCAGAGGAGCCTACCGCTCCGTCACTCGTCGGACAGTTCGAGGTTCGGGACGCGCCAGGCCGCGATCACGAAAGCGAGCAGGGTCACCGCCGCGCCCGTCAGGAAGACGACGCGCATGGCGGCGACGTAGCCCTCCAGGAAGGGCAGCGCCAGGCGCGGGTCCAGGGTGTGGAGGAAGGCGGAGTCCTCCAGGTCGAGGCCGCCGTGCGGGCGCAGTACGCCGCTCAGCGCGCGGGCGTTGTCGGGCTCCTCGGCCAGTCGGCGCAGGGCCGGGTGGCGGAACGCCTCGTCGAGCCGTTCGCCGATCCGCGAGCCGGCCAGCGAGAAGAGGACCGACAGGAACGCGGCGGCGCCGACCGTGCCGCCGTTGGAGCGGAAGAAGTTCACCGAGGCGGTCGCGGCGCCCATGTCCGTACGGGGCACCTCGGACTGGGCCAGCGTGGTCATGGTCTGCATCGCCGCGCCCAGTCCCGCACCCATGAAGAGCATGCCGATCGCGACGTACCAGAGCGGGCTGTCGGCCTGGAGCGTGGCGTAGACGAGCATGGCGGCGGTGAAGCAGCCGACGCCCGTCACCAGGTGCACCTTCAGGCGTCCGGTACGGGAGATCAGCCGGCCGACGGTGAGGGTGACGGCGACGTTGGCGACCGTGGTGGGCAGCATCGCCAGGCCCGCCGCCATCGGGCTCATGCCCTGGGCGAGCTGGAGGTACAGCGGCAGCGTCGTCATCGCACCGAACATGCCGATGCCGACGATGAAGTGGAGGAGCGTGCCGAGGCGGAAGCTGCGGACGCGGAAGAGGCGGAGCGGCAGCAGCGCCGCCTCGCCCATGCGCCGCTCGATCAGTACGAAGGCGGCGAGTCCGGCCGCGCCGGTGACGTACAGGGCGAGGGCCGGCGGTGAGGCCCAGCCCCAGCTGCGGCCCTGCTCGGCGACGACGAGCAGGGGGACGACGCCGAGGGCCAGGGTCAGGGCGCCGCCGTAGTCCAGTCGGTGCCGTACCGGCCGGTGCGGCACCCGGCGCAGCACGCGCGTGATGACGGCGAGGGCGAGCGCGGCCAGCGGCACGTTGACCAGGAAGATCCAGCGCCAGCCGGTGATGCCGAGCAGGCTGCCGCTGCCCGCGAAGACGCCGCCGACGACGGGCCCGACGATGCTGGACCCGGCGAAGACGGCCATGAACCAGCCCTGGTAACGGCCCCGTTCGCGCGGCGAGGTGATATCCGCGATCACGGTCATGGCGAGGGACATCAGTCCGCCGCCGCCCAGCCCCTGGACCGCCCGGAACACGGCGAGCTGGTGGATGGACGCGGCGCAGCCGCACAGCAGTGATCCGGCGGCGAAGAGCACGATCGCGACGAGGTAGACCGGCCGCCGGCCGTGGATGTCGGACAGCTTGCCGTACAGCGGGGTGGCGATGGTGCCGGTGACGAGGTAAGCCGTGGTCACCCAGGCCTGGGCGGTGAGTCCGTGCAGGTCGTCGGCGATGGTGCGGAGCGCTGAGGAGACCACGGTCTGGTCCAGCGCGCCGAGGAACATCCCGAGCATCAGGCCGGACAGGACGATGACGACCTCGCGGTGCGACAGCCGCGCGGGCGGACCGGCCTCGTCGGCCGGTCCGTCCGCGGGCCGCGGCTCCTGCTTGCGGAGCGCGTCCGAAGAACTCACGCGTGGTCTCCGACGAGCCTCTCCAGGTCGGCCACCGCGTGCTCGATCTCCGGCAGGGTCAGCATCGCCAGCCGTGCCCGGCGGGCCGTGGCGGCGGCACCGGAGTCGGCCAGCACCGCGCGGCAGACCGCGGCGATGCCGTCCGGGGTGCGGTCGGTGATCTCCCGGCCGAGCCCCAGCTCCTCGACGCGCTGCGCGTTGGGGCCCTGGTCGCCGAACTGCGGCAGCACCGCCAGCGGCGTACCGGTACGCATCGCCTCACGGATGCTGTTGAAGCCGCCGTGGGTGAGGAACAGGTCGACGCACTCCAGCAGCAGCGGCTGCGGCAGCCGCTCGGTGAGGTGGACGTGCGGGGGCAGCTCCGTGGTGTCCACCGGTATGCCCGAGGTCGCGACGACCACGGTGCACTCGTCCAGCTTCGCCGCCGCCTCGACGATGCTCTGCAGCGTCTTGACGGGGTCCGGGAACTCGAACGGCAGCTCCGGGGGCTGCTCCTCGCCCTGCTCCTTCCGCTGCTGGAGCATCGGCAGCGCCGTGCCGATGGCGGCCCACACCAGCGGCCGGTCGGTGGGCAGCTCGGCGACCCACGGGGGCAGGACGGAGCTCCGGTCGACCTCCACCGTCTGCCGGTACGACCAGGGTCCTGGCAGGTGCCGGGCGAAGGAGAAGGAGGCCGGCACGTAGTCGATGCGCCCGTGCGGGACGACCGACAGCGGGCTCTCCTGGGCGGGCAGCCCGAACTCTTCGCGCAGCGTGTTGAGGCCGGGGTGGATCTCCTCCGGGTTCAGCATGTTGCTGGATCCGGAGGGGGTGGGCAGCTGGGGGATGCCCAGTTCTTCGGCGATGAGCACCGAGCCGAGGTCCATGCCGTCGCGCAGGATGAGCTGGGGTGCGAACTCGCGGACCAGGGGCAGCATGATCTCCCGGAGCTTCCTGGCCATCGGCCCGGAGAGCACCTGGACCATGAAGCGCATCATGGCGGCCTGCTGCTGCTCGGGGTCGGGCTCCCCGGCCCCGGCGCCGGGCGCGTCCCCGCCCAGGTCGAACTCCTCGTCCATGAACAGCTGCGGCGTGAAGGTCGGCATGCAGGTGATGACGGTGAGGTCGTCATCGCGGAAGAGCGGCGCGACCTCCTCGGTGGTCGCCACCCGTACCTCGTGTCCGGCGGCGGCGAGGGCCCGCAGCAGGGGCAGCTGGGCGCGTCCGTGTGAGGGACTGCCGATGGTGGTGCACAGGACTCGCATCAAGAGACCTTTCGGGTCGGTCTGTCGTGGGGTGGGGGCCGGGCGCGCTGCGGTGGTCAGCCCGCCATCGTGTACGGGCTGCCGATGCTCTGCCGGACGAGCCCGGCGCGGTCCAGCCGGTCCTGGTCGAGGAAGTTGCGGAAGTCGTGGACGATGCGGCCGTCGAGGCGTTCGGCGACCTTGTCCCAGTCCAGTTCCAGGAACTCCGGCCACTCGGTGAGCACGAGGCAGGCGTCGGCCCCGTCCGCGGCGGCCAGCGGGTCGTCGGTGAGGGTGAGCAGGTCGCTGAGGTCGGGCCGGGTCTCGCACAGTGCGGGGTCGTAGGCGTACAGCTCGGCGCCGCGCTCCCGCAGCTGCCGCGCGATGGCCAGCGCCGGCGAGTCCCGCAGGTCGGAGGTGCCGGCCTTGAAGGCCAGGCCGTACAGGGCCAGCCGCACGCCCGCCAGCGAGCCGTCGCCGCGTGAGGACTGTGCCGCGACGCGCTCGACGAGGCGCCGCTGGTGCTCGACGTTGGTCTCGATGGTGGCGCGCAGCAGCGGGAAGTCGATCCCGGCCGCCTCGCAGACGGACAGCAGGGCGTGGGTGTCCTTGGGCAGGCAGGAGCCGCCCCAGCCGGGTCCGGGCTGGAGGAAGGCGCTGCCGATGCGCGGATCGTGGCCGATGCCCGCGGTCACGTCGCCGATGTCGGCGCCGAAGCGCTCGCACAGCGTCGCCAGGTTGTTGGCGAAGGACAGCTTCATGGCGAGGAAGAAGTTCGCCGCGTACTTGGCGAGTTCGGCGCTGGCGGCGTCGGTGACCACCAGCGGCGCTTCCAGGTCGGCGTACAGCTCGGCGACCCGCCGCGCGGCCTCGGCCTCCGCTCCCCCGACCACGATGCGGTCCGGGTGCAGGAAGTCGTGCACGGCGCGGCCCTCGCGGAGGAACTCCGGGTTGCTGACCACGGTCACGTCCGGCCGGCCGAGCAGCGCGGCGACCCGTTCCGACGTGCCCACCGGCACCGTCGACTTGTTGACGACGACCGCGCCGTGCGGCAGCTCGGTACGGATCTCACCGGCGACGGCCTCGACGGCGGCCAGGTCGGCCGCGCCGCCCGCGCCCATCGGCGTCGGCAGGCACAGGAAGACCACGTCGGCGTCGCGGACGGCGGCCGGGGTGTCGCCCACGAACGCGAGGCGGTCCGATTCCAGCCCCTCCTCGACGAGTTCCGGCAGCCCCGGTTCCAGGATGTCGACCTCGGCCCGGCGGAGCCGCTCGACCTTGCCCGGGTCGGCGTCCGCGCACACCACCCGGTGCCCGAGCGAGGCCAGGCAGGCCCCGGTGGTCAGCCCTACGTAACCGGTACCGATGACGGCGACGCGTCTCTCAGTCACTGATAATCACCTTTTCGAATGATCGTCTGAGGCCGACCTTATGACACGCGCCCCACAGGCGGTCAACGATTGATGACAACGACCGATGACTTCCGGACACGGTCCGGATCCAGGACCATGTGCTGCTGAACGACGAGCCGAAGAAGGTACGAACACGTGGACGGATCGACAGCGAAGGCGAAGGCGGAGACCGGCGAGCAGCCCGCGCGGGCGCGCAAACACAGTGCGGCCGGGACGCGCAGCGCCCTGATGACGGCGGCGTCCCTGCGCTTCGGCAGGTACGGCTACGACGGCGCCAGCATCCGGGACATCGCCAAGGACGCCGGGGTGGACGCCGCCCTGGTGTACCGCTATTTCGGCTCCAAGGAAGCCCTGTTCGCCGCGGCGTCCATGGACACCGCGATCTTCGACCCGCTGCTGGAGGTGCCGCTCGACGAGGTCGCCGGCTGGGTCTGCGACTTCGTCACCAGCGGCCCGCCGGACGAGGAGGTACCGCACCCGGTGCTGTCCGTGCTGCGCTCCTCCAGCCGCGAGGACGCCGTCCGGCACTTCCGCGACAAGGTGGCCGAGGTCTTCTCGGGCCGGTTCGCCGAACGCCTGGAGGGGCCCGACGCGGAGCTGCGCGCCGAACTGCTCGCCGCGTGGCTCCTCGGCACGAGCCTGATGCGGAAGGCGTTCCGCACCCCGGCACTGGACTCCGCTTCGGACGCCGCGCTGCACACCCATCTCCGTGCAGGCATCGCCCGCCTGCTCCAGCCGGAACAGCGCGGCTGCGGGTGCGACTGCTCCTGCTCCTGCCCCTGCCCCTGCGGGATCTGACTCCCCTCCCCCTTTCCCATCACACGGGTCACGGCCGGACCAACGGCCGTGACCCGTCCGTGTTTTCGGTACGTCGCCGCCCCCCTCGCACCTTCCCCCGCCCTCCATAGTTCTGGTGATCTTCGAGGCCCAGATGGCCGACCCGTCCCCCGGCAACGAGCGCCAGGTGATCCGGGACTGCGTCGAACAGGCGGTGTACGCCGAGCCAATGGGCTTTGACCGGATCTGGGCGGTCGAGCACCACTCACTGACGCAGTACGCGCACATGAGCGCCTCCGAGGCCTGCCTCTCCTGGGTGGCCGCGAAGACCTTCCGCATCCGGATCGGCCAGCCTGTTCGTCCCGCACGACGTGACCGGAGCGGCCGGCCGGCAGCGGGTCGTCACGGCAGCGCTGGACACCTTCGGCCGGATCAACGCACTGGTGAAGAACGCGGCCCTGTGGCGCACCGCGCCGATCGAGGAGGAGACCGAGGAGAACCTGCAGCGGCTGCTCCAGGTGAATCTCGTCGGCCCGTTCCTCGGCGTCCAGGCCGTCGCGCCGGCGAATCGTCGCACCGGACGGACGGGTGCTGCCCCCGGCCGGCCCGGCGAGGTGGTCTCCCGCGGCTATCACGTCATGGCCGGCTACCTCGAGGCCCCGAGGCCACCGCGCGCGCCGTCGACCCCGACGGCGGCTGGCTGCACACCGGTGACGTCGGCGTACTGGACGAGCACGGCTACCTGTCCCTCATCGACCGGCTCAAGGACATGTACGTCGTCGGCGCTTCAACGCCTACCCGGCGGAGGTGGAGAACGCCCTCGGCGCACACCCCGGCATCGCCGAGGTCGCCGTCGTGGGAGCCCCGGACGAGCGGCTCGGCGAGGTCGGTGTCGCCTTCGTCGTCCCCGTCCACGCGCAGGAGCCGCCCACCCCGGCAGCCCTCACCGCCTGGGCCCGGGAGCGCCTCGCCAACTTCACGGTGCCACGCCGCTTCCACCTCGTACCGGAACTCCCGTGCAACGCGAGCGGCAAGGTCCTCAAGACCGAACTGCGCCGCGCGGCCCGCGACGGCCCCGCACCGGAAGCGGAACCGGCTGACACCCGGCGGACCCAGCGGAACTGACGCCCGGCGGGCCTAGCGGAATTCGTCCGCGTGCTCCTCCGCCCAGGACCGGAACGTACGCGCCGGCGCCCCGGTGAGGTCTTCCACCGTCGAGGTGATCACGTGTGATGCGGGCCGCGTCTCCGCGCTCGCCAGCAGGGCTTCCACGAGAGCGGGCGGCCTGCCGTCGGCGAGCATCTGCTCCCGCGCGACCTGCACCGGAACCGGCTCGAAGCGCGCCGGGAGGCCGGTCGCCTCCCCGATGAGCCGGACCTGGTCGGTCCTGCTCAGCACCTCCGGTCCGGTCAGCACGTACGTCGCCCCCGCGTGGCCGTCGTCGAGCAGCGCTCGCGCCGCCACTGCCGCGACGTCCCGCTCGTGGACCACCGCGGTGGCCGCGATGCCGGGACCGCGGACGACACGCGTGCTGCGGATCTGTCCGGCCCAGCCGCGTGCGTTGGAGGCGATGGTGTCCGCGCGCAGCACCGTCCATTCCAGGCCGGACCGCTGCACCAGCCGCTCCATGTCGGCGTGGAGCTGGTTGATCGGGTCGGTCTGCCGTCCGGCGTCCTCGCGCACTCCCGACGAGGAGAGGTGGACGACGCGGCGGGCGTGGCGGGCGACGGCGTCCAGCACGGCGGGGGCGCCCTCGGTCGTCAGGAAGGGCCAGACGAGGAACACGGCGTCGCTCCCGGCCAGTGCTCCCGCCAGCGTGTCCGGCGCGGACAGGTCTCCGGCCACGACCTCGGCGCCGTCCGGCAGTGCGGCCGTTGCGGGGTTGCGTGCCAGTGCGCGCACGGTGGCGCCGTCGGCCAGGAGCTGCCGGACGACCTGTCCGCCGACGTTGCCGGTCGCGCCGGTCACGAGTATCTCGTTCATGATCAGGTCAGCCCCGGCCGGCCCCGGGGTATTCCGCGCCCTCGACGCACCGCCGCTCACCTGCGGCACCGGTCCTATACTCACGCCCGTGACCGAGTCCACCGCACCCTTCGACCCCGCTGAACTGCCGCCCACCAGCTGGGCCGTACTGGGGCTGCTCTCCTTCGGCGAGGAGCTGTCCGGGTACGACCTGAAGAAGTGGGCCGATGCGAGCCTGCAGTTCTTCTACTGGAGCCCGTCGGCCAGCCAGGTCTACGGCGAGCTCAAGCGCCTGGAGAAGCACGGTTACGTCACGTCCCGGACGGTGTCCCAGGAGGACGGAGTCCGCGGCAAGCGGATGTACAGCATCACCCCGAGCGGCAAGGAGGCCGCCGCCCGGTGGGTGAGCGAGGCCCCGGTGGAGCCTCCCGTACTCAAGCACGGTGTGATGCTGCGGCTGTGGCTCGGCCACATGACGGAGCCGGACCAGCTGCGCGGCGTCCTCGAGCAACACCGCGCGTACGCCGAGAAGATGAGCCGCCGGGCCCGTGCCACGGCCGAGGGTTCCGCCAAGGAGCAGTCCTGGGCGTACACCGAGCTCGTCCTGCGGTGGTCGGAGAAGTACTACGAGGCCGAGCGCGAGTTCGCCGAATCGGCGCTGCGTGACCTCGACGAGGTGGCCGCGACGGTACGCGCGGCCGAGGAGCCGGCATCCGGCGCTGACCGGCCCGGGCGCGGCGAGAAGGCCGACTGACGTCTCCGTCGCGGCTCCGGCGGCATTGACATTTCGCCTAGGCGTATTTCTCATCGTCATACTTCGCCAGCTTGCTGCCGGCTCGACCGCGACGAGGTGAGAGCACACGTGCCGTTGGACCCCGTGGCCAAAGCGATCATCGACCTGACCGAGGCGCACTTCCCTCGCCTGGGCACGGAGGTGCTGGACGCGGCCGAGGCACGCCGCATCCTCGCGGCCCAGCCGCCCCCTCAGCGGCGCCCGTTCCGGTGGCCCGGGTCGAGGACCGGCGGCTGCCCGGCCCGGCCGGCGCCCCCGAGGTCCCGCCGGTACGCCTGTACTGGCCGCGCGTCCCCGACGGCACTCCGCTGCCCGTGGTCGTGTTCTGCCACGGCGGCGGCTTCGTGATCTGTGACCTGGACTCGCACGACCGGATGTGCCGGGAGGCGGCCAACGCCACCGGGGCGCTGGTCGTCTCCGTGGACTACCGGCGGGCACCCGAGCACCGGTTCCCGGCCGCCGCCGAGGACGCCTACGCGGTGCTGAGCTGGGCCGCCGCACACGCCCCTGAGGTGGGCGGCGCCCCCGGCCGCATCGCGGTGGCCGGCGACAGCGCGGGCGGCAACCTCGCCGCGGTGCTCCCGCTGATGGCCCGGGACCGGGGCGGCCCGATGCCCGTCTTCCAGCTGCTGGTCTACCCGATGCCCGACCCCGCCCAGAACACCCCGTCCTACCGGGAGAACGCCCACGGGTACTTCGTCACCGCCGACCATCTGCGCTGGTACTGGCAGCAGTACCTGGGCGGGCGGGCCGACGGCGGCGCCCCTCCCGACGCCTGCGGGAGGCGGGCGTCGCGGTGGACGTCCGGCGCTACGACGGGGTCTTCCACGGGTTCTTCGGCATGGCGGACGCGCTGCCCGCCGCCGCCGAGGCGAACGGCGCGGCGTACTCCGCACTGCGCGCCGCACTGCACCGCTGACCGGGTGAGGCCCGCCGCACCGGAGCCTGCGCCGGTAGCGCTGATCCAGGAGCCCGCTCATGCCGCATTCGCACCCCGCCGACCTCGTCCTCACCGGCGGCCTACCTCACCGCCTGCGGCTGCGCCTCCGACAACAGCGGCATCTCCTTCATCGAGCCGGAAGCGCTGCGCCGTTACGTCACCGAGCTCGACGCGCACGGCTTCCAGGTGCACTTCCACGCGCTGGGCGACCGCGCCGTCCGCGAATCCCTCGACGCCGTCGCGGCGGCGCGCGCGGCCAACGGCTGGACCGACAACCGCCCGCACCTCGCCCACCTCCAGATCGTCCACCCCGACGACGTGCCCCGCTTCCGCCGGCTCGGCGCCACCGCCAACATCCAGGCGCTCTGGGCCGCCCATGAGCCGCAGATGGACGACCTCACCATTCCGTTCCTCGGCGCCGAACGGGCCGCCCTCCAGTACCCCTTCGGCGACCTGCTCCGCTCCGGCGCCACGCTCGCCGCCGGCAGCGACTGGCCGGTCAGCAGTCCCGACCCGATGGCCGCACTGCACACCACCGTCCACCGCCGCCGGCCGGACGCCGGTCCCGACAGCCCGGCCTTCCTCCCCGAGCAGCGCCTCGGCCTCGGCGCCGCGCTCGCCGCGTACACCGCAGGCAGCGCCTACGTGAACCACCTCGACGACACCGGCACGGTCCGGGCCGGCCACCTCGCCGTCCTCGCCGTCCTCGCCGTCCTCGCCGTCCTCGACCGCGACCCCTTCGAGGACCCTGCCGGGGACATCGCCGCGACACGGGTCCTGCAGACGTATGTCGGCGGCGTACGCGTGTACGCCGCCGACGACGCCTGAGGACCGTGCCCCCTGAGCGCCGTGCCTTCCTGAGAACCGTGCTTCAGGGACGCCCGGCGCGCGGGACCTCCTCCCCCGGCGGCACCGGCCCCGGAGGCGTGCCGTCGCCGAAGGGCCGGCCGCCCAGCTGCTCGCGGTGGTGCGGGGTCAGCCAGCCGGCGAGGTCGGGGCCGCGGGGCACGACCTGCGTCGGGTTGATCCCCGTGTGCACCTGGTAGTAGTGCCGCTTGATGTGGTCGAAGTCGACGGTGTCCCCGAACCCGGGCGTCTGGTACAGGTCGCGCACGTACGCCCAGAGCACCGGGTCCTCGGCCAGCTTGTACCGGTTGCACTTGAAGTGGCCGTGGTAGACGGCGTCGAACCGCACCAGCGTGGTGAAGAGCCGGATGTCCGCCTCGGTGATGGTGTCCCCGACCAGGTAGCGGCGGTCGGACAGCCGCCAGGACAAGTACTCCAGGCGCCGGAAGACGTCCTCGTACGCCTCCTCGTACTCGCGCTGCCCGGTCGCGAAGCCGGCCCGGTACACACCGTTGTTGACGTCCCGGTAGACGCCGTCCATGACCTCGTCGATCTCGTCGCGCAGCGGCTCCGGGTACAGATCGGGCGCGCCCGGCCGGTGCAGCGCGGTCCACTCGGTCGCGAGGTCGAGGGTGATCTGCTGGAAGTCGTTGGTCACGAGCTTCCCGCTGGGCACGTCCACGACGGCGGGCACGCTGACGCCACCGGGGTAACCGGTCTCGCGCGCGTCGTACGCCTCACTGAGGTAGCGGATGCCCAGTACCGGGTCGCGGCCGTCCGGGTCCAGGGTGAAGCGCCAGCTGCGGTCGTCCTGGATCGGGTCGACGACGGCGAGCGACAGCGCGTCCTCCAGGCCGAGCAGCCGCCGGGAGACCAGGGCGCGGCTGGCCCAGGGGCAGGCGCGGCTGGCCACCAGGCGGTAGCGGCCGGCCTCGACGGGCCAGCCGTCCCGGCCGTCGGCGGTGACGCGGTCGGCGAAGTGACTCCTGGACCGCTTGAAGGACTTTCTGCCGTACTCCGTGTTGCCGTCGTCCTTGGGTGTGCTCCCGTGCTCCTCGTCGGCTGTGCTGGTGTCGGCGGAACGGTGCGTGGTCATCGCCGTCCGTCTCCCTCCCGTGTGCGGGTGGCCGGTTTCCGCTGGGAGGGTTCCCGCCATGATCCGTTCCTCACCACGCGTCAGCCGCCCGGGGCAAGGGCGGGCCGGCCGGCGGCGGTGCCGATGATGACCGTCGCGTACTCCTCCTCCGAGGAGACCACGCGTGGCGCCAGGCCGCTGCGGCGGAACACCTCGGCCGCCGACGGGGCCTGGCGTTCGCTCGTCTCGACGAGGAGGTGGCCGCCCGGCGCCAGCCAGTACGGCGCGGCGGCCGTCACCCGCCGCAGGATGTCCAGTCCGTCGGCCCCGCCGTCCAGGGCCGCCAGCGGCTCGTGCTCCCGGGCCTCCGGCGGCAGCAGGCCGACCTCGTCCGTGGGGACGTAGGGGACGTTGGCGACGAGCACGTCGATGCGGCCGCGCACCGTTTCCGGGAGGGCTTCGAACAGGTCGCCCTCGTGGACCTCGCCGACCGTGCGGGGGATGTTGCGGCGGGCGCAGCGGACCGCGGCCGGGTCGATGTCCGCGGCGTACAGCTCCACGCCGGGGTCCGGTACGGCGGCGGCCAGCGCGGCCCCCACCGCCCCGGAACCGCAGCACAGGTCGACCACCAGCGGACGGGTGGCCGGGGCAGCGGTGTCCGCGAGCGCGGCGGTGGCGAGCGCGACGGCCTGCCCGGCGAGGAATTCGGTGCGGCGGCGGGGCACGAAGACACCGGGGGCCACGGTCACCCGCAGGCCACAGAACTCCGCCCAGCCCAGTACCTGTTCCAGTGGCAGGCCGGCGGCGCGCCGTTCCACCATGGCGTCGAGCTGGGCGGGGCTGCCGGCCGTGGCGAGCAGCAGGTCCGCCTCGTCCTCGGCGAAGACCGAACCGGTCTCCCGGAGGCGGCTGACGGCGGCGGAACGGAGGGAGCGTATACGGGGAGAAGCGGGGAGCGACATGGGAAGCCTTTCACGTGCCTGGCGGACGCCGGGCACGCCTCCCCTTCCGGTCGCTACGGCGAGGGCGCCGCGGGGACCGCGCGGATGCGAGCGGGGAGGACCCGGCCTGTCACAGCGGAAATGGGTCTCACCTCCTCGGTCCTGGTCCAGCACGATCACTGGAGGCGCCAAGAGTACCCGACGCGGGGCCGTCCGCCCGGCGAATTCCGGCCGCCCCGGCGGGACCTGACGGGCGGACACGGTGGAAGGCACGGTGGAAGGGGTGACCGGCGGGCCGCGCAGCCTCCGTGCACGGGGTCTGGGTGGCGTGGTGGTACGGCGGCCCGCCGGCCCGGTCTCCGATGTCGGCCGGCCGACACTGTGAGACACAGTGTCACCACTGCCCACGTACACCCGTCGCCATACCAGGGGACGTACCCGCCCCCCCCGGATACCGGGGGACGTACTCGCCCCGGTCCCCCGGTCCCCCGGTCCCCCGGTCCCCCGGTGCACCGTCCCGTGCGGACATGCGGGGCCGGTGACCAGTGACCAGAATGGAAGTGCCGGGACCTGCGGCGCGCCCGGCGCCGCGCCGGCCGTCCGGCATGGGAGGTACCTTCATGACCACTGCCGGAGACATCATGCACCCCGGCGCCCAGTGGATCCCCGAGGACGCGACCCTGGACCGCGCGGCGCAGCTGATGCGGGAGCTCGATGTGGGCGCCCTGCCGATCAGCAACGCGGACGAGCGGCTGTGCGGCATCCTCACCGACCGCGACATCGTGGTCGGCTGCGTGGCCATGGGACACGATCCGGCCCAGGTCACCGCGCACGAGATGGCCAAGGGCACGCCCCGTTGGATCGACGCGGACGCCGACGTCAGCGAGGTGCTGGAGGAGATGCGGGGACACCAGATCCGCCGTCTCCCGGTGATCCAGAACAAACGGCTGGTCGGCATGATCAGCGAGGCCGATCTGGCCGGTCATCTCACCGACGACCAGATGGCCGACTGGGCCGAGAGCATCACGGCGCAGCGCTGAGTGCCTGTGCCGTAGCCCCTGGCCGGGCGCCCGCACGGCGATCAGCCGTGCTGATCGTTCGCCTCCGCCTACTCCGTCGGCGTGGGCCCGCACCGCGGGCCCACGCCCCTTTCTCTTCCCGGTGCCGGCGGTCTTGCCGGTACGCACGGCACGACCGGGCCCGATGGGCGTACGGTGGTCCCTGGCGCGGGAAGGTCGCGCGAGGAGGTCGGCCGTGGACGCAACGCTGAAGACGGTGATCGGCGGAGAGCTGGTGGAGCTGCCCGGCACCATCGCCGGTATCCGGGCCGTCCTCGACGAGGAGCAGGCGCGCGCGTTCGACCAGGAGATCCCGCACGTCCCGGCCGCCGAGCTGCCCGCCCGGCTGGCCCGCTGGGCCATGGGCGGCACCGGCGCCGACCGGGAGGACCAGGAGCTCTTCGAGCGCCTGGAGCGCGGCGAGGACATCGGTGCCGTGCCGGCCGACGACAGCCGGCCGGAGGTGGCGTGAGCCGCCGTCGCCTGCAGTACGCGCCGCCGGCCGACCAGGCCCGCGATGCCATGGAGACCGCGTTACGGACCCGCTTCGACGCGGGTATGCGCCGGCTCGCCGACGATCCGTACGGACACGGCTCCGCGGCGATCGACAAGGAGCGGGAGCGGCGGGAGGCGACCGTCGCGGGAGTCGTGATCCGCTACTACGTGAGCGAGAGCGTACTGACGGTCACGGTCGTGCGCATCGTCTACTTCTGACTCTTCTCGTCTACTTCTGACTCTTCTCGTCTGCTGCTGGCTCCCCTTGTCTGCTGCTGACTCCCGGCCGCCGCCCGGATCACCCCCGGTAGGCGCACCCTCCCCCGCCCGCCAGCAGCCGTTCCACCTCGTCGTGTGCCGAGTCGACGATGCGCATGACGGCCTGCGCGGCGTCGGCGGGGCGGCCCTCGGCGACCGCTTCGGCGACCTCCTGGTGGCGGCGGACGGCGGTGGTGTCGAGGTCGGCCGGCATCAGGGCCAGGTCCCGGCGGGCGACCAGCAACTCCTCGGTCACTTCGGCGAGCTGGGCGAACATGCCGTTGCCGGACGCGGTGAGCAGCGCGCGGTGGAAGGCCGCGTCCGCCGCGACGAAGGCCGCGCGGTCACCGGCCCGGGCGGCGTCCGCCATCGCGGCGGCGTGCCCGGTCAGCGCGTCGCGGGCCGCGGACGCCGCACCGGAAGCGGCGAGCGCGGCGGCGGACGGTTCGACGGCGGCCCGCAGTTCGGCCAGCTCGCGCAGCTGGGCCTCGCGCCGGGGCGAGGCCAGCCGCCAGCGGATGATCTGCGGGTCGTACAGGTTCCACTCGGCGAGCGGGCGCACGGTGATACCCACGCGGGGCCGGCTGGTGACCACGCGCCGGGACTCCAGCACGCGGACGGCCTCGCGCGCCACCGTGCGCGAGACGCCGTACCGTTCCTGGATGTCCTCCAGGCGCAGGACCTCTCCCGCGCGGATCTCGTCCGCGGCGAGGGACCGGCCGATGCGGTCGACCACCTGTCCGTGCAGGCCCTGAAGTTCCACGCCGCTCCCCGGTCCTCTCGTGCACATCGGTGCTCGTGTGCGTCGGTACGGGGCGGCCGGCTGCCGCCCCGCCGATTGTCACACCTCCGGCGGCCCTCTCCGGTGCGGGGTCAGAACGCCTGGCGGGGCGGGGTGGAGTCACTGGCGCCGCGCAGGAAGTCCAGGTCGACGCCGGTGTCCGCCTGGGTGACGTGCCGGTCGTAGAGGTAGCTCCAGCCGCGTTCGGCGGGCGGCCGCCGCGGCTGCCAGTCGGCCCGGCGGCGCTCCAGTTCGGCGTCCTCGACCAGTACGTCGAGCCGGCGCGCGGGGACGTCCAGGCGCACCTGGTCACCGGTGCGGACGAGGGCGAGCGGGCCGCCGACGGCCGCCTCGGGGGCGACGTGCAGGACGCACGTCCCGTACGCGGTGCCGGACATCCGGGCGTCGGAGATCCGCACCATGTCGCGGACGCCCGCGTCGAGCAGCTTCTTGGGCAGCTGCACGTTGCCGACCTCGGGCATGCCGGGGTAGCCCTTCGGTCCGGTGTTGCGGACGACGAGGACGGTGTCGGCGGTGACGTCGAGGTCCGGGTCCTCGGCGACGGCGAGGTACTCCTCCAGCGAGTCGAAGACCAGCGCGGGCCCGGTGTGGCTGAGCAGCTTCGGGTCGGCGGCGGACTGCTTGACGACGGCGCCGCCGGGGGCGAGGTTGCCGCGCAGTACGGCCGTGCCGTTGCCGGCCGGCTGCACGGGGCGGTCGAGCGGGCGGATCACCTCGCGGTCGTGCACCTCGGCGCCGGCGCAGTTGTCGACCAGGCTGCGCCCGGTGACCGTGACGGTGTCGTGGTGCAGATGGTCCCGCAGGTCGTTGATGAGGGCCGGGAGTCCGCCCGCGTAGGCGAACTCCTCCATCAGGAAGCGGCCGGACGGCATCAGGTCGATGAGCAGCGGGAGTTCGGCGCCGAGCCGGTCGAAGTCGTCCAGGGCCAGCGGTACGCCGAGGCGCCCGGCGAGGGCGAGGAGGTGGAGGACGGCGTTGGTGGAGCCGCCGATGGCGGCGTTGACGCGGATGGCGTTCTCGAAGGCGGCGCGGGTCATGATGCGCTGCGGGGTGAGATCGCTGCCCGCCAGCGCGACGGCGCGGACGCCGGTCTCCTCGGCGAGGGTGCCGCGGCGGGAGTCGACGGCGGGCAGTCCGGAGCCGCCCGTGACCATCATGCCGAGTGCTTCGGTGAGGCAGGCCATGGTGGAGGCGGTGCCCATGGTCATGCAGTGGCCCGCGCTGCGGTTCAGGGAGCTCTCGAACTCGGTGAACTCGTCCTGGGTGATGGTGCCCGCGCGCAGCTCCTCGGTCATCCGCCACACGTCCGTACCGGAGCCGACGTGCCGGCCCCGGAAGCGGCCGTTGAGCATGGGCCCGCCGGTGAAGACGATCGCGGGGACGCCCGCGCTCGCGGCGCCCATGAGGGCGGCGGGGGTGGTCTTGTCGCAGCCGGTGAGCAGGACGACGGCGTCCATCGGGTTGGCGCGGATCTGCTCCTCGATCTCCATGGCGGCGAGGTTGCGGTAGAGCATGGTGGTCGGCCGCATGATCGGCTCGCCCAGTGACATCGCGGGGAATTCCAGCGGGAAGCCGCCGGCCTGGAGCACGCCGCGCTTGACGGCGTCCGCGATGAGCTGGAGGTGGCCGTTGCACGGGTTCAGTTCGGAGTAGGTGTTGCAGATGCCGATGACCGGGCGGCCGTCGAAGTTGTGTCCGCCGCGGCCCATGCCGCGCAGGGCGTGCCGGGTGATGAAGCCGTTCTTGCCCCCGTCCCCGAACCAGGCGCGGGAGCGGAGCGGTGCGGCGGCACCGGCGGGCTGTTGCCGGTCGTTCACGGTCATGTGAAGTCCTTCCGACGCGGTACGGGGCGGCAGCGGGCCGAGCCGCGCCCTTACCGCCCTCCCAATGGTGCTATGAAAGCACGAACGACCCCGCCGCCGTCCAGACCTCGTCAGCCGTGCATCGCACCGCGGACTAGGCCGGGGGCCGTGCCAAGTGCCGGACCCAGACGTTGGGTTCGACGTAGACCGCATGGTTCTGGGCGGTGTCGCAGTGGACCGGGGTCAGGGCGCCGGGGACCTCGGTGCCGCCGTCGCGGTCGAAGGGGAGGCCGGTCCACCGCCGCCACTGGTCCAGGGAGCCGCTGACCGTCATCGAGGCGGGCGCGATCTTCTCGATGGTGCCGCCGGCCTTGACGTGGACGCGGAGCCAGGGATCGGCGGGCAGGCCGTCGGCACGCCGAAGGCGGATGTAGTCGGCCATGGGGACGCGGGGGTGCAGATGCTTGGCGTTCGGGCGGACCGGGGCCAGGAGCTCGTCGTGGCCCTGGCTGCCGACCGCGTCACGCAGCGCTGCCAGCATGCGGTAGGACAGGCCGCGGCCGAGGTACTCGGTGTCCACCGTGATCTCCAGCGCGCTGACCGTGGTGGGCGCGTGCCCCCACCGCCGGTCGTCGAAGGCCCACACCAGTACGCGGTCCCACCCCTGGTCCGGCGTCTCCTCCCGGCCGTCGAGCTCGGCGTTGAAGGGCACGCTGAGCCCTCGCGCGACGACCCGGTCGCCGTCCGTCGCCACCACGCAGTACTGCGGGAAGTCCGCGACGACGCGGCTCAGCAGGGCCTCCACGATCGGTTCGTGCGAGGTGAACTCCGGCCAGCTGTCGGCTATCTCGTAGATCCGGGTGCTCAGCGAAGGGCGCTCGGCGAGCGGGGTGATCCGGATGCGGTCGGTGTCTGTCACAGCGCGCACTTTCCCACAGGAGCACGGCCTCGACCACGCGTTTTTGCCTCGGCACCCACGTACTCGCCTTTCGGACGCCGAGGGCCGCGCCCGGATGGCCGGGGACGTGTCCCGGGCCGCCGCCGACGGCTGGGCGCACCCCCGCGGCGAGACGCTGTCATCGTCCGCACCACGGCCGCCGGCTTCTCCCAGCGGCCGGCCCGATGCACCCGAGCACCCCCTGCCACCAGGTCCGATGCATACCGGCCGTTCGAGGGCAGCTTCACGACACGCTCGCGCGAAAACTCATAGAGTATCAATTCACGTCATATTCTCCTGTTCTGTGCAGAAGCGTGACGACGTGGTCGTGTCAGGCATGGTCCGGGAGGCGGCGGCATGCCCCCCGCCCTCTGTTCGGGGAGCACGCCGGCTGAAGGTGTGCTTCCTCCTCTTCAACCTCTACGGCATCGGCGGCACCATCCGCTCCACCGTCAACCTCTCCGGGGCGCTGGCGGAGGCCGGGCACGACGTCGAGATCGTCTCGATGATCCGGTCCCGGTCGGCGCCGGCCCTCGCCGTCCACCCACGCGTACGGGTCCGGCCGCTGGTCGAGACCCGCAGGGACCAGCCCGGCTTCGACCCGGCGCACGACCCGAAGGGCAACCCCTCACGCGTCTACCCCGCCTGCGACGGGCCGTACAAGCTGTGCAGTGCTCTGGTCGACGAACGGATCGAGGCCTACCTCCGCGACACCGACGCGGACGTGATCATCGGCACCCGGCCCGGCGTCAACGTCTACCTGGCGCGCTTCGGGCCCGCCCGCGCGCTGCTCGTCGGGCAGGAACACCTGACCCACGACATGCACCGGCCGGAGGTGCGGACGGCGCAGAACGCGGCGGTGGCGCACCTGGACGCGTTCGTCACGGTCTCCCGGCAGGACGCCCGGATCTACCGCGAGGCGCTGCCGGGCATCGCCACGGAGATCCGCTGCATCCCCAACGCCGTACCGCAACCGGACGTCTGCCCCTCCTCCGGGCGGAACAAGCTCGTGGTCGCGGCCGGCCGGCTCATCCGGATCAAGAACTACCGGCTGCTGATCGACGCCTTCGCGCGCGTCGTGGAGCAGCGCCCGGACTGGCGGCTGCGGCTGTACGGGCGCGGCCCCGAGGCACGGGCGCTGCGGGCCCGTATCCACGCACTGGGCCTGAGCGAACAGGTGACGATGATGGGCGCGCACGCCCCGATCGAGCCGGAGTGGGCCAAGGGGTCGATCGCCGCGGTCTCCTCGGACGGTGAGTCGTTCGGCATGACGATCGTGGAGGCGATGCACGCCGGGCTGCCGGTGGTGGCCACGGACTGCCCGTTCGGCCCCGGGGAGATCATCTCCGACGGGGTCGACGGGCTGCTGGTCCAGCCGGGGAACGCCGACGAGTTCGCGGCCGCGCTGCTGGAACTGATCGCGGACGACGAGCGGCGGGCCGCGATGGCCGCCGCCGCCCGGACCAAGGCACTGGACTACGCGCCGTCCGCCATCGCGCTCGCCTACGTGAAGCTCTTCGAGGACCTCGCGGCGCGGACCGGCAAGGGCGGCGGCCACCCGGCGGCGCGGCAGAAACCCGCCGGGTCGCATGCGCTGGGCGGGCACGTCCGCGCGGCAGGGCGGGGCCGGCTGCTGCGCGCCGGCAGGCAGCTCGCCGGGCGCGCGGTGCGCCCCCTCCTGCGACGGCCGGTGACCGCCGTACCGCTGCTCGGAGTGGTGCGGCGGATCTCCCCCGCCGCGGCCGCGCGGGCCGACGGTACGGCGCGCACACTGCGCCCCACGGCGCGCTGCGCGGTGGCCGAGGACGGCGCCCTGGAGCTGACCTTCCCCGCCACGGGGTTGACCGGCCCCGCCGATCTGGTACTGCGCCGCCGCAATTCCGCGGAAGAGGTACGGGTCCCGTTGCCGCCGCCCGGCCGGGAGGGCCGCGGCGGCCCGTACCGGATCCGGCTGCGGCTGGCCCCGCTGCCGCTCGCCGAGGGGCACTGGGAGGTGTGGGTGCGGCGGCGCGCGGACGGAACGCAGCGGCACGTGCGCTCCACGATGGTCGAGCGGGCCGCGCTGGTCGGCCGGCTCCCCGAGGTCACCGATGACGCCGTGCGGTCCTGCATCCCGTACGCCACCGACACCGGGCGGCTGGTGCTGCGCACCTGGCGGCGGCCCGCGCACGCGGAGGCGGTGTGGGTCGCGGTCGGGCCGTCGGTCACGTACGTCGAGGCGGAGCTGCTGGGCGCGGTGCTGTCGCCGGACTCGGTGGTGACGGCGACGCGCCGCGGCGAGCGTCCCACGGTGCTGCGGCTGCCCGCGACGGGCCTGGGCGCGGACCGGTTCTGCTGCCTGCTGCCGCACGAGGACTTCACCGGCCGGGTGGCCGGCACGGCGCCGGGGGACCGGGAGTTCTGGGACCTGCGGCTGGTGCTGCCGGGCGGCGTCGCCGTACGGATCGGGCGGATCGGCGGGGACATCGTCGCCCGGAAGGACATCGACAGCCACCCGTCGGCGTACCGGGGCGAGGGCGCGGCCCGCGCGCGGGTCCGCCCGTACTTCACCGACTCCAACGACCTGGCCCTCGTGGCCGCGCCGGCCCCGGCACCGGACACCGCGGCCGTCCCCGCGCGCCTGCCCCGGTGCGAGCATCTGCAGAACGGCTGAGCGCCTGTGCTCTCACCCCGGCAGGCGCCCGGCGCGCGACGGTCCCGGGCCGGGGCCCGGCCGGCGGGGGCGGCCCGCCGGCGTGCCTCATCGTGCGGGCGGCAGCGTCCGGGCCGCGCCGGCGAAGACGGACCAGGTCACCGGACGGGCGGCGAAGGGGCCGAAGGAGCGGACGCGCGGGCTCGGGGCGCTGCGGCGGCGGGCGGTGCGGTGCCCGGTGCCGCCGGCCGCCTCGGAGCGCCGGTCCTCGGGCGTGGCCGGGAAGGGCGCCCCGAACACACCGTGCCAGACGCGGATCGCACCGGCGTGGTCGCCGCTCCGTTCCCGGTGGCGGGCCTCGGCCGCCTGCTCGGCGAGCGCGGCCAGTACGTCGGCGCGGGCGCGGCGCTGCTCGTCGGTCCAGTCGGCGGTCAGGTCGGCGGACCCGGTGGGGTCCAGGACGGGGCCGGTGACGGCCTGGGCGGCGTGCGCGAGCGCGGTGGCGATCGCGTCGTCGTGCTGCCGCGGGCCGGAGACCGCTTCGTACGCGAGGGCCTCCCACAGCAGCCCGCGCGTCTCGCGCAGCGCCGGGTGACCGTTCCTTAACGCCTTGAGCATCCGGACCTGGTGGACGAAGCGGCCGTCGGTGGCGTGGTCGTGCCGGCCTATGACGCGGTTGAGCGTGCGGACCGTCGAGCGCTCCCAGGAGTCCCGCTCCCAGTTGGCGGTGAGCAGGTCGGTGCAGCGCGGGTCGGCCAGGGCCGGGGTCAGGCCGAAGGTGACGTCCAGGTCGGCGAAGGTGACCTGAAGTGCGCGGGACGTGCGGTCCTCGTCGCCGAACCGGGAGCCGGGGAACGCCTCGGTGACCGCGTCGCAGAGCATCGCCATGGCGTCGGCGGCGCCGCCGGGGCGCTTGACGAGGCGGGCGAAGCGCCGGTGGAAGACCATGACCATCCCGACGTCGTCCAGCGGGGCGATGCGGGTCTTGCGGGCGAAACTGCCCTGCAGGCAGCTGCTCTCGATCAGGGCCGCGTTCTTCAGCGCCGCGGTGATCTGGCGGTGCCGGCGCCGGGCCCTCTCGTAGCGCCCGGGTTCCAGGGCGAGGGCCTGGTCGAAGTCGCCGAAGGCGGTCCTGGCGTTGTACGTCATCGCGCGGGGCTCGTTTCTCTCGACATCAGCGGGACGAGGGGGCATTCCGGTTGGGCGCCGACGGCCGGGCCGACGGCGTCCGGGGAGGAGCGAGCGTAGCGGGGAATCGTTTCAGCGGAAGGGGTCGAACGTGTCACATCATGCATGGGAAAAATCGTTCCTCTCCGCATCCGGCCGACGACCGGGCAGACCGCCGCAGTTGCCTCGCGCCACTCCATGCCACTTCCGCACAACAGGTTCCGGTTCCCCGCGCGCACGCCGGTCCGCCCGGACGGCCGCGCGCCCCGCCGAACGGTGTGGCACTCCATTCAACTACGCATATATCTGCCGTGGAGCACCGCGAAACAGCTCGTCCTGATCGATGATGAACCTAAATCCCCTTTCTCCGACCGAAGCCGACAGCGCGCATTTCACGCCCTGTTGCCATCGCGACCACATCGGACAGACGACTCGAGTCATCCGGCATATGCCACAGGCATGAAATGACAGCTCCTCCCGTACGGCGTCGGCAGCGTTCAGTCCGTCAGGTCCTCGGCCAGCAGGTCCATCAGGAGCGCGTCGTGCCAGGTGCCGTCGGGTCCGCGCTCGTACCGGCGCATGATCCCGACCGGCTGGAAGCCCACCTTCCGGTAACTGCGGATGGCCGCCTCGTTGTCCGCCGCCGGATCGATCGCGATCCGGTGATGACCACGCTCCGTCAACAGGTGGCGGGCCAGCGTGCGCACGGCGTCGGTGCCCAGCCCCCGGCCGTGCAGCACGGACGTCAGATAGATGTCGATATTCGCATGCCGATAGTCCGGATCCGACTCCTGCGACCACTGGATCGCGCCAATGATCCGGCCTTCGTTCTCGATCGCGTACGAGTACTCACCGGGCGCGGCGAGGTCTTCGGCGACCGCCGCCGCCAGGTCCTCCCCGCCGCGCCACCGCGCGTACACCGCGGGTTCGGCCCGGATCGCTGCCAGGGCGGGGATGTCGTCCGCTGTGGCGGGACGCAGCACCACGTCGGCGCCGTACAGAGTCGTCTGCATACGCCATGACGCTAGCGGCCGGGCACCGGCGGCGCACCGGTGCCCGGCCGCCGCGATCTCCGGAGCGGGGCGGCCTGGTCGGCGCTCCGGGCCGCGTGCCGCTCCCGCAGCGCGGTCTTGAGCACCTTGCCCGCCGCCGACACCGGCAACGCGTCGGTGAAGTGCACCTCGCGCACCCGCTGGTACGGCGCGACGCGCTCGGCGACGTACGCCATCAGCTCCTCGGCGGTCGCCGTCGCGCCGTTCCGCAGCACCACGTAGGCGGCGGGTATCTCACCCGCGTCCGCTGCGGGCACGCCGATCACCGCGGCCGCCGCCACCGCGGGATGCCCGGCCAGCACGTCTTCGAGGTGCAGCGGATAGACGTTGTACCCCTTGTAGAGGAGCATGTCCTTGACGCGCCCCGACAGGAAGAGGTGGCCCCGCTCGTCCAGCCGCCCGATGTCGCCGGTACGCAGCCAGCCGTCGGTGTACTGCGCGGCGGTGAGTTCCGGGTGCCCCTCGTAGCCGTCGGTGACCTGCGGGCCGCGTGCCCACAGCTCGCCGGTCTCCCCCACCGGCAGTTCGCGCGCCGGGTCGAGCAGGTCGCGGACGGACAGCTCGGTGTCGGGGAGCGCGATGCCGACCGTGCCGTGCGGAGTCTCAGCCGCGGCGTCCATCGGCCACATGGTCAGCGCCATCGTGGCCTCGGTGAGCCCGTACCCCTCGGTGAACAGGGCCTCCGGGAAGAGTGCGGCGAGCCGCCGCCGGGTCTCGGGGTCCATGGGCGCGGCCCCGGAGTTGACGTTGCGTACACACTTCAGGCGGCGGCCGGCGCTCGCCGGGGAGGCCAGCAGGGCGCGGTACATCGTGGGCGAGCCGCCGACCGACCCCACCTGGTGCGCTTCGATGTCGTCCAGGTAGCGCCGGGGGTCGAAGCGGGTGTGCAGCACGGCCGTGGTACCGATGACGGTGTGGGCCACCATCCCGATCAGGCCCATCGCGTGGAAGAGCGGGGCGACGGCGAGCGTCGACTCGGCTCCGTGCAGGGAGTGGTGCGGCGTCGCGGCCGCCTCGTCGCGTACCACGCCGAGCACTCCGCCGTCGTCGTACAGCCGCCCGGCCGCCCGTACCCACACGGTCTGGGCCGCGTTGGCGATCACATTGCGGTGCAGCACGCGGACGGCCTTCGAGCGGCCGGTGGTGCCCCCGGTGAACGCCAGGTGCGCGGGCTCGTCCGGGTTACGGCGTACGGGCTCGGCCCTGCCGTACGCGAGGAGGTCGTCGGCCGCGAGGACGGTACGGCCCGCCGGCGGCTCGGGGGCAGCGCTCCGGCCGCGGTCGGTGCTCGGTCCGGGCACGACGGCGGTGAAGCGCACGCCCGGCGCGTCGGCGGCGTACACGGACGGCAGCGCACCCGCGTACGCGATCACCGCGCGGGCCTCCGAGTCGGCGAGCTGCGCGGCGAGCGGGGCGGCCGGCTGGGCGGGGTTGGCCGGGCTGACGACCGCACCGGCCAGCAGCGTGCCCCAGTACGCCACCGGGAACCACGGGCAGTTGGGGATCATCAGCAGCACGGTCTCCCCCGGCGCGATGCCGTGCTCACGCAGTCCGCGCGCGCATCTCAGCGCCCGGTCGTACAGCTCGGCGTAGGTCAGGCTCTCCTGACCGTCGGTCAGCGCGAGCCGGTCGGGGTAGCGCCGCGCGGCCCCGGCGAGCACGGCTCCGGCGGGCAGGGACGGGTAGGCCAGTACGGTTCGCGGCACGGTGCGACTCCTCAGGGGTGTCGTTCTCTGCGGGCGGCGACTACGGGCGGTTCCTCGGGTGGTGTCGGGGGCGCTGCGGGACGGTCCGGCGCCGGGGACGGTGCGGCGGGGCGCTGCCGGGGCCTGTCCGGTGTCCGGTCCGGACATGGGAGCGCGGCGGGCTCAGCGGACTCAGCTGGCTCAGCGGCCGGTCCAGCATGGCTGGCTCAGCGGCCGATCCAGCGTGGCGGGCTCAGCGACCGGTCCAGCCCGGCTGCTTCAACAGCCGGTCCAGCGTGGCGGGCTCAGCGGCCCGTCCAGCGTGGCGGGCGCTTCTCGGCGAAGGCGCGGGCGCCTTCCTTGGCGTCCTGTGACGCGAAGACCGGCTCGACGAGGGCGCGCTGCCGGTCCGCGGCCTCCCCCGCCGGCCAGGCCGGCGCGCCCGCGATCACCTGCTTGGAGACCTGGACGGCGAGCGGCCCGTTGGCGGCGACCTCGCGGGCCAGCTCCAGCGCGCCGGACAGCGCCCCGCCCGGCGCGGTGAGCCGGTTGACCAGCCCGTACGCGTGCGCCTTCGGGGCGGGCAGGAAGCCACCGGTCAGGGCGAGTTCCATGGCGACCTGGTACGGGACCCGCTGCGGCAGCCGCAGCAGTCCGCCGGCCGCGGCGACCAGCCCGCGCTTGACCTCCGGCAGCCCGAACCGGGCGTTCTCGGCGGCCACCACCAGGTCGCAGGCGAGGACCACCTCGCAGCCGCCCGCCAGCGCGTACCCCTCGACCGCGGCGATCAGCGGCTTCCGGGGCGGCGCTTCGGTGATCCCGGCGAAGCCGCGGCCCTCGATGCCGGGACGCTCGCCGGCCAGGAATCCCTTGAGGTCCATGCCGGCGCAGAAGGTGCCGCCGGCACCGGTGATGATGCCGACGGCGAGGTCGTCCCGGGCGTCCAGCTCGTCCAGGGCCGCGGCGACGCCTTCGGAGACGGCCCGGGTCACCGCGTTGCGGGCCTCCGGACGGTCGAGCGTGATGACGGCGATGCCGTCGGCGTACTCGGTGCGGACCACATCGGACATGACGGCTCCTGACAGGGCGGCGGACACGGAGATCACACACAGGCGGACGATCAGTCGAACGATCGTTAAGCTAAGGCGGCGCGCCCGGACCTGTCCAGATCCCGTCAGAAGGCCCCAAAAACCTTCACCCGGCCACGATTCCGCTGCGGCCCCTCTTCAGACGAGAGCATCATCTCCCCTGCCCCGCCCGATGGTTGGCCTGTAAACTTAACGCTCGTTCGCCGTCGTTCGGGCACATCGAAGGGACCGGACTCCTGTGACAGCCGACGCAACAGCCGACGCAACAGTCGAGATCACCGGCACCGTGCAGTGGCGGGCCTGGCAGGACGGGGTGCTGCCGCCCGTCGAACGCGTCCGGGACGGCCTGTGGTCCCTCCCCGTCCCGATCCCCGACAACCCACTGCGCTACGTCCTGGTCTACGCCCTCGAACTCCGCGACGGCCTCGCCCTGATCGACGCGGGCTGGGACGCCGACATCTCCTGGCAGGCCCTCAACGACGGCCTGGCGAGCACCGGGCACGACGTACGCGACGTCCGGGCCGTCCTCGTCACCCACCACCACGCCGACCACCTGGGCCTGGCCGGCCGGGTCCGCGAGGCCTCGGGCGCGTACGTCGCCCTGCACGAGCTGGACGCCCGTACGGCCGGCCCGGAGCTGGACACGTACGACAAGTGGCGGCGCGGCTACGTCGGCCACCTCACCCGGCACGGCATGCCGGCCAGCGACGCCGACGCCACCGCCGACGCGGTCGATGCCGACCGGATGCTCCGCGCCCCGCGCCCGGACGTCCTCCTCCAGGACGGCGAGCGCATCCGCCTCCCCGGCCTGGACCTGCGGGTCGTCTGGACGCCCGGCCACAGCCCCGGCCACTCCTGCTTCCACTGGCCCGACCGGCAGCTGCTGTTCTCCGGTGACCATGTACTGCCCCGGATCACGCCCTCGATCGGCTACCTCCTGCAGAGCGCCGGCGACCCCCTCGCGGACTTCCTGCGCTCGCTGGACAAGCTGACCGGTTACGACGTCGCCGAGGTGCTGCCCGCGCACGAGTACCGCTTCCGGCAGCTGGACCAGCGGCTCGCGCACATCGCCCGGCACCACACCGAGCGCCTCGCGGAGACCCTGGCCGCGGTCACCGCGCACCCCGGCGCCACCGCCTGGGAGCTGGCAGCCCACCTCAAGTGGTCCCGCAGCTGGGCGCAGTTCGGCCGCCGGCAGCGCCGCTTCGCCCTCGCGGAGACCCTGGCCCACCTCAAACTCCTCAGCAACCGCGGCGAGATCGCCGAACACCCCGCCACCCCGGAACAACCGGTCACCTGGACCCCGGCCTGACCACCGACGGCCTGCACGCAGCCCCCGTCGCGGAACCCCGAATCAGCAATCCAAGGTCCGCCCGCTCAGCCTCCACCCGAGCCTCAACAGCCCAGGTGGGCTTGGTGGGTTGTCGGGGTCTGTCACTGATCCGAGTGAGGCCGAATGTGCCGGGGCGTTGCGGGCCAACGGCACGTACAACTGGGACCTGACCAAGGGAACCCGCTACTGCGCGGTCTCCCGCGAGGGGCGCACCGCCTATCTGCGCGCTGTCGCAGTCCCGGCTGAGGGAACCATTCGCCTCGAAGTCACCGTATGGGAAATCCCGGACTGATCTCAGGACGGGCAGGATTCATCGGAGCCGGCGAAGTCGTACGCCGCCCAGTCGGTGAGCGTGCGATAACCGAGGCGCTGGTAGAGGGCGTTGCTCGCGGGGTTGGACAGGTCCGCGAACAGGACGACGTCCTTCGCACCGGCGGCCACCGCGGCCCGGCTCACCTCCGCGGTCACGGCGCCCGCGTAGCGGCGACCGCGGAGGTGAGCCGGGGTGTAGACGATGTCCACCTGGACCTGGCCGCCGATCATCGGGTTCATGCCCGCGACGGAGACAGGAGTGCCGTCGGGGGTTTCCCAGAGCGTGTAGCGCTTGTCGGCGAAGCGCGTGCCGGCCCAGGATTCGGCGTCGATGGATACTGCCTCCCCGACGGCCTTGGCGAACTCGCCGCACCAGAACATCGCTTGCTCGAGGTCCTGCTCGCCCAGGACGCGGCCCCGGCCCGCCGGCATCGGCTCCGGCGGGGTCAGCCTGCCGAGGCGGTAGAGCCGCAGTCGCGTGTCGCGGAGTTTCGGTGTCGCGCCGGTGTGCCGCCGCCAGGCCTCGGCGAAAGCGGTGGCTGTGCTGTGGTCCGCGCTGACGCGGGCAAGGGAGTACCCGCGGGCGGCCAGGTGCGCGGCGAGGGAGTCGGCCTGCTCGGGCGTGAGCGGGGAGAGCCCCAGAGCACGGGGCGGGAGGCGGTAGAAGGTGGCGCACACCTCGCCCGCTCGCTCCAGCAGGCCGAAGACGGGGGCTTCGGCGCCGAACGACTCCGCCCCACGCTTCCGTACCCTCTCGGCCCACGTCAGCTGCATGACGTGCAGGCCGGGCCGCGAGCACAGGAAGTCTCCGGCTCGGGCGAGGAAGTCGTCGACGTCTTCGGTGAGGTACCAGCCATCCGGGCGCATGCTGCATGGTCCCCCATCCGGTAGCAGTGCTCAACGGTCTCCGCCAGGTGCGATGGCGGGGCCTGACATCGCTCGACAGGGCCGCTGATCGAGGTGTTCCGTCGTGCGCCCCGGGCTCAGAAACCGGCTCTCACCGGCCCTCACCGGCCCTCAGAGGAGCTCCAGCACCGTCGCGTTGGCCATGCCGCCGCCCTCGCACATGGCCTGGAGGCCGTAGCGGATGCCGTGGTCACGCATGTGGTGGACGAGGGTGGTCATCAGGCGGGCGCCGGAGCCGCCGAGCGGGTGGCCGAGGGCGATGGCGCCGCCGTTGGGGTTGAGCCGGTCGTGGTCGGCGCCGATGGTGCGCTGCCAGCCCAGCGACACCGACGCGAACGCCTCGTTGATCTCGAAGGCACCGATGTCGCCGATCGACAGGCCGGAACGCTTCAGCGCCTTCTCCGTCGCCGGGATCGGGCCCTTGAGCATGGTGACCGGGTCGACGCCGGCCAGTACGGCCGTGTGGATCCGTGCCATCGGGGCCCAGCCGTGCTGCCGGGCGGTCTCGCCGGTGGTGATCAGCAGGGCGGCCGAGCCGTCGGATATCTGCGAGGCGTTCCCCGCGGAGATGACGCCGTCCTCCTTGAACGGGGTGCTGAGACCGGCCAGTTTCTCCAGGCTGCCGCCGCGGCGTACGCCCTCGTCGGTGTCGAAGACCCGCTCCCCACCGTTGCCGTCCGGGACGGTGACCGGAGCGATCTGTCCCGTGAAGCGGCCCTCGTCGATGGCGCGGGCTGCCTTCGCGTGCGAGTCGAGCGCGTGCTGGTCCAGCTCCGTACGGGACAGCCCGAACTCCTCGGCGATCATCTCGGCGCCGATGCCCTGGTGGAAGCGGACATGGCCGTAGCGCTCGGCGACCAGCGGCCCGTACGGCCTGCCGTACTCGTCCCCGGCCCGCGCGGCCCCCATCGGGACCCGCGACATCGCCTCGACACCGCCCGCCACCGCGATGTCGTACTGCCCCGCGATGACGCCCGCGGCGGCCTGGTGCACGGCCTGCTGCGAGGAGCCGCACTGCCGGTCGACGGTCAGGCCCGGCACCGACTCGGGCCAGCCGGCCGCGAGCACGGCGTACCGGCCGATGCAGCCCGCCTGCTCGCCGACCTGGGAGACACAGCCCCAGACCACGTCGTCGACCAGGGCCGGGTCCAGGCCGGTGCGCCGGGCCAGCGCGTTCAGGACGTGTGCGGACAGGTCGACGGGGTGGACGCCGGAGAGGGCACCGCCCGGCTTGCCCTTGCCGATAGGGGTACGTACGGCGTCGACGATGACGGCGTCGCGCATGGGAAAGCTCCGTCCTGACGAAGAGAGGGGAAGGGTCTGGTCGAGCGGCTACTCGGGGGACATACGGATCGCGCCGTCCAGCCGGATGACCTCGCCGTTCAGCATCGGGTTGGCGATGATCGCCTCGGCGAGCTGTGCGTACTCGTCCGCCGTGCCGAGCCGCTGCGGGTGCGGCACCTGCTTGCCCAGCGCCTCCCTGACGTGCTCCGGCGCGCGGCCGAGCAGCGGGGTGTCGAAGAGGCCGGGCGCGATGGTCATCACCCGGATCGCACGCGCCGCGAGGTCGCGGGCGAGCGGCAGCGTCATGCCGACGATGCCGCCCTTGGAGGCGGAGTACGCGTGCTGGCCGATCTGTCCTTCGTACGCGGCGACGGAGGCGGTGTTGATGATGACGCCGCGCTCGCCGTCGGCCGGCTCGGTCCGGGCCATCTCGGCGGCGGCCAGGCCCAGGCCCGAGGCGCCGCCGGTGACGACGGCGGAGATTCCGGTGGTCTGCATGGGGTGCCTTTCGCCAGGGGGACACGGGCCGGGTGCTGCGGCGGGTCAGAGACCCAGCGACTTGGCGATGATCGTCTTCATGACCTCGTTGGTGCCGCCGTAGATGCGCGAGACCCGGGTGTCGGCGTACAGCCGCGCGATCGGGTACTCGGTCATGTAGCCGTAACCGCCGTGCAGCTGGAGGCATTTGTCGATGACCCGGTCGGCGGCCTCGGTGCAGAACAGCTTGGCCTTGGCGGCGTCGGCGACGGTCAGCTCCCCCGCGTCGTTCAGCTCCAGCGCCCGGTCGGCGAAGGTCTGCGCGGCCTCGGTCTCGGCGGCGCACTCCGCGAGCACGAATTTGGTGTTCTGGAAGGAGGCGACGCTCTTCCCGAACACGGTGCGCTCCTTGACGTACTCGGTCGCGAAGCGCACGGCGGCAGCGGCCGCGGCGGTGCTGCCCAGCGCGATGGTCAGCCGCTCCTGCGGGAGGTTGTGGGTCAGGTAGGTGAAGCCCTGGCCCTCCTCGCCCAGCAGGTTCTCCGCCGGTACCCGCACGTCGGTGAAGGAGAGTTCGGCGGTGTCGGAGGACTTCAGGCCGATCTTGTCCAGCTTGCGGCCGACGGCGAAGCCCTCGCTCGCGGATTCCACGCACAGGATGGACAGGCCGGTCCTGCGGTTGTCCGCGTCGGGCGGTGCGGTGCGGCAGACCACGAGGACGAGGTCGGCGAGGGCGCCGCCGGTGATGAAGGTCTTGGCGCCGTTGAGGACGTAGTGGCTGCCGTCGGCGGAGAGCCGGGCGGTGGTCCGCATGCCGGCCAGGTCCGAGCCGGTACCGGGCTCGGTCATGGCGATGGCGGTCATCATGTCGCCGGAGGCGAAGCCGGGCAGCCAGCGGCGCTTCTGCTCCTCGGTGGCGTACGCGAGCAGGTACGGCAGGATGAGGTTGGCGTGCACGGAGTGGCCGCCGAAGGAGACCCCGGCGCGGGCGGTCTCCTCCATCACGACCGCGTTGAACTTGAAGCTCGCCGCGCCCCCGCCGCCGTACTCCTCGGGCACCTGGACGCCGAGCACCCCCAGCTCGCCGAGGCGGCGGTAGAAGTTCCGGTCGGGGTGGCCCTGTTGCTCCCAGGCAGGGAAGACGGGCACGACTTCCTTGGTGATGAAGCTCCGCAGGGTCTCCCGGAACGCCTCGTGGTCCTCGTCGAACACCGTCCGCTGCACCGCACGGTCCCTTTCGTCGCACTCTGCAGCGTGCCCGCACTCCGAGCGCGCTCCCCACTGACGAACGATCGTTAAGTTACGGCTGCACGGAAATCCTGTCCAGGGAGCGGAAGGAGCTCGCGGTATCACGTCACCCCGGACCGCGGCGGCAGCTGCCCACCCGGCACACCAGTTGTACGGTCGTCACCGGTCTCACACGCGTGCACACGAGGCTCCGCAGCCCCGGATGACGCCCGCGCCGGCGTGCCGCACTCCGCAGAGAACGCCGCTGGTCGGCATGGGTGGGGCGGCGCCTGACAGCCGCGCGCCGGCCGGCGGCCCGGGAGCCGCCGACTGCGCCGAGGCCGACCGATCCGCCGGGAAGTCGACGCAAAGAGACCGCTAAAGGTCCGAGACCGATCGCCCGGTCCGCGCCCGCCCGGGGCTCACCAGAGCCATCTCTCCAGGAACTCGACCCAGATGTAGCCGACGACGCCGTCGAAGGCCGGCGGGTCGATGGCCTTCAGCTGGACGGCCAGCCGGCCCAGCTCGGCCACGGCGGCGCTCTCGTCGCCGTGCGGATCGTTGAGCACCGCCGAGCGGCTGACGTGCAGGCCGTAGTGGTGCAGCGTACGCAGCCACAGCTCTATCGAGGAGTTGGCGAACCACGCCTCGCCGTCCGGCAGGACGTAGTACACCGCTCCGGAGTCGGGATCGACACCGAATGCCCAGGTCAGCGCGGGTGAACGGCTGCCGTGTGCATTCTGCGTCAGCCGGTACAGCAGCCGGCCGTCACGGGTGCGCAGCTGCGGTTCGGGCTCCTCCTGGAAACACGCCGTACCGATGAGGCTGTCCACCACCGGTATCCCGGTGGTCACCAGTAACGCCTTCTGCCGCTCCGGTATCCGCCACCCCGCCACGGCGTCCGGATCGGCCCGGACGACGTGCCCGGCACCGGCCCACGCCACCAGCTCTTCATATTTAGGCACAGGAGCCCCTCCCCCCACGGCTGACCGCACGCGGCGGGACTCTACCGGGAACAACCGTCCGGCGAGTCGGACATCTGACCACTGGGCACGGCGCGAAGGAGCAGATTGGGGCGGGAAAGAGAGTTGAACGGTCGTTAAGCAGGGTCGCCGTGACGGGTCAGCGAGGCCGGCGCAGCAGGCCGCCCGCCGGCCGGTACTCGACCAGGACGAGCGCCAACTCGACGTACCTGTCGGCGAGTTCGTCCACGCCGACATCACCGCCCGCGTGGTACCACTGAGCCACCGCGTTGCACATGGCGATCACTCCGCGCCGGGCGTCCTCCGGGTGCGGCGTACGGAAAACCCCCTGCGACACGCCCGCGTCGACCACTTCGCGGAACAGCCGCGAGCCGTCGTACTGCCGCTGCCGCGCCTCTTTCAGCCGGTCCTCGGACAGGTGACGCCACTCGGTGAGCAGCAGACTGCTCTCCAGCCGGCGTTCGGCGCGGTAGCGCACGGTGGCCCGGACCAGCGCCGCCAGCCGCTCCCCCGCGTCCTCGCCCGCCCGCGCCAGCTCCTCGTCGCAGGTGGCGAAGTACTGTCTGCTGCTCTCGTGCAGCAGCGCGTGCAGCAGCTCCTGCTTGCCGGAGTAGTAGTGGTACATCGCGGAGAGGCTGACACCGGCCCGCCGGGCGATGGCGCGGATGGACGCGGCGCCGTACCCGCGTCCGGCGAACTCGTGCCGGGCCGCGTCGAGAATGGCCCGCTGGCCGGCAGGCTGTACCGTCACCGTCGCCCCCTCCTGACGATACTTAACGAACGTTGCCTCAGTGTACGGGCGGCGAGGGGCTCGCCGAACGCGGCGGAGCGCCGCCCGGTCGCTGCCGGGCGGCGCTCCGTCGGTCTTCCCCCGTGTCAGTCCTTGACGGGCTGTCCGGAGAGGCGTTCGACGCCGCGGAGGAGGGCTGAGTGGTCCAGGCCGCCGTCGCCCTGGGCGCGCAGCGAGGCCACCAGGTTGGCGACGACCGCGCCGACGGGCAGGGCCGCGCCGACGTTGCGGGCGGCGTCGGTGACGATGCCCATGTCCTTGTGGTGCAGGTCGATGCGGAAGCCGGGCTGGAAGTCGCGGTTCTTGAAGTTGTCCTTCTTGCGGGTCAGGACGGTGGAGCCGGCCAGTCCCCCGTTGAGGACGTCCAGCGCGGCACCGAGGTCCACGCCGGACTTCTCCAGGAAGACCACGGCTTCGGCGCAGGCCTGGATGTTGACGGCGACGATGAGCTGGTTGGCGGCCTTGACGGTCTGGCCGGCGCCGTGCGGGCCGCACAGCACGATGGTCTTGCCCAGGGCCTCCAGCAGCGGCTTGGCGGCGTCGAAGTCGGCCTGCTCGCCGCCGACCATGATGGAGAGGACGGCCTCGATGGCGCCGGCCTCGCCGCCGGAGACGGGGGCGTCCAGGACGCGGAGGTTCTTCTCGGCGGCGGCGCGGGCGAGGTCGATGGAGGTCTGCGGGGTGATCGAGGACATGTCGATCAGCAGCGCGCCGGCCTTGGCGTTTTCCAGGATGCCGTCGGGGCCGTAGGCGACGGCCTCGACCTGCGGGGAGGCGGGGACCATGGTGACGACGACGTCGGCGTCCCTGACGGCCTCGGCGATGGAGGCGGCCGCGGTGCCGCCGGCCTTGGCGAGCCGGTCGAGCTTGTCCTGCTCCAGGGTGTAGCCGGTGACGGAGTAGCCGGCCTTGATCAGGTTCTCCGCCATCGGGGAGCCCATGATGCCCAGACCGATCCACGCGACCTTGGGGAGAGCGCTCATTGGAGTAGGAGGTCCTTTCGCGATACGAGGTGTTGAGGTGGTGAAGTGGTGACGGTGCGGGAGGTGGCGGGGCTCAGGCGCCGCGCAGCCAGCCGAAGGACTCGTGGCTCGGGCGGTCGCCGGGCTTGTACTCCAGCCCGACCCAGCCGTCGTAACCGGCCTTCTTCAGGCGGCCGAGCAGGTCGGTGAAGTCCAGCTCGCCGGTGCCGGGCGCGCCGCGGCCGGGGTTGTCGGCGATCTGCACGTGCCCGGTCTTGTCCGTGTACGTGTCGATGACCTCGTTGAGGTCCTCGCCGTTCATGGCCAGGTGGTACAGGTCCATCAGGAACTTGGCGTTGCCCAGCCCGGTGGCCGCGTTGACCTTGTCGACGACCTCGATGGCCTTGGGCGCCGAGACGATCGGGCAGCGCGGCGACTCGGGCTGGTTCAGCGCCTCGATGAGGATCGTCGCCCCGATGCGGTCAGCGGCGCGGGCGGCGAGCACGAGGTTCTCCAGCGCGAGGGTGTCCTGGACCTGTGGGTCCACGCCCTCGACGCGGTTGCCGTAGAGCGCGTTGAGCGACTTGCAGCCCATCGTGCGGGCGAACTCGACGGCGACGTCGATGTTCGCGCGGAACTTGTCCGACTCCTCGCCGGGGACCGACAGCGCGCCGCGGTCCGGGCCGGGCAGCTGCCCGGCGTAGAAGTTGAGGCCGGTCAGCCGGGTGCCGGCGTCGTTGAGCGCGTCCCGCAGCGCGTCCAGCTCGGACTGCTCGGGTACGGGAGCGTCGACCCACGGCCACCACAGCTCGACCGCGGAGAACCCGGCGGCGGCCGCCGCGGCGGGCCGCTCCAGCAGCGGCAGCTCGGTGAAGAGGATCGAGATGTTGACGGTGAAACGGGTGTCGGTGAAGCCCATGAGGGGTGGGTTCCTTCCGGTCTGAACGGTACGGAGGCGTACGGGCGCGGGCCTCCCGCCCACGGGTGCGGCGGGAGGCCCGCTGCCGTCAGCTCTTGAGCGGCGCGATCGCGCTCGGCGCGTGCCACGGCTCGGTGGCCAGCTCCTCGAACTCCTTGACGTCGCTGATGTCGGCCGTCGTGCTCATCGAGATGTTGGTGATCCGCTCCAGGATCGCCTCGACGACGACCGGCACGCGGTGCTCGGCGGCGAGCTTCTTGGCCTGCTCGAAGGCGGCGCCCAGCTCGTTCGGGTCGGTGACCCGGATCGCCTTGCAGCCCAGGCCCTCGGCGACCTTGACGTGGTCCACGCCGTAGATGCCCAGCTCCGGCGAGTTGATGTTCTCGAACTCCAGGTTGACCTGGAAGTTGATGTCCAGGCCGAGCTGCGCCTGACGGATCAGGCCCAGGTAGGAGTTGTTGACGAGGACGTGGACGTACGGGATGCGGTGCTGGGCGCCGACCGCCAGCTCCTCGATCATGAACTGGAAGTCGTAGTCGCCGGAGAGCGCGACGACCTGCGCGTCCGGGTCGGCGGTGGCGACACCGAGCGCGGCGGGGACGGTCCAGCCCAGCGGGCCCGCCTGGCCGCAGTTGATCCAGTGGCGCGGCTTGTAGACGTGCAGCATCTGCGCGCCGGCGATCTGGGAGAGGCCGATGGTGGTGACGTACCGGGTCTCGGGCCCGAACGCCTTGTTCATCTCCTCGTAGACCCGCTGCGGCTTCATCGGGATGTCGTCGAAGTGGGTACGGCGCTGCAGCGTGGCCTTGCGCTCCTGGGTGGAGGCGGCCCACTCGCCGCGGTCCGGCAGCTTGCCCGCGGCCTTCATCTCCTTCGCCACCTCGACGAAGAGCTCCAGCGCCGCCTTGGCGTCGGAGGCGATGCCGTAGTCGGGGGCGAAGATCTTGCCGATCTGGGTGGGCTCGACGTCGACGTGGATGAACTTCCGGCCCTTGCGGTACACGTCCATCTTGTAACCGGTGTGGCGGTTGGCCCAGCGGTTGCCGATGCCGAGGACGAAGTCGGACGCGAGGAAGTTCTCGTTGCCGTAGCGGTGCGAGGTCTGCAGACCCACCATGCCGGCGTTGAGCTCGTGGTCGTCGGGGAGGACACCCCAGCCCATCAGCGTCGGGATGACCGGGATGCCGGTCAGCTCGGCGAACTCGACGAACAGGTCGGAGGCGTCGGCGTTGATGACGCCGCCGCCCGCGATCAGCACGGGGCGCTCGGCCTCGTTCAGCATCGAGAGGGCCTTCTCGATCTGGGCGCGGGTCGCGGCGGGCTTGTAGACGGGCAGCGGCTCGTACGTCTCGGGGTCGAACTCGATCTCCGTCTGCTGGACGTCGATCGGCAGGTCGATCAGGACCGGGCCGGGCCGCCCGGAGCGCATCAGGTGGAAGGCCTGCTGGAAGACGCCGGGGACCTGGGCGGCCTCCAGGACCGTGGTCGCGGCCTTGGTGACCGGCTTGGCGATCGAGGCGATGTCGACGGCCTGGAAGTCCTCCTTGTGGATCACATGGGTCGGCGCCTGGCCGGTGATGCACAGGATCGGGATCGAGTCACCGATCGCGGAGTAGAGGCCGGTGATCATGTCGGTACCGGCAGGCCCTGACGTACCGATGCAGACACCGATGTTGCCGGGGTTCGTACGGGTGTACCCCTCGGCCATGTGGGACGCGCCCTCGACGTGGCGGGCGAGCGTGTGCTGGATGCCGCCGCCGGCCTTCATGGCCGCGTAGAAGGGGTTGATCGCCGCACCCGGCACGCCGAAGGCGTTCGTCACGCCCTCGCGCTTGAGGATCTCCACTGCCGCACGCGCGGCGGTCATACGAGGCATCGAGTACTCCTGCGTCGTCATCGGCCTGTCGGGACGCGGACACGCTCCGGCCCAAGGCCCGGAACTCGCTGTTTCCGCATCACGGAAATATTGTTTTGCTTTATGGAAGACGAAAGTAGAGCGCGTCGCGGCAGGCGTCAAGAGCGGTCTCAGGACGAGGACCGCAGGGCAGTCACGGTGATCACCGCGCCGCACTCCGTGTACGTCCCCGTACCGGACCCGCCGTGCCCGAAAGACGTGAGCGATGCCAACAATCCCTGACACACCAGACTTTGCCGACGAGGAGTTCGACGCGGTCCCGGTTTTCGGCGGGGCCGCCGGTTTCCAGGAGGAGGCCGGTTTCCAGGAAGCCCCGGACTTCGGCGCCGTCGCCCGGGACCGCGCGCAGCAGCACGAGGTGATCCAGGAAGCGGTACGGCGGGGAAAGGTGGCACCCGACATCGCCGGGGCTCTCACCGACCCGCAGACCGGCGACTGGCTGCTGTTCCACGGCTTCGAGGTCGTGCCCGACCTTGCGGCACTGCGCGGCCCCGACGCCGGCCCGGTAGACGTCCCCGCCCACCTCACCGACCGGAAACTGCCGGCGCGTATCAACGTCTCCGAGCCCTGGTACTGCACGCTGCTGTACCGCAAACTCCTGCTGAAGGCTCGGCCGCCGACCAGGCACGGCTGTTCAGCCGGCACCGGCTGCGGCAGCTGTGGCCGAGCGGCTGGGCCCGGCCTAGATCCTGCACGTATGGGAGACCTGTTTCCCCGAACTTCGCAGCGCCGTCCAGGCCCGGGCCCGGCTTTGCAGAAGAAACCCAAGATTGCCGTCGCGCGGGCGGTCCTGTCGGCGTGCGGGGACGAGGGGTACGGCGTCGCGGGCGAACAAATCGACGCGGCACCCCCCGATCGGACAGCAACATCTGCGTGGCCCACGGGTCTGCCCGGTCCCTGCTGCGGCTGCAGGCAGCCGACCCGGCGCCGCCCCCTGAGCAACGGTCGGCGGAGCACTCCGTGAGGCACGACCTCGGGGGCAACCGCGTCTGAAGCACTCGAGAACTCGGCCCCTCCGCAGCGAGGAAGGGCGATGACGAGCCCGGGAGACACCGCCCCATCTCCTGCAGGACAGCAGTCCGATCACGGCTCGCCTGAGTGATGGCGACCTGCTTCGCCTCATCCCGCATAGCCGGAGCACGGTCGGATCGTGCCTCGGCAACACCAAGGGAACCCAGGCAGTGAGTCAGCCCGATCAGCGGGAGAGGCCGGGCCGTTCGATCACTGTTCGATGCCATGCGGCTGATGGCCCGTCTAAGTGGGCGGGCATAAAATTTGCCGTGGAATTCCCCGGAAATGCCGTGAGGGTAGGGATGGATCCTCTGACGATGGCCGCGGGGTCGGCGCTGGTGGGAGCGATGGCGACCGATGCGTGGAAGCAGGTCCGGGACGGTGTGGTGGCCTTGTGGCGGCGGGTGCACCCGGAGCGGGCCGAGGAGATCGGCCGCGACTTGGAAGTGCTGCGTGGGCAGGTCCTCCAGGCTCGCGAGGCTGAGGATGCCGACACCGAACAGGCCCTGGAGGGAATGTGGCGGGTGCAGTTGCAGAAACTGCTGCAACAGGATCCGCACGCGGCCGATGAGGTGCGGCGGCTACTGGACGACCGGCTCACTCCCACCCTTGCTCCGTCGGAGCGCGATCGGGTCTACTCCGTCATCCAGCACCAGACCGTCCGGGGTGGCTCGGGCATCCAAGTCGGACGCGATTACCACCAGGGCAACGCCTCGCCCCCAAAAGCCTGACCACCCCAGGCGTGCTGCCCGCTGCGTACGTGAAGCAAGGCCTGTGGCAGTCCGGCGGAACATCACTGACAGCCGGGAGGGACATCAGTCAGAGCACCGTGGTGGAGGCACCGGCCCCTGATCGCCCGGTGGTCACGCACGGCCTGCCCCCCGATGTCGCAGGCTACACCGGCCGAGTGAGGGAACTGGAGTATCTGCTGGTCGCGGCGGCGCCGGGACGGGTGGTGAACATCCACACTGTGGACGGGATGCCGGGCATCGGCAAGACCGCCCTGGTCACTCACGCCGCACACCGGCTCGCCGACCGGTTCCCGGACGGGCAGTTCTTCCACGACCTGCACGCTCACACCCCTGGCCAGACCCCCGCCGAGCCCATCGACGTCCTGGCCATGCTGCTGACCGACCTGGGCATCGACCCCCGCAACCTTCCCGCGACCCTGGAGGGGCGCTCCGCTCTGTGGCGCGACCGCCTCACCGGCAAGAAGGTGCTGCTGGTCCTCGACGACGCCGCCGGGCATGCCCAGATCACCCCGCTTCTGCCCAGCAGCCCCGGCAGTCTGACGCTGGTCACCAGCCGCACCCGTCTGATCGCCCTGGACGGCGCCCACCCCCTGTCCCTGGACTCCCTCGAACCCGGCGACGCCGCAGCCCTGTTCACCCGCCTGGCCCACCGCGTCCCGACAGGCAGCGAGAGGGAAGCGGTGGACGAGACGGTGCGACTGTGCGGGTACCTGCCGCTGGCCATCGCCCTGCTCGCCGGACGCCTCCGCTCGAAACACAAGTGGTCCATTGCCGAGTTCGCCACCGAGTTCGCCGCCACCCGGGACCGCCTGGGCGAACTCGCCGGCGGTGACCGTGCGGTCTATACCGCCTTCACCCTCTCCTACCACGACCTCACCCCCGGCCAGCAGCGGCTCTTCCGCCGCATCGGCCTCCACCCCGGCCCCGACATCGATATCTACGCCGCAGCCGCTCTCGGCAACACGCCCCTCTCCGAGACCCGCCACCACCTGGAAGCCCTCTACACCCACCACCTCCTCGACGAGGCCGCTCCCGGCCGCTACCAGCCACACGACCTCCTGCGCGCCTACGCACGCGCCCTCAGCACCGACACCGACCCCGCCGACGACCGTGCCCGGTCCCTGAGCCAACTCCTGGACTACTACCAGCACACCGCCCAGGCCGCCGACCGTCACTTGAGCCGCACTACCCGTCATGCCCCACCCGCCACCCGCGCACCAGTGGCCATCCCGCCCCTTCCCGGACGAGCTAGCGCCCTGGAGTGGATGCGTACCGAACGCACCAATCTGCTCGCCTGCCTCGACACCCTGGCCCCCGATCAAGCCACACGCCGGATCCACCTGACCGCGGCCATGGCCTCCTTCCTCCGACACGAAGGCCCCTGGCCTCAGGCCGCCACCCTCCATCAGCACGCCGCCACCACCGCTCGCCACCACCGCGACCGACACAGCCTGGCCAACGCACTCCGTGATCTCGGCATCGTGCGGCGTCTGACCGACGACTACGAGAAGGCGGCCGACCTTCTGCGACAGGCCGGGGCTCTGTACCGGGACCTCGGTGACCGGCTCGGCCTGGCCGACACCCTCCGCGATCTCGGTACCGTGAGGCGATTGACCGGTGACTACGCGGCGGCGGCCGACCTTCTGCAACAGGCCCGGGGCCTGTACCAGGGCCAGGAGGGCCGGCTCGGCCTGGGCTACACCCTCCGCGATCTCGGCATCGTCCGTTACCTGACCGGCGACTACGCGGCAGCGGCCGACCTTCTGCAACAGGCCCGGAGTCTGTTCCAGGACCTCGGTGACCAGCTCGGCCTGGCCGACACCCTCAACGATCTCGGCATCGTGCGGTATCTGACCGACGACTACGGGGCGGCGGCCGATCTCCTGCAGCAGGCCCGGGGCCTGTACCAGGACCTCGGAAGCCGACTCGGCCTGGCCGACGCTCTTCGTGATCTCGGCGTCGTACGGTACCTGACCGGCGACTATGGTGCGGCGGCTGATCTTCTGCAGCAGGCCCGAGGGCTGTTTGAGGACCTCGGTGACCGGCTCGGCCTGGCCGAGGTGATGAACAGCCTGGGGACGTTCTCCGCTGTGTCCGGAGAGCCCCGAGCAGGGCGTATGCGACATCGACAGGCCTTGAGACTGGCCCGGGAGATACACAGTCCGCTGGAAGAAGCCCGAGCCTTGGAAGGGTCGGCCCGTTGCCTGGTCCACACCGGCGACCGCGCGGCAGCGATGGACGAGCTCCACCAGGCCATCGGTATCTACCGGCGCATCGGAGCAGCCGAAGCCGAGTCCGCCGCCGCATACCTGGCACTCCTGAAGGCGGAACACGCGGAGTAGGCCACGAAAGGGCCCAGACCTGTCAAGGCCGGGGCCCTTCTCGTTGTGTGCTCTACGCGTACTCTGCTGCAGCAGTCCGTTACCGGATCGGCATCCCCGCCAGCGTCCGTGCGATCACCAGTCGCTGGATCTCGCTCGTGCCCTCGAAGATCGTGTAGATCGCGGCGTCGCGGTGCATGCGCTCGACCGGGTACTCGCGGGTGAAGCCGTTGCCGCCGAGGATCTGGATGGCCTGGGCGGTGACCTTCTTGGCGGTCTCACTCGCGAAGAGCTTGGACTGGGAACCCTCGGCGGCGGTGAAGGGCTTGCCGTTCACCGCCATCCAGGAGGCGCGCCAGACCAGCAGCCGGGCCGCGTCGATCGACGTCCGCATGTCGGCGAGCTGGAAGGCGACGCCCTGGTTGTCGATGATCGGGCGGCCGAACTGCTCGCGGGTCTTCGCGTATTCGAGGGCCTCCTCGTACGCGGCGCGGGCGGTGCCGACGGCCATCGCGCCGACCGCCGGGCGGGAGGCCTCGAAGGTGGCCATCGCGGCGTTCTTCACGCGCTCGCCGCCGCTCTTCGCACGCTCCCGGGCGCGGGCCAGCCGCTCGTCCAGCTTGTCCTTGCCGCCGAGCAGGCAGCTGCCGGGGATGCGTACGTTGTCGAGCACGACCTCGGCGGTGTGCGAGGCGCGGATGCCGTGCTTCTGGAACTTCTGGCCCTGGGAGAGGCCCGGGGTGTCCGGCGGGATGATGAAGGAGGCGTGGCCCTTGGAGCCGAGCTCGGGGTCGACGACCGCGACGACGACGTGGACGTTGGCGATGCCGCCGTTGGTGGCCCAGGTCTTGGTGCCGTTGAGCACCCACTCGTCCTTGGCCTCGTCGTAGACGGCGCGGGTGCGCATCGAGGCGACGTCGGAGCCGGCGTCGGGCTCGGAGGAGCAGAAGGCGGCGACCTTCACGTCGTTGACGTCGCCGTACATCTGCGGGATCCAGGTGCCGATCTGCTCCTCGGTGCCGTTGGCGAGGACGCCGACGGCGGCCAGGCCGGTGCCGACGATCGACAGGGCGATGCCCGCGTCGCCCCAGAACAGCTCCTCCATGGCCATGGGAATGCCGAGGCCGGTGGGGTCGAAGTACTGCTGGGCGTAGAAGTCGAGGGAGTAGATTCCGATCTTGGCCGCTTCCTGGATGACGGGCCAGGGGGTCTCCTCGCGCTCGTCCCACTCGGCGGCTGCGGGGCGCATGACGTCCGCGGCGAACCCGTGGATCCAGTCCCGGACTTCCTTCTGCTCGTCGTTGAGCTCCATGGTGAACTCGGCCATGACCCCTCCAGCAGTGCGTTACTTGCGGTAACAGCAGTCTGTTACTCACGAGTAAGGGATGTCAACCTCAACGACCGATATCTCCCGTCCGATGGCAGGGTGTTACGTTGCGCGAACAGCACGAATTCACCAGGGCGGGGAGCCGGACGATGGAAATGACACAGGAGAGCCGCCGTACGGCCAGTGAGCGCCGACGACGCGAGCTGCTGGAGGCCGCGGACCGGGTGGTCCTCCGCGACGGCCCGGAGGCGTCGATGAACGCGATCGCGGCCGAGGCCGGGATCACCAAGCCGATCCTCTACCGGCACTTCGGCGACAAGGGCGGCCTCTACCGCGCACTCGCCGTACGCCACACCGACGCCCTCCTCGCCGGTCTGCGAGCCGCGCTGGACTCCCCCGTACCACGGAGGGACCGGGTCGAGGCCACGCTCGACACCTACCTCGCGGCGATCGAGGCCCGGCCGCAGGTCTACCGCTTCCTGATGCATCCGTCCGACGAGGGCCAGACCGCCGACCGCGGCTTCGACGTCGGCCGGCACTCCGCTCCCCTGCTGCGCCGCCTCGGCGAGGAGCTGGCGCAGGTCATCGCCGAGCGGGTGGACCTCGGCCCGGCCGGCGGCGAGCTGGCGCGGGTCTGGGGCCACGGCATCGTCGGGATGATGCACGCGGCCGGCGACTGGTGGCTACGGGAGCAGCCGTGTTCGCGAGCGCAATTGGTACAGCATCTCGCGGACCTCTTGTGGGGCCGGCTCGCGGCAGCGGGCGACCGGCCGGGCGGGCCCGGGTTCTAGAGCCCTTCTGGCGGCTCTTGAACCTATCCGATGGCTGTCATGGGTGTGGCCGGCTGGGTGGCAGGCGCCTCACAAGGCAATTCGCGTTGCGCGGATGATCTCCCCGACAGCCGATCAAGAGCCATCAGAAACGACCTAGGGCGGGGCCGGGCCGGCCCCGGAGGTGACGTTTCGGCTCTCGAGCCCCCCTCGTACCGGGAACGCTCCAGCAGCTGACGTGGTGCCCGACCCGCCCAGGAGGTTGCCCGACCCGCCCAAAATCCGTGCTACGCGCGCCCCGGAGCCCACGGCGCCTTGGCCGCCGCCCGCAGTGCGCGGCGGCGGCGCAGGCCGGTGAGGTGATCGACGTAGAGCCCGCCGTCCAGATGGTCGCACTCGTGCTGCAGGCAGCGGGCGAAGAAACCGGTACCGGCGATCCGGCAGGGCTCCCCGTCCAGCGTGACGCCCTCGACCACCGCCTCGTCGTGGCGCGGCGTACCCGCCTCGATGCCGGGCAGCGACAGGCACCCCTCGGGGCCGCGGACGAGCTCGCCGCCCACCGACACCAGCCGCGGATTGATGACGTGCCCCAGGTGACGGACGTCCTCGTCGTCCGGGCAGTCGTACACGAACACCCGCCGGTCCACGCCGATCTGATTCGCGGCGAGGCCGACCCCGCGGGCCGCGTACATCGTCGCGAACATGTCCTCCACCAGCCGCGCCAGCGCCGGCCCGAAGTCGGTGACCTCCTCGCACGGAGCGTGCAGGGTCGGATCGCCGAGCAGCCGCATGGGACGGACGCGGCCGGAACTGCCGGGGAGGGAGCGGTTTCGCATGACGGAAAGGGTACGTTCCGGCCGACGACCAGCGGCGTTCCGGTCCCGGCCGACGGGCACGCCGCCCCGTCCGGAACACTGCCGCGCCGGTAACCTTCACACTTCCCCACGGGTGGTCTGGTTCGGGCTCCGGCGTGGAAATCGATAGGCTGATCCCCAACCACAGCCTCCCGGCCGGCCGGGCCGGTACGGAGGGGCGTTCCACCGGCGGCCCCAGGGGGCATGAGGGCGCCGGATGCAAGGAGGAACCAGAACGATGGCAGGCAACACGGACCCGCTGTCGCCGCGGGCCAGGCTGGCCGTGACGGCGGGCAGGGCCGCGGCGGCGGCGTCGCGCGCGGTGGGCCGCGGCAGCGGCTCGGTGATCGGTGGCAAGGTCGCCCTCAGGCTCGACCCCGACCTGCTGGCCCGGCTCGCGACCCACCTGGACGTGGTCCTGGTGTCCGCGACCAACGGCAAGACCACCACCACGCGGCTGATCGCGGAGGCGCTGCGGGCCAGCGGTCCCGTGGTCTCCAACGCACTCGGCGCGAACATGCCGGCCGGCATCACCTCGGCGCTCGCCGGGGGTTCGGACGCGAAGTACGGCGTCATCGAGGTCGACGAGAAGTACCTCGCGGGCGTCGCCCGGGACGTCACCCCCAAGGCCATCGCGCTGCTCAACCTTTCGCGTGACCAGCTCGACCGCGCCGCCGAGACCCGCATGCTGGCGGAGAAGTGGCGCGAGGGCCTGGCGGGTTCCAAGGCGCTCGTCGTCGCCAACGCCGACGACCCGCTGATCGTCTGGGCCGCCTCCTCGTCCGCCAACGTCGTCTGGGTCGCCGCCGGCCAGGAGTGGAAGGACGACGCCTGGTCCTGCCCGTCCTGCGGCGGCGTGATGCAGCGCCCCGGCGACGACTGGTTCTGCGGCGAGTGCGGCTTCCGCCGCCCGACGCCGAGCTGGGCGCTCTCCGGCGACCACGTCCTGGACCCGCACGGCTCCGCCTGGCCGATCAAGCTCCAGCTGCCAGGGCGTGCCAACAAGGCCAACGCCACGACCTCGGCCGCAGTGGCCGCCGCGTTCGGTGTGCCCCCGCAGGTCGCCCTGGAGCGGATGTACTCCGTCCAGGCCGTCGCCGGCCGGTACGACGTGGTCTCCTTCATTCAGCGCGAACTGCGGCTGCTGCTGGCGAAGAACCCGGCCGGCTGGCTGGAGACGTTCTCGCTGATCGACCCGCCGCCCACCCCGGTGATCCTGTCCGTCAACGCCCGCGGCGCCGACGGCACGGACACCTCCTGGCTCTGGGACGTCGACTACACCCGGCTCGCCGGCCACCCGATCTTCGTGATCGGCGACCGCAAGCTGGACCTGGCCGTCCGGCTGGAGGTCGCGGGCCTGGACTTCCAGGTGTGCGAGAACGTCGACGAGGCCGTACGGCAGGCACCGCCCGGCCGTATCGAGGTCATCGCGAACTACACCGCCTTCCAGGACCTGCGCCGCCGCGTGGGCAACTGACCGGATCCGCAACGGACAAGGACGAGCAAGCATGAGTGAGAACAGCCTGCGTCTGGTGTGGATCTACCCGGACCTGCTGAGCACGTACGGGGACCAGGGCAACGCACTGGTGGTGGAGCGCCGGGCGCGGCAGCGCCGGCTGGACGTCCAGCGCCTGGACGTCCGCTCCGACCAGCAGATCCCCACCTCGGGCGACATCTACCTGATCGGCGGCGGCGAGGACCGGCCGCAGCGGCTGGCGGCCGAGCGGCTGCGCCGGGACGGCGGCCTGAACCGGGCGGTCGCCAACGGCGCGATCGTCTTCTCGGTCTGCGCCGGGTACCAGATCCTGGGCCACGAGTTCATCAACGACCTGGGCGAGCGCGAGCAGGGCCTCGGGCTGCTGGACGTGGTGAGCACCCGCGGCGAGGGCGAGCGGTGCGTCGGCGACGTACTGGCCGACATCGACCCGCAGCTCAACCTCCCGCCGCTGACCGGCTTCGAGAACCACCAGGGCGTCACGCACCTCGGCCAGACCGCCCGGCCGTTCGCGAAGGTACGGTTCGGCAACGGCAACGGCGTGGGTGACGGCTACGAGGGCGCGTGGAACGACACGGTCTTCGGTACGTACATGCACGGCCCGGTGATGGCCCGTAATCCGCACATCGCCGACCTGCTGATCAAGCTGGCGCTGGACGTGAACGCGCTGCCGCCGGTGAACGACCACTGGTACGAGGCGCTGCGCCAGGAGCGGATCGCGGCGGCGACGCAGCCGGCGTAGGACGCTTACGGGACAACGTTTCGGCACGCGGCCCCCCTTGCCATATCAACGGGCAAGGGGGGTTCGGCGTGCCCGGGTGGGGCGTGTGGGAAGACCTGAGGCGCTCAGGTGTGGCCGGGATCGGCGCATGTGAGGGGCCGCTTTCCCGTAGTGCGGGCAGGCGCTACGGAGGGGTGCGCCGCGCTTGTAGGGTGTGCGCATCCAACCGGACGACGGGGTCCGGGCATCCGGTTGAATCGCAGAGGGTTTCTACGAGCAATGCGTATTGGTGTACTCACCTCCGGAGGCGACTGCCCCGGTCTGAACGCCGTCATCCGCTCCGTCGTGCACCGCGCCGTCGCCGACCACGGCGACGACGTCATCGGCTTCGTCGACGGCTGGCGCGGCCTGCTGGAGTGCGACTACCGCAAGCTCGACCTGGACGCGGTAGGCGGCATCCTGGCCCGTGGCGGCACCATCCTCGGCTCTTCCCGCGTCCAGCCGGCCCATCTGCGGGACGGTGTCGAGCGGGCCCGCGGCCACGTCGCCGACCTCGGCCTCGACGCCATCATCCCGATCGGCGGCGAGGGCACGCTCAAGGCGGCGCGGCTGCTGTCGGACGCCGGGCTGCCGATCGTCGGCGTACCGAAGACGATCGACAACGACATCGCGTCGACCGACCTGACCTTCGGGTTCGACACGGCGGTGGGCGTGGCGACCGAGGCGCTGGACCGCCTCAAGACCACCGCCGAGTCGCATCAGCGGGTGCTGATCGTCGAGGTCATGGGCCGGCACACCGGGTGGATCGCGCTGCACTCCGGCATGGCGGCCGGTGCGCACGCCATCGTCGTGCCCGAGCGGCCCTTCGACATCGAGGAGCTGACGCAGCGGGTCGCGGCACGCTTCGACGCGGGCAAGAAGTTCGCGATCGTCGTCGTGGCGGAGGGTGCGAAGCCGCGCGCCGGCTCGATGGACTTCGAGGTCGGCGGCAAGGACGTGTACGGGCACGAGCGCTTCGCCGGCGTCGCCCGGCAGCTGGCCGACGAGCTGGAGGGCCGGCTCGGCAAGGAGGCCCGTGCGGTGATCCTGGGCCATGTGCAGCGCGGCGGTACGCCGACCGCGTACGACCGTGTGCTCGCGACCCGCTTCGGGTGGCACGCGGTGGAGGCGGCGCACCGCGGCGACTTCGGGATGATGACGGCGCTGCGCGGCACGGACATCACGCTGGTGCCGCTGGCCGAGGCCGTCGAGACGCTGAAGACCGTCCCGGGCGACCGGTACGCGGAAGCGGAGACCGTCCTCTAGGCCCGGCAGCTCCTCCGTGTTTCCGGCCCGCGCCCCGTATCTCCGGCCGCTCCTCCGCGGCTTCCCCGGCTCGCCCGGGCGAGTAGTTGTGCGGCGTACGGGCGGCCCCCGGCCGTGGTCCGTGCCGGGGGCCGCTCTAGGCTGGTCACGGAGCATTGGTGCGAATCAGGAGCGAGCGGATGGATCACAGCGGGCACGGCATGATGATGGATCTGCCGCCGTTCACGCTGGGGCGCGGGCTGGAGTTCGGCGGCGACGCCTTCTTCCTCGTCGGGTGCCTGCTGGGGCTGGCGCTGTACGGCTGGGCCGTACTGCGGCTGCGGCGGCGCGGTGACAGCTGGCCGGTGAGCCGGACCGTGGCCTGGGCCGTGGGCGTGCTGACCGTCGCGCTGGTGATGTGCACGAAGCTCAACGACTACGGCATGGTCATCTTCAGCGTCCACATGGTGCAGCACATGGTGATCAGCATGCTGTCGCCGATCCTGCTGCTGCTCGGCGCGCCGGTGACGCTGACCCTGCGGGCGCTGCCGACCGCGGGCCGGGGCCGTAAGGGCCCGCGCGAGCTGCTGGTGGCGCTGCTGCACAGCCGGTACATGCGGATCATCACGCATCCGGTGTTCACGATCCCGCTGTTCATCGCGAGCCTGTACGTGCTCTACTTCACGCCGCTGTTCGACTTCCTCATGGAGTCGCGGGCCGGACACATCGCGATGATGGTGCACTTCCTGGCCGTCGGCCTGGTCTTCTTCTGGCCGATCATGGGGGTGGACCCGGGTCCGCACCGTCCCGGTTACGTGATGCGGATGCTGGAGCTGTTCGCGGGCATGCCGTTCCACGCGTTCTTCGGCATCGCGCTGATGATGGCGTCGGAGACGATGGTGAAGACGTTCGCGAACCCGCCGGCCTCGCTGGGGGTCGACGCGCTGTCGGACCAGCAGGCGGCGGGCGGTATCGCCTGGGCGTTCAGTGAGATCCCGTCGGTGCTGGTGCTGATCGCGCTGGTCTTCCAGTGGTACACGACGGAGAAGCGGCAGTCGGTGCGGAAGGACCGGGCCGCCGACCGGGACGGCGACAAGGAGCTGGCGGCGTACAACGCCTATCTCGCGTCGCTGAACGCGCGAAGCCAGGGCAGCCAGGGCTGAGAGCCGCCTGGTCCGGACACCGGGCGAGGGCGGTGAGAGCTGGCGGTACGGGCCGCGGCCGGGGAACATGTCCCCAAGGCCGCGGCCCGTGGCATATCCGCGTGCGGGCCGCCGTGAGGAGGGTCCACGATGCCCGGATCGGCTAAGGCAATGGCGGGGTGCACGGTGGGCGGGCTGGTCCTGGCCACGGCGTACACGGTGGCGCTGGGCAGCAGCGGCTGGCTCTGGTTCGCGTGGGTGGTGCTGGCCCTGGTGACGATCGGCGTGCTGACCGGCAAGCGGTGGTGAGCCCTTCCGAGCCCCTGCACGGCCTGCCGCGGGGTCTGCGGATGCACGGGCCTGCCGCGGGGCCGCGGACCGGCTAGGCGCACCGCACGGTGGCCTGGAGCGTGGTGGGCTGGAGGAGCAGGCCGACGCGCGGGGCCGGGTCGGCGGGGGCGACGTCGAGGTGGCAGCGCTGGGCGAGGGTGGCGAGCAGCAGGGCGGCTTCGACCTGGGCGAAGCGGGCGCCGAGGCAGGTGCGCTGGCCGCCGCCGAAGGGGTACCAGGCGTGGTCCGGTACGGGGTCGGGCGCGTCGGGGTCCCAGCGTTCGGGGCGGAACCGGGTGGGCTCGGGGAACCAGCGGGGATCGCGGTGGGTGGTCCACTGGCTGCACCAGACGACGGTGCCGGGCGGGATGCGGATGCCGGCGAGGGTGGCGCCGTCGCGGGCGACGGCGGGGATGATCCAGCCGGGCGGGTAGAGCCGGAGGGACTCCTTGATGATCTGCCGGGTCCAGCGGAGGTTGTCGTAGTCGTCGATGGTGGGCGGACGGCCGGCGAGGACCTGGGCGAGTTCCGCGGTCAGCCGTTCGCGGACCTCCGGCGCGCCTGACAGCAGGTAGAAGGTCCAGGTCAGGGCGGTCGAGGTGGTTTCGTGTCCGGCGGCCCACAGGGTGGTGGCCTCGTCGCGGACCTCTTTGGCGGTCAGCGGGCGGCCTTCTTCGTCGCGGGCGGCGAGGAGCCTGCTGAGCAGGTCGTGGCGTTCCTCGGTGTCGCCGTGCCGCTGCCGGGCGCGGATGAGGCGGTGCACTTCGGCGTCGATGGTGGCGACGGCCCGCAGGAAGCGGCGCCGGCTCGGGGTGGGGGCCCAGCCCGGCAAGAAGAGGCTCATGTTGCGCAGCTCGGCACCGATGCCGTGTTCGGCCTCGGCCATGGCCGCGCTGAGCGCCCGGGTCCGCTCGCCTTCCGCCAGGTCGTTGCCGAAGAGGGTGCGCAGCACGATGCGCTGGGTGATCAGGTTCATCTGGCCGCGCAGGTCGATGCGGTCACCGTCCTGCCATGCGTCGGCCGCGGTCCGCGCGCACTCGACCATGTCCGAGGCGTAGGCGCGGACCTGTCGCGGGCGGACGGTGGGCTGGACCAGGGAGCGCTTGCGGCGCCAGTCGCTGCCCTTGCTGAGGATGACGCTGGTGCCGACGAGCTGTTTCAAGGCCCAGCCGACCTCCAGCAGCTCGAAGGCGTGTTCCCGGGCGGCCAGGAATTCCGCGATGTGCGCGGGGTGGAAGAGGAACAGGCTGCGTTTCGGCCCGAGGGACCAGGTCACCGCGTCCCCGAAGTCGTCCCGCAGCCGTTCGAGGAAGCCCAGGGGGTCTCTCCCGAAGGCCGGGAGGTTGCCGAGCAGGGGCAGGCCGCGCGGTCCGGGGACGGGCTCCAGGGGGACGGGGGACACGGGCATGGAGGGCTCCCGGGGTACTTCGGAAGGCGAGCGGGTACGCGCGGCGGCCGGCGTCGGCCACACTCTTCCAGGGTCAGCCGTTCCTGCGCAGTACGTGCTGCTCGAAACGGGTGAACTCGTCCTCCAGCCGGTGCTGCAGCCGTGCCTTGGGGCCGGTGGCCGGGTGGCCGGCCACGCGGTTCCGGGGGCCGGGGCCGGGCAGGAAGGCTTCCGCCAGGGAGGTACGGGCGAGGTCCTTCAGCTCGGCGTAGGTCAGCCGGTAGGTGGTGGCGGCGCGCTGGTATTCGTGGCTGATGTCGGTACGGGAGATGCCGGGGTCGTCGGTGGCGAGCGTGACGGGCACGCCGGCCCGGCGGTAGCGCGGGAAGGGGTGGTCGTCGCCGGTGACGCCGAGGATCTGGGCGTTGCTGGTCAGCGGCGATTCCAGGGCGATGCCGTGGTGGGCCATGGTGCGGAGCAGTTCTTCCGCGCCGTCCTCGTGTGCCAGGTCCACGCCGTGTCCGATGCGCTCGGCGTGGCCGGTGTGCACGGCTTCCCTGATGTGGAAGCGCAGGTCCGCGGGCTTGACGAGGCCGGGGGTGAGTTCGCCGGCGTGCAGGGTGATGTGGGCCTTCGGGTAGACGCCGTGCAGGTGGTCCAGCATCCGCATGTGGAGCCGGTAGTCGCGCAGGGCGGTCTCGTCGTCCTCGGGGGCGACGAGGTTGACCGCGACGAAGCGGTGGTCGCGTTCGGCCAGCCGCATGCCGAGCGCCAGCTGCGTGAAGACCTGCTCGGGCGGGGCGGTGCGGGTGGCCTGGGAGATGAACCGGAAGGTGACGTGGCAGCCGGGCGCGGGCTTGTCGGTGTCGCAGTGTGCGGTGCGGCGGAAGTCGGCGGTGGCCTTGTCGGCCTCCTGCTGGGCGTGGCGTACGGCGCGGTCCAGCTTGCCGTCGGCCACCAGGGAGGCGTGCATGCGGGAGAGGTCGGCGTCGTAGCCGGCTCGGGCGGCCAGGCGGCGGGCTTCGCCGCCGGCCGGGGTGACCATGGTCTCCAGGTACGACTGGTGGTGCGCGGCGGCGGTGTCGGTCACGTCCGCCAGCAGCTCCCCGGTGTGCCGCCAGGTGACCTCGCCGAACTTGCCGAAGGCGGCGAAGAAGTGGTCGTGTCCGGATTCGCCGGGCGGGAAGTCCTGCATCGACCAGGCGCGGATCAGATGCTGCCGGAAGGCGGGGTCGGTGCGGGTGTCGGCGGCGGGCCGGGTGCCCGGGCCGCAGGGCGCGGGGCCGGCGGTGTCGGTGCGCCGGTCGATGCACAGGCCGTCCTCTGCGGCGAGCCGGACGAGCAGTTCGGTGGAGGCCGCGCCGGAGAGGTGGTTGTGCAGGTCGCCGCCCTTGGGGAGGGCCTTCATGAAAGCGCGTAGCTCCTGCGGCCGGTCCCGGACGCTGTTCAGGTAGGCGTTGACGCGCTGTTCGGCGGGGGTCACCGGCCTGCTGACGGGTGGTGGTACCGCGGCGGCGTCCGATGCGGGCGGCAGGGCGGCGGCGCCGAGGGAGGCGGCACCGAGGAGGGCCAGTACGGGGCGGAGGCCGGGGCGGCGGCGGGGTGCGGAGGCGCTCCTGCGGAGCCGGTTACCGAAGATCACGCTGCATTGTCGGCAGCGGGGGCGTCCGGACGGGAGCTGACAGGCCGCTCAGGGGGCGAGGCCACCCGGTCGGGGCAGCGGAGCGGCGCGCCGGTGACACAGGCCGTGGGCACGGCCGTACGCGGTGGGCACGGCCGTACGCGGTGGGCACGGTCACGGGACGGCGGGCTGCCGGCCCGTGGCCGTGCGTGACCGTGCCGTGCGGTCGCTCAGGCTCCCGAGACGGTCGTCAGCTCGCGTTCCTCCTCGCGTCCGCGGCCGGTCTCCCGGGCGGTGAAGGGGCACTGCCAGTCGGCGGGCTTGGGACGGCCGGAGTAACGGCGGGCCTCGGAAAGCTGCTCGTACTCGTACAGATTGGGATTGATATCGCCCTGCAGCTTGATGTCCTGCTTGCGTATCTTGTCCGCGAGCCGGTCCCACATCCCGGCGCCCTTGATGCTGGCGAACTGCTCGTGGGAATTGAAGGCCAGCATCGGGAAGGGAGGCCGGCGGCCCCATCGGCGGTGGGTCTCGTGCAGACCTATCACGAAGAAGGGATGGCCGGCCACGGAGAACGCGAACTCGCCGGACTGCGGATCGGACGAATAGCCCTCGGCCCAGCGATGGCTTTCCGCGTCCTGTTCGTGGAGCAGCTGGAGCTGTTGCCAGAGAAGCTCTTCGAAGCGCAGCTCATCGACTCCGCGAGGTTCCTCGAAGGTCGCGATGAAGCTGGTGAACGTCCGGGCGCTCCAGTCCGCCGCGCCGACGAATTCCGCGAGGTCGAGCGCCATCAGCCGGGCGGATTCCTCGGTACCCATCCGGTCGTAGTGCCGGTGTGTGATACCGCCCCGGCGCCAGGCCGAACGGCCCGCCAGGCAGGCGAACCGCTCCCCCAGGATGAACTCCTCGACCTCGCCACGCGCATCCGCCGTCATGGCCAGCCTTCCTTCCAATTACGTGCCTCCTCACAGGGAGATCGTTCCGTCGTGCGTACGAAAGCGCCCATCCCGTGCCGGCGGCTCCCGGATCCGCGGGCGGCGGCAGCCGTCACCGCACGCGGGCAGGACCGAGTCCGCTGGAGAACGGGGAATGGTCGCTGAGTGATTGTGACGGCCAAAGGCCGGTCAATGAAAATCCGCGGGGAAATTCCTGCCGACGATTCGCTCACATCTCGGGACGACCACGGCGTTTCACGGACGGTGAGCGGACGAGTGGGACGTGCCGTACAAATGGGTGGTCGTCCGCCGCCGGGCCGCGGCACGGGGCAGACGTTCCGTGGAGGAGTCGACGGCGGGGATCCGTGGAACCCGTGGACGCGTTCCGGACCGAGCGAGAAGGAGAGGCGCGGCATGACCGAGTACGAACGTGCGCGCACGATGCAGGCGCTGCCCGAGCAGGTCTTCGAGCAGGTGGGCGATGTGGCGCGGCTCGATGCCTGGCTGCCTGCCGACCTGCACGTACAGGAGGAGGAACTCCCGGCGGTGACGGTGCACGAGGACCGTACCGGGGAGGACGCGTCCGCCCTGTTCCGGGCCGAGGCCGACCAGCAGCGGGTGGAGTGGGGCACCCGGGAGAACGGCAGCTACGCGGGGTGGCTGCAGGTGTCCGGCATCGGCAGCGGGGCGAGCGAGGTGACCATTCACCTGTCGTTCTTCGAGAAGAGCCACGACCCGGGCGAAGCGGTGGTGCACACCGCACTGGACCGGAGCCTGGAGCGTCTGGAGGAACAGGTCCGGTCGACGGCGAACGGGAGGGACGGCTCCCGGTAGCCCCCTCCCCCGAGAGAGACCCTTCGTCCGCATCAGGAGGACCGTCATGGCCACGAACCCGGCATCCGCCCGGCCCGCCACCCCCGTCGCCGTGATCACCGGCGCCGACTCCGGCATCGGTCGCGCCACCGCCGTACGCCTCGCCGGACACGGCATGGACATCGGCATCACCTGGCACAGCGACCGGGCCGGCGCCGAGGCGACGGCCGAGGAAGTCCGCGCCAAGGGCCGGACCGCGGAGATCGCGCAGCTGGACCTCACGGACCTGCCCGCGGCCGCCGGGACCGTCGACCGGCTCGCCGAGCGGCTGGGCAGGCTCGACGTCCTGGTCAACAACGCCGGCACCGGCACCGCCACGCCGTTCCTGGACATCGGCCACGAGACGTTCCAGCAGGTGGTCGACACCGATCTCACCGGCCCGTTCCTCTGCTCCCAGCTCGCCGCCCGGCGCATGATCGAGCAGGGCGACGGCGGCAGGATCGTCAACGTCACCAGCGTGCACGAGCACCAGCCCCGGGTCGGCGCGGCCCCGTACTGCGCGGCCAAGGGCGGCCTGGGCCTGCTGACGCAGGTCATGGCCCTGGAGCTGGCCGAGCACGGCATCACCGTGAACGCCGTGGCGCCCGGCGAGATCGCCACCCCGATGACCGGCCAGGAGGACGAGGACGTCATGGCCAAGAGCCGGCCCGGCGTCCCGCTGGGCCGGCCGGGCGACGCCCGCGAGGTGGCCGCCGTGATCGCTTTCCTCGCCGGGCCGGACGCGTCGTACGTCACGGGCGCGTCCTGGGCCGTCGACGGCGGCATGCTGCGCATGGGGCCCCAGGCCGGCTCCCACCTCCAGGACGACAGCTGGCGCCGCCCCTGAAGCGCACAGGGCGGCGGCCGGTGGTCACGTGGCGCTGCGCTCGCTCTCGCTCTGGAGCTCGCGCTCGACGGCGCGGTTGCGGGCGTCGTCCGGCTGCCCCGCCGCGCTGCCGGGACGGCCCGCTCTGAGCAGCTCGCGCCACCGTTCGGGGCTCCAGTCGGCCGGCCGGGTCGTGGCGAGGAAGTGCTCCACCGTGGCCAGGAAGCGGGCCGGGTCCGCGGTGAAGGGGAAGTGCCCGGCGTCCTCGAAGACCTCCAGGCGGCTGCCGGGCATCGCGGCGTGCGCGCGCTGGGCGTGCCGTACGGGTATCACGCCGTCCCGCGCCCCCCACAGGAGGAGCGTCGGCATGCCCTCGGCGAGGTAGCACCGGTCCAGCATGGTGACGGCCTGGCCGCGCCAGTCGACCACCGCCCGCAGGCTGCGTACGAACGCGTTGCGGGAGGCCGCGTCCGGCAGCGCGTCGACCAGCCGCGCCAGGACCCGCGCGTCCTGGCCGAGGTCCGTGCCGAGGCCCTTGAGGAGCCCGAGGACCAGCCGGGCCTGGCAGCGCATGCCCGGCAGGCCGAGTACCGCGAGCAGTGCGGCCGCCACCGGCATCGACACGATCCGCAGGACGGCTGTCACCTCCCGCCCCACGCCGCCCGCGCTGACCAGCACCAGACGCTCGGTGCGCTCCGGGAACTGGTACGCGAACTGCATGGCCACCCCGCCCCCGAGCGAGTGTCCGATGAGGGTCGCCCGGTCGATGCCCAGCACGCCCAGCAGGTCGCGGACGCCGTTGGCGTAGGCGGCCACCGAGTAGTCGGCCCGTGGCTTGTCCGAGGCGCCGTGGCCGAGCAGGTCCGGGGCGATCACCGTGTGGTTCCGGGCCAGCGCCGGGAGGACGCCCGCCCAGGTCGCCGAGGAGTCGCCGATGCCGTGGAGGAGGACGAGGGCGGGCCCCTGGCCCGCGTAGCGGTAGGCACGGCGGTAACCGTGCACCACGTGGTAGCGCAGCTCCACGCCGTCGTCCACGGCGGCGTGCAGTCGCCCCGCACGGGGCGGACGCGGTCCGATGGCCACGGGCGCACCTTCCCAGGCAGGCCGACAGGGTCCGCGTACGAGCGTAGGAGCTGTCGCGCCCCGGCACCGTTACCGGAGCGTTTCGCGCACGCTAAGACGCTTGCTCCGAGTCGCCGCCGGCCGTGCGGCCCGGTACGCACGGCGTGATACTGGGCAGTGCGCCCGGGCAGCGGAAGCCACGGGATGACGTACGGACCGGAGAGCGGGGGCGTCGGGAGCGAGGTGAGCACGGGTGGGCGGACTGCCGTGGGTGATGAGCGACCCCCTGACCAACCACGGAACGGCCTTCACCCGGGAGGAGCGTGACCGGCACGATCTGGTGGGACGGCTGCCGGACGGCGTGCTCACCCTGGACCAGCAGGCCCGGCGCGCGTACGACCAGTTGCGGCGGCAGCCCACCGACCTGGCCGCGAACATCTACCTGGAGCAGCTGCACGACCGCAACGAGGTGCTCTACCAGCGGTTGCTGACGGACCACCTGGAAGAGCTGCTGCCCATCGTCTACGACCCGACGGTGGGCCAGGCGATCAAGGATTACAGCCATGAGTACCGGCGCCCGCGAGGGGTGTTCCTGTCCATCGACCGTCCACAGGACATCCGCCGTTCGTTCGAGGCGCTGGACCTGTCGGCGGACGACGTGGACATGGTCGTGGTGACGGATGCCGAGCAGATCCTGGGCATCGGCGACTGGGGCGTGCACGGCATCCAGATCTCGGTAGGCAAGCTCGCGATCTACACGGCAGCGGCGGGCATCGATCCGGGACGCTGCCTCCCGGTGGTGCTCGACGTCGGCACCGACAACGAGACGCTGCTCAACGACCCGCTCTACCTCGGCGTCCGGCACAGCCGGGTCCGGGGCGAGCGGTACGACCGGTTCGTGGCCGACTACGTGCGGACCGTCTCCGAGCTGTACCCGCACGCCCTGCTGCACTTCGAGGACTTCGGGGCCGGCAACGCCCGGCGCATCCTGGAGACCTACGGCGAGCGCCACCGCCTGTTCAACGACGACATGCAGGGCACCGGCGCCATCACGCTCGCGGCGGTGTCGTCCGCGCTGGACGTCACCGGCGCCGCGTTCCGCGACCAGCGGGTCGTGGTGTTCGGCGCCGGCACGGCGGGCGTCGGCATCGCCGACCAGCTGCGCGCGGCCATGGTCCGCGACGGCCTGGACGAGGACACGGCGACCCGGCGGTTCTGGCTCGTCGACAAGCCGGGGCTGCTGCGGGACGGCATGCCGGACCTCCGCGACTACCAGCGCGGCTACGCCCGCCCCGCCGCCGAGGCCGACGGCTGGACCGACGACGGCCACATCGGCCTGCTGACGACCGTACGGAACGTCCGCCCGACGATCCTGGTGGGCACCTCGACCGTCCGGGGCGCCTTCACCCGCGAGGTGGTGACGGCCATGGCGGAACACGTCGACCGGCCCGTCGTCCTCCCCCTCTCCAACCCCACCGAGCGGATCGAAGCGCTCCCCTCCGACCTGCTGGCCTGGACGGACGGCAAGGCGCTCACCGCGGTCGGCGTCCCGGTCGAGCCCGTGGAGGCCGGCGGCGTGCGCCATGTCATCGGGCAGGCTAACAACGCCCTCGTCTACCCCGGCCTCGGTCTGGGCGTCATCGTCTCGCGTGCCGCACGCGTCACCCCCGGCATGCTGCGGGCCGCCGCCGAAGCCGTCGCGGGGCAGGTGACGACGGGCGAACCGGGCGCCCCGCTGCTGCCGGAGGTGGCGAACCTGCGGGCCTCTTCGGCGACGGTCGCGGTGGCGGTGGTCCGCGCGGCCGCCGAGGACGGGGTGGCCGCCGTCGTACCCGAGGACCCCGTACAGGCCGTGCAGGACGCCATGTGGCAGCCGGAGTACGCCCCGCTGCCCGATGCGTCCGGCCGGTGACGCCGGGGGCTTTCAGGAGGCGGAGCGCAGCCAGTCGTCGAAGCGGGTCGCGGCGAGTTCGGCGCGGCCGTCGTCGGGGACGAGGCTGCGCTCCGACAGTTCCGAACCGAAGTAGGGGGCGTGCGGGTCGGTGACGACCGTGCGCGGGTCGTGCCATGCGCGCAGCGCGTCGGCGACGAGCGCATCGAAGCGGAACTGCTGGGGCCCGGCCACCTCGACGGTGCCCTTCAGCGGGGCCTCCACGGCGGTCCTGGCCACCGCTTCGGCGACGTCGTCGGCCGCCATGGGCTGGATGAGCACGTGCGGCAGGCGCACGGTGTCACCGTCGGTGGCGGAGTCGGCGATGCCCTTGACGAACTCGTAGAACTGCGTCGCCCGGACGATCGAGTACGGCACCGGTCCCCGCTTGATCAGCTGCTCCTGTGCCACCTTCGCCCGGAAGTAGCCGTTGTCGGGCAGGCCTTCGATGCCGACGATCGACAGTGCCAGGTGGTGTCCGACGCCCGCCGCCTCCTCGGCGGCCAGCAGGTTGCGGGTGGAGGTCGTGAAGAAGTCCAGTACCGCCGACTCCTCGAAGGAGGGCGAGTTGGACACGTCCACGACCGCCTGGGCTCCGGCCAGCGCGTCGGTGAGGCCCTCCCCGGTGAGGGTGTTGACGCCCGTGCCCGGCGAGGCGGCCACCGCCTCGTGCCCGCGGCCGCCCAGCTTGCCGACCACTTTGCTGCCGACGAGGCCGGTGCCTCCGATGACCACGATCTTCACGTCGGGTACTCCTTGCGTGCGTCAGGACGGCCGGGGCGCGCGCAGGTGTGCGCGCCGCTTCAGTTCGTCCTCGTCGACCAGGACGAGCATGGGCTTCTCCGGCACGCAGAGCATGGTGACGAGGAAGCGCAGGCGCGAGTCGGTGCGGTGGTTGGCGTCCTGGTAGTGGATGACGTCCCCGCCGGGCTCCCAGAACGTCTCCCCGGCGCGGACGATCCGCTCCGGTTCGCCCTCCAGCTCGAAGCGCATCTCGCCCTCCAGTACGTAGCCGAAGGCCGGCCCGGAGTGGCGGTGCGGCGGAGTACCCGGGTCGCCGGGCGGGTACTCGATCCGTACGGTCATCACGTGCGCGCCCTGCGGGATGGCGGGCGGAACGGCCTCCTGCAGCACGGTGAGCGCGGTCTTCCAGGCCTCGGAGTGCGGCTGCTCGTTCGCGTCGGGCATGGCGGGTCTCCTCCTGCGCTGCCGGTGGGCGACGCCGCTCCTGCGCTGCCGGCTGGCGACGCCGCATGACGGGGCGTCAGCGCGCCGGCTGCTGGTGGGGCACGTCCGGCAGGAGTCCCATTGTTCAGCGCCCCGGCAGGCCCGGTGAGCGCCGATCCGGACACATCCCCGCGGCGGCTCAGTCCTTGCGGCCCGTCGCGGCGACCGTGACGCCCAGTCCGATCATGGCGAGCCCGCCCGCCCCGCCGACCGCGGCGAGCCGCCGCGGGGAACGCGCGAACCAGCTCCGCGCCGCGGCGGCGCCCAGCCCCCACACGCTGTCCGAGGCCACCGCGATGAGGTTGAAGACCAGCCCGAGCAGCAGCATCTGCACCACGACATGGCCCTGGCCGCGGTCCACGAACTGCGGCAGCACGGCGGCGAAGAACACGATCGTCTTGGGATTGGCCACACCGACCGCGAACCCCTCCCACAATGTGCGCAGACCGCCGTGCGCGGGCCCGTCACCGGCGAACGCGGCCTGCAGCGACCGGCGTTGCCGTACCGCCTTGACGCCGAGATACACCAGGTACGCGGCGCCCACGAGTTTCAGCGCGGTGAACGCGAGGACCGAACGCTCCACGACCGTTCCCACCCCGAGTGCCACGGCGACGACGAGCACGTACGCTCCGAGCGTGTTCCCCACGACGGTGGTCAGCGCGGCGCGGCGCCCGTGCGCCAGCGCCCGCCCGATCACGAACAGCACACTGGGTCCGGGAACCACGATCAGCAGGAACGACATGAGCGCAAACGCGAGAAGCCGGTCGGCCGGCACGACGAATCCCATGGCGGCCATATAACCAGTACGGCCACCGGACGGGTAGCGGACCCCGCGCAGAGTCCCTGCTCGCCGCCGTTCATGAGCGGGGTCCCTACTCGCCGCCGTTCATGATCTGGATCAGGTTGCCGCAGGTGTCGTCCAGGACCGCGGTGGTGACCGGGCCCATCTCCAGCGGCTCCTGGGTGAAGCGCACCCCGAGCCCGCGCAGCCGCTCGAACTCCGCCTGTACGTCGTCCACGGCGAAGGCGGTGGCCGGGATGCCGTCCTCGACCAGCGCCGTCTTGTACGGCCGCACCGCGGGGTGCTCGGAGGGCTCCAGCACCAGCTCGGTACCGTCAGGAACCTCCGGTGAGACCACGGTCAGCCACCGGAACCCCTCACCCAGCGGAACGTCGTGCTTCTTCACGAAGCCCAGCACATCGGTGTAGAAGCGCAGGGCCTTCTCCTGGTCGTCGACGAAGACGCTGGTCAGATGGATCCTCATGGGGTGCTCTCCGGTGCGTCGGGCCTGAGCCACCGGGTCGCGATGCGCTCAAGGGGTTCGGTGTTCAGGTCATGGAACTTGTAGCGGCCCTCGCGTCGGGACACGACCAGGCCCGCGGATTCGAGTACGGCGAGGTGCTGGCTGATCGCCTGGCGGGACATCCCCAGCCCGTGCTTGTTCACCAGCCGCGCGCATATCTCGAACAGGGTCTGGCCGTCCCGTTCGACCAGTTCGTCAAGAATGCGCCGACGGGTGGGGTCGGCCAGCGCCTTGAAGACATCCTCCGCCATGCACCCCACCATAGGCAAGTAGCGACTTGCCTAACAAGCCGGACGCCCGGCCGGGAAGATGCGGTCCAGGTGGTGGTCCAGGACGGCGACGGCGGACTGCGGGGTGCGCTGGCCGACGAGGACACTGGTGCCGAGCCCGGCGGACATGGCGAGCAGTGAGACCGCCTCCAGCCGCGGATCCAGGTCCGCCCGCGTGAGCTGTGCGTCGTACGCCTGCTGGAGCAGGCCGGTCAGCACGTCCTCCGCCGCGTCCGGATTTTTCAGGTACGGCTGGGCGGCGAGCGCTTCGTCGGTCACCGCCAGCACGGCGTACGAGGTGTGGAGGAGGTGGAAGGTGCGGCTCTCCTCATCGGTCGGCAGCGCGGCCTTCAGCAGCGCCTCGACCGTCGCCCGCGGCCCGGCGCCCTCCCCGGCGGCCCGGACCCGGGCGGCGACCCGTACGCCGAACCCGTCGACCAGCTGCCGCAATCCGTGGAGCAGCAGTTTCTCCTTGGTCTCGAAGTAGTACTGCACCAGCCGCAGGGACACCCCCGCCTCCGCGGCCACCTCGCGCATCCCCACGGCGTGCAGTCCGCGCCGCCCGGCGACCCGCACGAGCGCCTCGGCGATCTCGGCCCGCCGTACATCGTGATCCACCCGCTTGGGCACAGCCGCGCCTCCGCTCACTATCGGTCCTTGCACTCGGGCAGCCCGAGGGCTGCCATTTGATGGTACGCCTGTACCATTTTGATGGTACGGTCGTATCACCAAGATTCCGCACTTCCGGAGGTGGCCGACCGTGCCCGAGACCACGACCCGTACCCGGAGAGACGTCGGCCGTTACGTGAGCGACGCCGCGCGCGAGCGCTACTTCGCCGCCTGCGAGGCCGTCTACGCCATGGGAGCGACGGCCCGGGCGGAGAGGGACGTGGAAACGAGCGCCGGCACCACGCACGTCTACCGGTACGACCCCACGGACCCCGCCGCCCTGACCCGCACCCCGATCGTCCTCGTGCACGGGGCAGGCAGCTGCTCCGCCATGTGGTACCCCAACACCCCCGCACTCAGCGCCGCACGCACCGTCTACGCGATCGACACCCCGGGCGACCCGGGCCGCAGCGTGCAGCGCGCACCCCTCCACGAGCCGGAGCGGGCCGCCCAGTGGCTGGACGAGACGCTGGCCGGCCTCGGCCTGGACCGTGTGCATCTGGTCGGCGCCTCCTACGGCGGCTGGCTCGCCCTGAACCAGGCCCACCGCGAGCCCCGCCGCCTCGCCTCGGTCACCCTGCTCGACCCCGGCGGCCTGGAGAAGGTCGGACTGCGCTTCTTCGCCTGGATCTTCGCGAGCCTGCTCGCGACCTCCGCGCCCAAGGCGCTCCGTCCGCGGCTGGCCGCCTGGCTGGAGCAGCCGGTCCTCGTCGTGCCCGAACTACGCGCGATGATCAGAGCCGGTGTCCGCGCCTACCGCGTACGCCGCCCCGCACCCCGTCCCCTCACCGAGGACGAACTGCGCACCCTCCGTACCCCGCTCCACCTGCTGCTCGGCAAGAGGAGCCGCCTCGTGCACCCGCGGCGGCAGGCCGAGCGGGTCCCGCGCCTGGTGCCGGGAGCCCGTGCCGAGATCATCGCGGACACCGGCCACGGGCCGCAGATCGATCACGCGGAACAGCTCAACGCGCGCATGCTCGCGTTCATGAGCTCGGTGGACTGACACCCAGGGGGCGGGCAACCGGCGTGCGTCCGAGGTGACTTGTCCGAGAGCGCTCTCACCAACTTATTGACAGGCTCGCGCCAAGAGCGCTTCACTTCCCGAAGGCAAGGCAGGTCCGGACCAGGCAGGTCCGAACTGCCCCCCGCACCGGTCGGCGTGCTTCGCGCCCCTCGCGTGGCCGATCCCGTTCGGCCACGCCCCCCTCCCCGCCCCCACACCGAGGGAGCCAGATGTCCATACGCGTGTCCCTGCGAAAACACCGGCGCTTCGTCCGCAGCACAGCCCTCGCCGTCGCCGCACTCACCGCGACGCTGAGCTGGGCCCCCGGCTCCGCCACCGCGGCGGTCCCGCCGGCTCCGGCCGCGTCGGCCCAGGCCGTGACCTTCGAGGACAACTTCGACGGCCCCGCCGGGTCAGCCGTCGACGGCGGCAAGTGGCAGGTGGAGACCGGCGACAACGTCAACAACCACGAGCGCCAGTACTACACCGCCGGCAACGCCAACGCCGCCCTCAACGGCCAGGGCCAGCTGGTCATCACCGCACGCAAGGAGAACCCGAACAACTACCAGTGCTGGTACGGCCGTTGTGAGTACACCTCGGCCCGGCTGAACACCTCGGGCCGCTTCACCGCGCAGTACGGCCACGTCGAGGCCCGGATGAAGGTGCCGCGCGGCCAGGGCATGTGGCCGGCGTTCTGGATGCTCGGCAACGACCTCGGCCAGGTCGGCTGGCCCGACAGCGGCGAGATCGACATCATGGAGAACGTCGGCTTCGAACCGGGCACGGTGCACGGCACCCTGCACGGCCCCGGCTACTCCGGCAGCGGCGGCATCGGCGCCGGATACACCCTCCCCAACGGGCAGGCCTTCGCCGACGCCTTCCACACCTTCGCCGTCGACTGGGCCCCCGACTCCATCACCTGGTCCGTGGACGGCAACGTCTACCAGCGCCGCACCCCCGCCGACCTCGGCGGCAAGCAGTGGGTGTTCAACAAGCCGTTCTTCCTCATCCTCAACCTCGCCGTCGGCGGCTACTGGCCGGGCGACCCCGACGGGTCGACCTCCTTCCCCCAGCAGCTCGTCGTCGACCACGTCAAGGTCACCACCTCCGACAGCGCGGGCACCACCGGCACCTTCCGCGGACTGTCCGGCAAGTGCCTGGACGTGGCCGGCGCCAACACCGCCAACGGCACGACCGTGCAGCTCGCCAACTGCAACGGCAACGCCGCGCAGCGCTGGACGACGGGCAGCGACAGCACCGTACGGGCGCTCGGCAAGTGCCTCGACGCCGCCGGTGCCGGCACCGCGGACGGCACCCGCGTACAGCTGTGGGACTGCAACGGCACGGGCGCACAGCGGTGGTCGTACAACGCGTCCACCAACGACCTGGTCAACCTCCCGGCCAACAAGTGCCTGGACGTCGTCGGCAACAACGGGGCCGACGGCACACCGACGCAGATCTGGACGTGCACGGGCGCCGCGAACCAGAAGTGGTCGCTGGTCACGTGAGCGAGCCGAAGCGCCGCCGTGTACGACTGTTGAAGGCAGTGGTACACGGCGGCGCGTCGGCGTACGGGCGTCACAGCTCCGGCATCAGGACACTGTCGACGAGGTGGACCGTGGCGTTGGCGGTGGGCACGTTGCCGCAGACGACCTTGGAGCTGTCGTTGACCGTGTAGTCCGTACCGGAGCCGGAGGTGGTGAGCCGGCTCTTCTGCAGGGTGGGGTACGAACCGTTCTCCAGTTGCGCGGGAGTGAGCTGCCGGCCGACGACGTGGTAGGTCAGGATCTGGGTGAGCATCTCCTTGTCGTCGAGGACCTTGTCGAGCTGGGCCTTGGGAATCTTGTCGAACGCGTCGTTGGTGGGCGCGAACACCGTGATGTTCTCGGCGTTGTTGAGCGTGTCGACCAGGCCGGCCTTCCGGACCGCGGTGACCAGGGTGGACAGGGCCGGGTTGTGGGAGGCGGCAGTGGCGACCGGGTCCGCGGCCATGCCGTCGAAACTGCCCTTGCCGTCCTTGGGCACGGAGGAACAGGCGGGGCCGAAGGGACCCGACATCGCGTTCGTGCCGCCGCCGGTGCCGGACTTCTCCGGTGCGGAGCTGCTGCCGGAGGCCGGCTGGGACGTACCACCGTCCTCGCCGGCGCAGGCGGCCAGTGACAGTGGCAGTGCGACGGCGGCGGTGAGGGCGAGGGCGGCGCGGCGTACGGCGGTGGTGTTCATGAGCTTCTCCTGACGGTGCGTCACTGGAATGGGTCGGTGAGAGGGAGTCGGTTCGTTGCGAGGAACTGGGTTCAGGTCACGGTGACCACCACCGAGTGCCGGCCGGTGGCCCCGTCCGGGACGGTGCGGGCGCGCTTGCCGGTCTGGGTGTAGCCGGTACGGTCCGTCGCGCGGACTTCGAGAGTGTGGGTGCCGGGCCGGGCCGGCCATTCCCACAGCCACTGGCGCCAGGTGTCGCGCGGCCCCTCGGTGGCCAGCCGGGCGTCCTGCCAGGGGCCGCCGTCGACGCGTGCCTCCACCCGCGCGATGCCCTTGTGCTGGGCCCACGCGACACCGGCCACCGCGACCGTGCCGGCCGCGACCGTGGCGAAGGGTTTCGGAGTGTCGATGCGGGACTGGGTCTTGACGGGGGCCTGGCGCGCCCAGCCCCGCTTGACCCAGTAGCTGTCGTACGCGTCGAACGTGGTCAGTTCGATGTCCTGGATCCACTTGCAGGCGGACACGTAGCCGTAGAGGCCGGGGACGAGCATGCGGACCGGGAAGCCGTGCGCGAACGGCAGCGGCTCGCCGTTCATGCCGACAGCGAGCATCGCGTCGCGGCCGTCCAGCACCGTCTCCACCGGGCTCCCGATGGTCATGCCGTCCGCCGAGCGGGCGACGAGCTGGTCGGCCGGACCGCCCCGGGACGGCGGCCGTACGCCCGCTTCGCGCAGCAGTGCCGCCAGGGGCGCGCCCAGCCATCGGGCGGAGCCGACGTACGGGCCGCCGACCTCGTTGGACACGCACGTCATGGTGATGTCGCGGGCGATGAGGTCCCGGCGCAGCAGGTCCCGGAAGTCCAGCGTCAGGGGTGTGGTGACGCCCTTGCCGTGGATGCGCAGCCGCCAGCGGCCGGCGTCCAGGCGCGGGACGGTCAGTGCGGTGTCGACGCGGTAGAAGTCACGGGTGGGGGTGGTGAAGGGGGTCAGTCCGGGCAGCCGCTGGTCCACTCCCCGTGGCAGCTTCGGCGCGGGCGAGGCGGGTGCGGGCAGCCGGACCGCGGCGCGGGAGGCCTCGGCGTCGGCGGCCGTGCCCGAGTCCAGGTGGCGTCCCAGCACTCCGGCTGCGGTGGAGACGGCCGCCACGGCCCCCGCACCGACCAGGAACTGCCGGCGCGCCGGGTGGCCGGGGGGCTCGGCACGGCCGGAGTCGTCGGGACGGTGCCGCCCCGCCGGCAGCCGTCCGGCGAGCCAGTACAGCACCCCGGCTCCGACTGCCGCGCCCACCGACGAAGGGAGCGCGTCGACGGCGCCCGTCGAGTCGGGCCTGCCGGTCGCGGCGAGCACCCCGACGGCGCCGAGGACCAGCACGCCGAGGGAGGCGGTACGCCGTACGCGGGTGGCGAGTACGCCCAGTGCCACGGCGAACAGCGCGAGCGTGACCAGGATGCCGAGCTGCAGGACGAGCTTGTCGTCGGTGCCGAAGCGGCGGATCGCCCAGTCCTTCACCGGCGCCGGTGTGCGGTCGATGACCGCACCGCCCACCGCGGTGACCGGGCCCGCCCCGGGCCGTACGGCCACGGCGACCAGCTCGGCCACCGCCAGCGCCGAGCAACCGGCCAGCAGTCCGCTCGTCGCCGCGGCGGCGGTCCGGGTGGCTGTGCTTCCTCGTGTGCTCACACCCCGTATTCGGAGCCGGCGGTCAGCGGGATTGGTCGGTCCGCCGGGCCGCGCTCACCGCGCGGTGTTCACCAGGCAGTGTTCATCTCGCGGTGTACCACGTCTTTCATCTCGCGGTGCATCACGCCGTGTTCACCACTCCGAAGGGTCCGGGCCCGCCGTGCCGCCGGAGAATCGCTCCGCCACCACCGGTGGCAGCGGCGTCCGGCCCAAGAGGCCCGTGACCAGGGAGACGGTGAGGCGGTGCCAGTCGCCTGCCCTGCGCAGCATCGGATGGTCGCCGCCCCGCATCACCACCGTGGACGGCAGGGCACCCGCTTCGGCCGCCCGCGCGGCGAACTGCCAGGAGGCGCGGGGGTCGGTCGTCCGGTCACGGTCACCGTGCACGAGGACGAGGCGGCGGCCGCGCAGCTGCGCCACCGGCTCGTGCTCGGGGCACCACGGGGCGAGGGCCACGACGGACCGGACCATCGGGTGCCCGGCGGCCCGCAGCGCCGCGCGCCCGCCCATGGAGTGCCCCACCAGCACGACGGGCACCTCCCCCACCCGCCGGCCCAGCTCGTCCACCGCGCGCCGGGCGTCCCGCGCCGCGTCCTCCCGGTCACCGTTCCAGCCGCGGTGGCGGTACCGCACCTCCCCCACGAACACCTCGCCCCCGGCCGTCGCCCGCTCGATCCCCCGGGTGAAGGGGCGCATGCGGGCAGCGGCCAGGTTCCAGCGCCGGGGCGCGCCGAGCCCGTCGACGCTCCCGCCGTGCAGTACCAGCACCGCGGCGTCCACCGTCCGTGCCGCGGCGGCACGTGTCACCAGCGCGGAGCCCACGCCGCACGCACCCGTTTCCTCGCCCATCGTCGCCTCGTCTCGCTCTTCGCCAACTGTCGGCGACACCTGCCCGCGATGCATCCTCCTCAAGCAGGAAACCGCAGCAGTCCGACCGGCGCCGAGGTGGGCTGCCGGGAGCCGCCGGCGGGCTCGACGGTGAGGCCCATGCCCGAGGCCTCGCCCACGGGGCCTTCCAGCAGCGCGGAGTGGGCGCCGGTGCCGCCGCCCGCACCCATCAGACCGGCGGACCGCATCCTGCCGCCGTCGTCGAACCACAGCTGGTACACCTTGCCTTCGGGCAGTCCGGGCAGCCCCGAGGCGAGGAACGCCGCCCGGTCCCGGGCGCGGGACACCACCACCGTGCCGGTCGCCCCGCCCTTGAGCCGGGCCGTGGTGACCTCGGCGTCCGGCGCGGTGAACACGGCGTCGATCCGGTCGGCCCGCTCCTCGGCCTGCTGCGCCCGGCTGCGTGCGTCCTGCGCCGCCTGGTGCTGCCACACGGCGATCCCGCCGAACGCCGCGCTGGCGGCCACGCAGGCCGCCAGCGCGAAGCGCGACAGCGGACGGTGCCACCGTCGGACGGCGCGCGACGCGCCCCGCGGGGGCTCCTGACGCACGGTGCCGATCCGCTGCAGGACCCGGTCCTTCATCTCCGGCGGCGGGGCCTCCGCGACGGCGAGCCCGAGCCGTTCGGCGGTCGCGGAGAACTCCCGCACCTCCTGCGCGCACGCCTCGCACACGGCGAGGTGCCGCTCGAACTCGGCCCGTTCCGCCGGCGGCAGCGCGTGCAGTACGTACGCTCCGCTCGCGGTGTGCAGATCGGCGCCGGTCATACGCTCACCCCCAGGCAGTCACGGAGCCGGATCAGGCCGTCGCGCAGCCGCGTCTTCACCGTGCCCAGCGGCAGCGTCAGCAGCTGGGCGACCTCGCGGTACGTCAGGCCCTGGTAGTACGCGAGGGTCACCGATTCCCGCTGCAGTTCGGTGAGGGCGCCCAGGCACCGGCGTACCCGTTGCCGTTCCCAGCGGCTCTCGACCTGCTCGGTCACCTCGTCGTAGGCGGGAGTGTGCGCCAGCAGCGCCGCCCGGTGCTCGCGTGCGGTCTCGGCCTGTGCCGCCCGTACCCGGTCCACGGCACGCCGGTGGGCCAGCGTCAGCACCCATGTCATCGCCCGGCCCTTGTCGGGGCGGAAGCGGGCCGCGCAGCGCCAGACCTCGATGAGCACTTCCTGGGCGACCTCCTCGGACTGGGCCGGGTCGCGGAGTACGCGCCGGACGAGACCCAGCACCGGCCCGCTCACCCGGTCGTACACCGCGTCGAAGGCCTCCTGGTCACCGCCTGCGACCCGGTTCAGCAGCACCTCCAGTTCGGGTCCGGTGGGCTCGGCCGGCGAGGCGGCGGGAGTGTCGGCGGACCTCATGCGGCTCCTCTCGTGCGCTGACGGATCCGGACGTACGCATCCGGCCCCTTATCCCGGGGCAGAGGTGATTCGGAGCCGACGCGCCAGGGGATTGGTCCGCCCGCGGAGTTTTCCCGGAGAGGACTGTAACTACTAGTATGTACGTTCGCAGGGCGGGCCCGGCGGCCCTCGCTCGCCCTGCCCGCCTCCCACCCACCATCCCAGGAGAGCTCATGCCACTGGTCCGTATCGACGCGATGGGTACCGACGGCGAACGGCTCGACGCGCTCGGCCGCGCGGTGCACGACGCCCTGGTCGAGACGGTCGGCTTCCCGTCCGACGACCGGTTCCAGATCCTGACCGGTCACGACGGCACCCGCAGCACACTGCGCTACGACGACTACCTCGGCGTGCACCGCGACGACGGCATCGTGTACGTCGCGATCACCATGCGCTCAGGCCGCACCCCCGCGCAGAAGCAGGCGCTGTACCGGCGGATCGCCGAACTCGCCCACGCGTACGCGGGAACCGAGCCGAGGAACGTGTTCGTCACCGTCACCGAGAACGGGCCGGCCGACTGGTCCCTCGGCAACGGCGAAGCGCAGTACGTCACTTCGGGGTGAGGGTGCCGGACGCGGGCGGGGCCCGGGTGCGGTAGGAGCGGCCGAGTCCGGGGCCGAGGACGACCGTGTGCCCCAGCGCTCATGCCAAGGACATACCGCAGGGTTCGGTGGGTGCCGAAGCGTCCGCGGCGATAATCGGGCACATGGGAACTCAGCGGGTACACGCGGCAGGCCCCGACCTCGCTTCCGTGGCCAGGCTGCTGGCCGACGGCACGCGCGCCGGCTTCTGCCTGGCCTTGCTGGACGGCCGGGCCTGGACGGCCAAGGAGCTGGCACGGCACATGGGGGTGGCCGCCTCGACCGCCACCGAGCACCTGAACGCACTGGTGCACGGGAAGCTGCTCGCCGAGGAACGGCAGGGTCGCCACCGGTACGTACGGCTGGCCGACGCCCAAGTCGCCGAGCTGATCGAGAGCCTGGCCGCGATGGCGGCCGGCCAGGCCCCGCCGCCCCCGACGTTGTCGGCGGCCGGCCGCCGGCAGGCCCTCGCCCACGCCCGTACGTGTTACGACCATCTCGCGGGCACCCTCGGGGTCGCGATCACCGACGCGATGACCGAGCGCACCTTCCTGAGCTGGGACCAGGGGCTCAGCCTCACCGGCACCGGGACGGCCTGGCTCGGCGAACTCGGGATCACCGTCCCGACGGGCACCCGCCGGCCGTCGGTACGGTCGTGCCTGGACTGGACCGAGCGCCGCCCCCATCTGGCGGGCGCGGTCGGCGCCGCCCTGTGCCGTCACGCGTTCGACGCGGGCTGGCTCACCCGCATCGGCACGACGCGTGCCGTGGCGGTGACGGCCGAGGGGCGGCACACCCTGCGGGACCTGCTCGGCCTGTCCGACGGCCTCCTCCGGGCACGCACCGGGGATCAGGACGCGTCGGCCACCCATCCGCGCAGCATGGACTCCATCACCGCCAGGTAGCGGTCGGTGCGCCGGCGGCCGAGGACGAACGGGTTCGGCCCGCCGGGGTCCGCGCGCAGCTGCTCGGCACGCTGGAGGCCGTGGTCGTTGGGGTGGTTGGAGAGTTCCACGTCGGCGCCCGCCCGGCGTGTGTGCTGCCGGAAGGAGCGCAGGGACGCGAGGTAGGTGCGGAGTTCGGTGAGTGTGGTGGGCGGATTGGTGCCGCCCCACATCATGGCCGTGTGGCGGGTGCGGCCGGACCGTACCGGGAAGACGGGCGAGACGGTGCCCGGGGTGTGACCCGGGGTGCAGTGCAGCCGGATCGTCGTGCCGCCGAGCGTGAGCCGTTGGCCGTCCTCGATCTCCAGGTCCCGGGCGGGAGCGTGCGCGGGATCGGTACGGGCGACGAGGTCCCAGTCGGCCGGCGTCATCAGTACGCGTGTGCCGTAGCGGTCGGCGAGGTACTGGGCGCCCCCGATGTGGTCCCCGTGGCCGTGGGTGGCGATGACGTACTTGATGGTCTCCGGGCGGGCGCCCAGTTCGCGCAGCCCGCCGACGATGACGCGCTCGGCCTCCTCCGGGGAGGTGAGCGCGTCGATCAGTACGATCCCGTCGCCGGTCAGCACCGCCATCGCGGAGACCCAGCCCGTGCTCAGGAAGGCGAGGTCGTCGAAGAGCTTCAGCGGGGCCGGTGCGGGCGGGCGGGGGAACTCACCGCGGTCCGGGGCCAGCGCCGCCGCGATCGCACGCAGGACGGGGTCGTTCCCGGCCAGCCTGCGGGCGCGGTCGAAGTGCGCCTGCGCGTCGTCCCCGGTGGCCGCCGCGAGGGCCGACGGCGCGAGACCGAACGAGCCGGCACCGGCAGCGATTCCGAGGGCCGCGAGCCGCCCGAAACGACGCCGGGAGAGCGCGCTGCCGGCTGTTCCGTCCTGACGGTGTGAAGGCGTCATGGGCATTCTCCTGAGGACCGTCATGGCACACGAGTCGAAACGCGACCACGATACGTCAACCCCCGCGCCCGATGCGGGAGTTCAGGAGCGGGCGGCCGAGCAGCACCCTCAGGGCCGTGGGTCGGTCCGGGACCAGCGGGGGCGGGCGTCGGGGCCGCGGCGGCCGGCGACGGATGCGCAGCGGGGGCAGACGCGTCGGACGCGGTCGGCGGCTCCGCCGGATTCGGGGAGGATGTCGGGCCAGCCGACGTGGGGGAACCGTGCCAGCTGGGAGCGGCTGAGCGAGAGACCGCAGACGGTCTGGTTCAGGCCCTGCTCCCAGGCGTGCACCTCGCCCGCAGGCAGCCGGCGGCCGTCCTCCTCGTCCACCCACTGCCCCGATGCCGCGACCGCGTACCGCTTCGCCGCTGCCATGTGTGGCCGGTCCTCCTCCCGTGGCGCCCCTCGCCGGAGGGGGACCACCTCGCGCCGAGGGCGCGGCTCCCTCCGGAGGTCCGGCGGGAGCCGCGCCCCGGGGCATCGTCCGTTCGTTCACCGGTGCCCGTCAGCGGGTGACGACATGCCGCTCATCGGGGACGCAGTGCGTCATGGTGAGCCCTGAGACGTCCCGCGGCGGGTTGTCGCCGAGGTGGGACAGCCGCTTGCGGTCCTCCTCCGTCAGGTCCTGGCTGGCCAGCGGCTCCAGGTGGGCGACGTCCTGCGGGCCGATGCCGAGTCCCTTGCCGACCCGGAGGCCCAGGTCGTTCTCGACCAGCAGGAAGTGCCACACCATCCGCTCCTGGACCTTGCGGTCGGCCTGGGAGATGAGGTTGATGAAGTTGTTGACCAGCTCGTCGCGCTCCCAGTCCTCCATGAGGCAGTACCGCTGGCCCGCCTGGAGGTAGTCGTTGGTGCGCGGGATGCGCTTGCGGGTGAGGCGGCCCCGGATCTCCGGGCCCTGCTCGTCGTGGGTCGGGTACTGGCCCTCGTGCAGCCCGCCGGTGATCGACGGCTCGTAGTTGACCTCCGGGTTCTCCCCGTGCTGGTCCTGCTCGTACGCCATCAGGCCGTCCCGCTGGTTGGTGCGGACCTTGGCGTTCTTGGCGCGGTTGACCGGCAGCTGGAGGTAGTTCGGGCCGACGCGGTACCGCTGGGTGTCGCTGTACGAGAAGGTCCGCCCGACGAGCATCTTGTCGTCGGAGAAGTCCAGGCCGTCGACGAGGACGCCGGTGCCGAAGGAGATCTGCTCGTTCTCGGCGAAGTAGTTGTCCGGCATGCGGTTCAGCACCATCCGGCCCACGGGCTTCGGCGGGAAGTCCTGCTCCGGCCAGGTCTTGGTGTCGTCCAGCGGATCGAAGTCCAGCTCGGGGTGATCGTGGTCGTCCATCATCTGGACGACCAGCTCCCACTCGGGGTGGTCGCCGCGCCGGACCGCCTCGTACAGGTCCTTGGTCGCGTGGCCGAGCTCCCCGGCCTGTACGTTGGCCGCGTCCTCCTCGGTCATGCTGCGCACGCCCTGCTTGGGCAGCCAGTGGTACTTGACCAGGACGGTCCTGCCCTCGTCGTTCACCCACTTGTAGGTGTTGACGCCGAAGCCCTGCATGTGGCGGTAGTCGGCGGGGATGCCGCGGGGGCTGAAGAGGTTGACGAGCATGTGCATCGACTCGGGGGTCTGCGACATGAAGTCGAAGATCCGGGCCGGCTTCTGCTCGTGCGTCACCGGGTCGGGCTTGAGGGCGTGGATGACGTCGGGGAACTTGATCGCGTCCCGGATGAAGAACACGCCCAGATTGTTGCCGACCAGGTCCCAGTTGCCGTCCTCGGTGTAGAACTTCACGGCGAAGCCACGCGGGTCGCGGGCGGCTTCGGACGAGTCCCGGCCGCCGATGACGGTGGAGAACCGCACTGCCACGTCGGTGCGCTTGCCGCGCTCCTGGAACAGCTTGGCCCGCGTATAGCGGCCGATGGGCTCGTCGCCCCACTTCCCGTAGCTCTCGAAGTAGCCGTAGGCAGTCACCCCGCGGGCGTGTACGACCCGTTCGGGGATGCGCTCGCGGTCGAAGTGACTGATCTTCTCCAGGAACTGGTAGTTCTCCAGAGTGGCCGGTCCTCGCGCACCGACCGTCCGCTGATTCTGGTTGTCGTAGACCGGGTGGCCCTGACGATTGGTGAGTACGGGGCGGTCGTCGCCGGGGGCGGACCCCTGGCTTGCTACATCTGTCACTGCTCTTCCTTCAGCACTCGAAGGCGCTCGGTCCGCGCCGTAGGGATAGCGCTCGGGAGAACAGGGGTACCCATTCGGGCGGCATTAGTGCAGAAGTTCACCTTTTTGGCCTGCATCCGGTCGGCCCAGCGTCTGCCAGGCGTCAGGAACAGGGCGGTTCGGCCGGCGTCCCCTCCCGGAGGAGTTCCCGGGTGCGGGCCGGAGGTGCGGCGGGCGCATGCCGGTGTCAGACCCGTATGGCCGGATCTCCCTCATTCCGGGTCTGTTCCTTTGCCCGCCATGAGTCCGGAATGGAACTGTGAAACCGGAAGGTGTCACGGACGTGGTGCCGGTCACCCGTGCACACACCTACACTTCTGACCCTCACAACGCAGCTGACCTGCAAAAACAACGGTGTTGAGCAGGGTCGGCAGGAGGAGGGGGAAGGCGTGTTCTACCAGGTGCTCAAGTACGTGGTCCTGGGGCCGCTGTTGCGGGTGGTCTTCCGGCCCAGAGTGGAAGGGCTGGAGCACATACCCGAGGACGGAGCGGCGATCATCGCCGGCAATCATCTGTCCTTCGCCGACCATTTCGTGATGCCCGCGATCGTGCCGCGCAGAGTCACCTTCCTGGCCAAGTCCGAGTACTTCACGGGTCCCGGTCTCAAAGGGCGGCTGACCGCGGCCTTCTTCCGGGGCGTCGGGCAGATTCCGGTGGACCGGTCCGGCGGCAAGGCGTCGCGCGCCGCGATCAGGTCCGGCGTGAACGTGCTCCGCAAGGGCCGGCTGCTGGGCATCTACCCCGAGGGCACGCGCTCGCACGACGGGCGGCTCTACAAGGGCCGCACCGGCGTCGCGGCGATGGCCCTGGAAGCCGGGGTGCCGGTGGTGCCGTGCGCGGTGATCGGCACGTTCGAGGCCCAGCCCGCCGGGCGGCGGCTGCCGCGCGCCATCCGCGTCACGATCCGCTTCGGGGAGCCGATGGATTTCTCCCGGTACGCGGACCTGACGTCGGAGCACGCCGCGCTGCGCGCCGTCACCGACGAGATCATGTACGAGATCATGAAGCTGTCGGGGCAGGAGTACGTCGACATGTACGCACCCGACGCCAAGGCCGCCCAGCAGCAGGCGCACCGCCATCCGCAGCAGGACGAGCAGGACGCGGGCCGTTAATTGCGTCGCGGCGGGCGCGCCGCTCCTTCTAGCCTCGTCGATCATGAACGACGGACGACGCATAAGGACGGGGGACGGAGCGCGATGAGTGCCCGGCTGCGCGGTATGGCGCAGGAGACGGAGGAGATCGTCGCGACGGGTTCGTACGTGGCGCCCGGCGGGCGCAGGTGGGAGATCGGCGCGGCGGTGGCCCGCGCGCGGGCGGGGACGCGGCTGTACGGGCCGGAGCCGGTGGCCGTCGCGCCGTCTCCGGCCGGCGCCGACGGCAGCACGGCGTTCGAGGTGACGGACGAGGGCAGCCTCGCGGCCGGGCTGCGGCTCGCGGCGGCCGCGCGGGAGGGCGGGTACGGGCCGGTCGCGATCCTGAACTTCGCCTCGGCGCGCAACCCCGGCGGCGGTTACCTCAACGGCGCGCAGGCGCAGGAGGAAGCGGTGTGCCGGGGCTCGGCCCTCTACAGCTGTCTGCGGGAGGTGCCGGAGTTCTACGCCGCGCACCGGGCCGAGCCCAGCCCCTTCTACAGCGACCGGGTGATCCTCTCCCCCGGCGTGCCGGTCTTCCGGGACGACCGCGGGCGGCTGCTCGTCGAGCCGTACGAGGCGGGCTTCCTGACCTCGGCCGCGCCGAACGCCGGGGTGATCGCGCAACGGCGGCCCGGCGAGGTCGCGGCCGTACCGGGCGCGCTGGCCACGCGGGCCGAGCGGGTGCTGGAGGTCGCGGCGGCGAGCGGACACCGCGCGCTGGTGCTGGGCGCCTGGGGCTGCGGCGTCTTCCGGAACCGCCCGGCCGACGTGGCGGCCGCGTTCGCCGCGCCGCTGCTCCCCGGCGGCCGCTTCCACGGCCGTTTCCGCCGTGTCGTCTTCGCGGTGCTGGACCGCCGTACGCCGTCCCCGGTCCGGCAGCCGTTCTCGGACGTCTTCGCCTGAGGAGGGGCAGGGCACATGCGGACGGGGCGCCCGGGAAGGTCTCCCGGGCGCCCCGTCCCAGGTACGCCGTGCCGTTCCGTCGCTGCCGGTTACGGCTTCGGCGTGGCGTGCGGCGCGCACGTCACGTCCTTGGCGCCGGTCCTGCCGTCCACGAAGTACGCGTCGACGCGGTCGTTGATGCAGGGGTTGACCTGGCCGGTGACGCCGTGCGAGCCGGCGTCCTTCTCGGTGATCAGGCGCGAGCCCGCCAGGCGGCGGTGCAGCTCGACCGCGCCCTCGTACGGGGTCGCGGCGTCCCGCTCGCTCTGCACGATCAGCACGCTGGGCAGGCCCTTGCCGGTCTTGACGTTCACCGGGGTCTGCTGCTTCTCCGGCCACGTGGCGCAGGGCAGGTTCATCCAGGCGTTGGACCACGTCATGAACGGGGCCTGCTGGTGGATGCGGGTGTTGTCGCGGTCCCAGCGCTGCCAGCTCGTGGGCCACTTGGCGTCGTTGCACTCCACGGCCGTGTAGACCGCGTTGCCGTTCTCCGCGGAGATGTTGCCGGCCTTGTCGCTCATGTCGGGCGCGGCGTTCTCGATCAGCGGCTTCTCGTCACCGGCGACGTACGCGCTCCAGGCCTTGGCGACCGGCGCCCACATGGAGTCGTAGTACGGCGCGTTCTGGAAGAATCCGGTGAGCTCGGCCGGGCCGACCTGGCCGCCGAGCGGGGACTTCTTCGCGGCCGCGCGCAGCTTCTCCCACTGCGCCTGGACCTTCTCGGGGGTGTCGCCGATGTGGTAGGTCGCGTCGTTCTTCGCGACCCACTTCTTCCAGTCGCCCCAGCGGGTCTCGAAGGCGATGTCCTGGTCGAGGTTGGCCTGGTACCAGATCTTCTCGCGCGAGGGGTTCACGACGGAGTCGACGACCATCCGGCGCACGTGGCCGGGGAAGAGCGTGGCGTAGACGGCGCCGATGTACGTGCCGTAGGAGACACCGAGGTAGTTGAGCTTCTTGTCGCCCAGGGCCGCGCGGATGACGTCCAGGTCACGGACGGTGTTCGGCGTCGTCAGGTACTTGAGCAGGTCGCCGCTGCGCTCCTTGCAGCCGTCGGCGTACTCCGCGGCGAGCTTGCGCTGGGCCCGCTTGTCGGCCTCGCTGTCCGGCACCGGGTCGGCCTTGGGGGCCTTGACGAACTCCTGCGGATCCGCGCAGGAGATGGGGGCCGAGTGGCCGACGCCGCGCGGGTCGAAGCCGACGAAGTCGTAGGCCTTCGCCATCTTGGCGTAGATCGGGTTTTTGGTGGTCACCCGGGTCGGGAAGCGGAGACCTGAGCCGCCGGGGCCGCCGGGGTTGTAGACCAGGGAGCCCTGGCGCTCGTCCTTGGTGCCGGTGCTCCTGGCCCGGTCCACCGCGATCTTGATCTTCTTGCCGTCGGGCTTGGCGTAGTCGACCGGCACGGTCACGAACCCGCACTGGATCGGGGCGTCCAGGCCCCAGTCCTTCGGACAGGTCTGCCAGTCGATGCCCGCCTTCGCGGCGCGGGCCGCGGCGGCCTTGACGCCGCGGTCCTCGGCGGAGCCCTTCTGGTGCTGCACGCCGGCGCTGGCGGGCGTGGCGGCGATGGCGCCGGCTATGAGCGCGCCGGCCACCAGGCTTCCGGCGGCGCCGAGCGCTGCTGTACGTCTCACGTGGATGTTCCCCCTGCATGGTGCGCCACTCGTGGCGGCGATGATCACAGAGCTGCAGGGGGATCCTGTCTCGTACGTCCGTCCGATGAAAAGACCGGACGGCTATTTCTTTACCAACCCGTAGGAATCCCGGCCGCGTCGAGGAGCCGCCGGACGGCCAGGGCGTCCGGCGCGACGGCGGTGACCAGAGCGGCGGGGCCGGCGAGCGGAGTGACCACGGCCTGGCCCGCGCCGTCCGGCGCCTCCAGGGCCCGTACCGGTACGGGCTCCTCCTCGTACGCCGGATCGACGACGAGCAGCTGGCCGACGGCACGGTGACCGGCGAGCACCGCGGCCGAGTCCCAGCCGGGCACCCCGGGTCCGTACGCCGTCTCCTGGTCCAGCAGGACCCGGCCGGCGCGCCGGACCGTCAGCCGGGCCACGAGCCGGCCGGTGTCCTCACCGGCCCGGCCGAGCACCTGCTCCTCGCGCAGCACCAGCCGGGCGGTGGGCGCGAGGTCGACGGTGGTGGTCTGGATCAGGTCGCTGCCGGCCGCCGTGATCAGCGGCTCGGGCAGCCAGTCCAGCCGGGCCCCGTCGGCCACGTCCAGCGCCACGTCGTAGCGGGCCGTTCCCGGGTGGTGGCCGGGCAGCGCGAGGGTCGCGGCGGCTGCCGTGACCCGCAGGTCGCTGCCGGGGCCTGCGGCCGCCTCGATGCGCAGGTGGTCGCCGCCCACGGGCGCGCTCATGGCGCCGACCACGCAGACCCGCGCGGCCCCGTCGTGCGAGGCCAGCCGGCGCAGGGCCAGCGGGCCGTCGCCGTCCAGCACCGGCAGCCGGGAGACCCCGGACGGCGCGGCGGCCGCGGTGATACGGGCGGTGGCACGCAGCTGGCGGGGGGCCGGCGGTACGGCGGCGGGCGCTTCCTCAGCGGGCGCGACCGGCGCGGGCGGGGGCGGCGCGAGGGTCATGCCGGGCCCGCTGTCCACTCGGCGAGGCGCTCGCGGACCCAGTCGGCGACCGGGGCCACGCCGTTCTCGGACCTGATCGCGGTGAAGACGACGGGGAGTTCGCCGCGCTGCGCCTTGGCGTCCCGCGCCATGCTCTCCAGGTCGGAGCCGACGTACGGGGCGAGGTCGGTCTTGTTGACGACGAGCAGGTCGGCGGTGGTGACGCCGGGGCCGCCCTTGCGCGGGATGTCGTCGCCGCCGGCCACGTCGATCACGAAGATCTGGAAGTCGACCAGGCCCTTGGAGAAGGTGGCGGTGAGGTTGTCGCCGCCGGACTCCACGAGGATGAGGTCGAGCGGGCCGCCCTCCGCGGTGGCCAACGTGTCCTCCAGGTCCTCGACGGCCTCCAGATTGGCGGAGATGTCGTCTCGGATGGCGGTGTGCGGGCAGGCGCCGGTCTCCACGGCGGTGATCCGCTCGGGCGGCAGCACCGCTTCACGGAGCAGGAATTCGGCGTCCTCGCGCGTGTAGATGTCGTTGGTGACGACGGCGATGGAGAGGGTGTCGCGCAGGGCGCGGCACAGCGCCGCCACCGTGGCGGTCTTCCCGGAGCCCACCGGGCCGCCGAGGCCGATGCGTACGGCGCGGCGGGTGCCGTCGGGGCGCTTCGGGGCGGCGGCGCTGTAGGTGTGGCGGTGGGGGAACTTCTCGTCGAGGTCGTGGTCGAGATGCATGGCGACTCCGTGTGGTGCGGGTGGTGTGTGGTGCGGCGGGTGGCGGCTCGTCCCCCGCGTGGTCAGGAGGCGAACAGCCGTACCGGCCAGGCGGCGTGCTGCTCGGCGGTGATGTCCAGCAGCGGCGCCGACCGGGCGGGCAGCGCGGCGGTGCCTTCCAGCGGGACGCGCGCCGCTGCCGCGGTGGCCTCGGCCACCACCGCGTCCATGGCGGGGGCGAGGCGCGCGAGGACCGCCGTCGCGTCGAACGGGTCCAGGCTCAGCAGGCGGACGACGGCGGTCGCCGGGCCGCTCACCGTCTCGTACACGACGGCGTACGCGGCGTCCTCCGGCGACAGGCCCGCCGAGCGTGCGGCGAGCCCGAGCACGACCGGCTGGTGCGCGCCCTTGGGGCGGGCCGCGGCGAGCGCGTCCAGCTCGGGCGAGGGCCAGGTCGCGCGGGCCGCGCGCATCATCTGGCGGCCGAGCTTACGCGCGACGGTACGCAGCGCCGGTACGGGCGTACGGGCGTCCGCCGCGTCGTCCAGGGCGAGCGGGTCGGCGCCGGCGGCGGCCGCGGCGGCCAGTCCGGCGGCGACCAGTCCGGCGGTGTGCAGCCGGCCGCGGCAGAACGACTCCAGCGTTCCCGCGTCCGTGACCCGGCCCGCGGCCACGGCCGGTTCGGCGCCGCCGGAGTGCGCGTGTCCGCCGGCGGGGAAGCGGCCGTCGGCCAGGACCAGGAGTGCGGCGCGGCTCATCGTTCCCGGTCCTTCGTCGGTGGTGCGGCAGCGGTGCTCATCAGAACAGGAAGTACCGCTGGGCCATGGGCAGTTCGGCGGCGGGGGCGGGCTCGACCACCTCGTCGTCGATGGTCACCGTGAAGGTGTCGGGATCGACCACGACCTTCGGCAGCGCGTCGTTGTTGCGCATGGACGCCTTGCTGACCTGGCGGGTGGAGCGGATCGCCGTCAGCTCCTTGGCGATGCCCAGCCGGCCGGCCAGCCCGTCCTCGACCGCCTGCTCGGAGACGAAGTTGAGCGAGTTCGCGCCGGGCGCCTTGCCCATCGCGCCGAACATCGGGCGCGGCAGCACGGGCTGCGGGGTGGGGATCGACGCGTTGGCGTCGCCGACCTGCGCGTACGCGATCTGGCCGCCCTTGATGACCAGCCGCGGTTTGACACCGAAGAACGCCGGGTCCCACAGCACGAGGTCGGCGAGCTTGCCGGTCTCGACGGAGCCGACGACGTGGTCGACGCCCTGGGCGATCGCCGGGTTGATGGTGTACTTCGCGACGTACCGCCGTACCCGGTTGTTGTCCGCGGCGAAGTCGCCTTCCAGCGCGCCGCGGCGCTTCTTCATCACGTGCGCGGTCTGCCAGGTGCGCATCACGACCTCGCCGATGCGGCCCATGGCCTGCGCGTCGGACGACATCATCGAGATGGCGCCCATGTCGTGCAGGAAGTCCTCGGCCGCGATGGTCGAGGGCCGGATACGGGACTCGGCGAAGGCCAGGTCCTCGGGGACCGCGGGGTTCAGGTGGTGGCAGACCATCAGCATGTCGAGGTGTTCCTCGACGGTGTTGACGGTGTGCGGCCGGGTCGGGTTGGTCGAGGCGGGCAGGACGTTCGGCTCCGACACCATGGCGATCATGTCGGGGGCGTGGCCGCCGCCGGCGCCCTCGACGTGGAAGGCGTGGATCGAGCGGCCGGCGATGGCGGCGATGGTGTCGCCGAGGAAGCCGGCCTCGTTCAGGGTGTCGGTGTGGATCGCGAGCTGGGCTCCGCTCTCCTCGCAGACGTTCAGGCAGGCGTCCAGTACGGCCGGGGTGGCGCCCCAGTCCTCATGGATCTTGAAGCCCAGTACGCCGGCCCGCAGCTGGTCGCGCATGGATGCGGCCGACATGGTGTTGCCCTTGCCGAGCAGGCCGACGTTGACGGGAAAGGCGTCCATGGCCTCGAAGAGCCGGGCGACGTGCCAGGCACCGGGGGTGATGGTGGTGGCCTTGCTGCCCTCCGCCGGGCCGGTACCGCCGCCGATCATCGTGGTGACGCCGGAGGCCAGCGCCTCGGTCGCCTGCTCGGGACAGATGAAGTGCACGTGGGTGTCGATGGCGCCGGCGGTGAGGATCTTCCCCTGCCCGGCGATGATCTCGGTCTCCGGGCCGATGACCAGGTCGGGGTGGACGCCGTCCATGGTGTCGGGGTTGCCGGCCTTGCCGAGGCCCACGATCCGGCCGTCGCGGATGCCGACGTCGGCCTTGACGATGCCCCAGTGGTCGATGACGATCACGCCGGTGATCACGGTGTCCGGCGCGCCGTCCGCGCGGGAGAGCCGGGACTGGCCCATCGACTCGCGGAGGACCTTGCCGCCGCCGAAGACGGCCTCGTCACCGCTGCGCCCGGGGCCGCCGGACCGGTCCTCGCTGATCTCGATCAGCAGGTCGGTGTCGGCCAGCCGCACCAGGTCGCCCGCGGTCGGGCCGAAGAGGTCGGCGTACGCGGCGCGGGAAAGTTCAGCCATCGAGGGTGCCTCCGGTCTCGCCACGCAGGCCCGCGACGATCCGCTTGCCCCCGAGGGGCACGAGTTCGACCTCGGTGGGGATACCGGGTTCGAAGCGCACCGCCGATCCGGCGGCGACGTTCAGACGCTTGCCGTGCGCGGCCGCACGGTCGAAGTCGAGGCCGGGGTTGGCCTCGGCGAAGTGGTAGTGGGAGCCGACCTGCACGGGGCGGTCGGCGATGTTGAGGACGGTCATGCGCGTGACGGGGAGGCCTTCGTTGAGGCGTACCGGCTCGTCCGCGTAGACGATCTGTCCCGGGATCATCTTCGGCTCTCCCCTGGGTCAGCTGATGGGGTCGTGGACGGTGACGAGCTTGGTGCCGTCCGGGAAGGTCGCCTCGACCTGGACGTCGTGGATCATCTCGGGGACGCCCTCCATGACGTCGTCCCGGGTGAGGACCTTGCGCCCGGAGGACATGAGCTCGGCGACCGTACGGCCGTCGCGTGCGCCTTCCAGGATGTGCACGGTCAGCAGGGCAATGGCTTCGGGGTGGTTGAGCCGTACGCCGCGGGCCCGGCGCTTTTCGGCAACGTCCGCCGCGACATGAATCATCAGCCGTTCTTGTTCATGCGGGGTCAGTTGCATATTCCACCTCACAAATCTTGCGCCGGGACCGCATCGGCCCAGGTCACGGGCGTAGACACACCCGTATAAATAGATGTATCACACACTCAACAAAGGAAGGGCAAACTGATCTCCAGGTAAGTTCCATGAAACGGCGCGGACTTCGCAGGCTAGCTTCGCTCGATGTCGGACGCGTTAACCCGGTGAATCCCTTGTTAAATCTGGGGACCGGGCCCCTCGGGCGCATTTCCCGCCCGCCTCACACTTCCCTCGAAAGAGACAAAACAGACCGGCGCTCCGCTGCCCGGAACAGTGCGTTCGTTATGCGCTCTTGACTGCCCATCGACAAGTCACGATGCTCATCTCCGCGCGCTCGCACGCCCCACGCGTCGCGAAAGCGCTCGTACACAACAGCAAGCTCCGCAACACCACCCCCCACACCAGCATCGGAGCCACATCGTGACCCGTTCCGTACGAATACGCCGGGCCGTCCTGGCGGCAGGCGCCTGCACCGCCGTCGCCGCCACCCTCCTCGCCGCGGCCGGCGCCCAGGCCGGCACCGCCCCGCTCGCCGCGCCGGACATCCCCGTCTCCGCCGTCAAGGCCGACCTGGACCAGCTCCAGTCCATCGCCGACGCCAACGGCGGCAACCGCGCCCACGGGCAGCCCGGCTACAAGGCGTCCCTGGACCACATCAAGGGCAAGCTGGACGAGGCCGGGTTCACCACCCAGGTCCAGGAGTTCAGCGCGAACGGCACCAAGGGGTACAACCTCATCGCCGACTGGCCCGGCGGGGACGAGAGCAGGACGGTGATGGCCGGTGCCCACCTGGACTCCGTCGACGAAGGCCCGGGCATCAACGACAACGGCTCCGGCTCGGCCGGCATCCTCGAAGTCGCCCTCGCGGTCGCCAAGGCGGACCTCGAGCCCGCCAAGCACCTGCGGTTCGGCTGGTGGGGCGCCGAGGAGCTCGGCCTGGTCGGCTCGTCGCACTACGTCGACAACCTGTCCCAGGCCGACCGCGGGAAGTTCGACTCCTACCTCAACTTCGACATGATCGGCTCACCCAACCCCGGCTACTTCGTCTACGACGACGACCCGCGGCTGGAGAAGGTCTTCAAGGACTGGTACGCGGGCAAGGACATCGCCACCGAGATCGAGACCGAGGGCGACGGCCGCTCCGACCACGCGGCGTTCAAGGACGCGGGCATCCCCGTCGGCGGCCTCTTCTCCGGCGCCGACTACCGGAAGACCGCGGAGCAGGCCAAGAACTGGGGCGGCACGGCGGGCGAGCCGTTCGACCCCTGCTACCACCGGTCCTGCGACACGACGAAGAACATCGACGACAAGGCGCTCGACACCAACACCGACGCCATCGCCCACGCGGTCTGGGAGCTCAGCTCCTGACGCCCGCTCACCCGCGGGGCGTGTCCAGCCGCTGACCCCCGCTCACTTCTCGTGGCCCGGTCGCCGATCCCCGGCGGCCGGGCCGCGGTGCTCCGCGGCGATGCCGAACCGGCGGCGTTCGCCCGCAGCGGACGAGGGCAGCGGCCGCACCGTCGAGACGGTGCTGATCACCTCTTCCTCGGCGGCCGCTTCGGCGCGGTCGAGCTCTTCCAGACGCCGCAGGTCAGCGGCCGACACCAGGGCCGCCAGCGGCTTGCCGTGACGCGTGACGACCACGCGCTCGGAGCCGTAGACGACGCGGTTGATCAGATCCGCGAGCTCCGCCCGGGCTTGCGTCACCGGAATTTCGTAGGCCATGCTCCCCATTCTAACGGGATGTACGTCCTGTACATTTTTTACAAACGAACAGAGGAGGAGCCCTCATGCTCGAACCCACGGCCCGCTACGTCCTCCCGGAGTTCACCGAGCGCACGACACAGGGCATCCGCACGCTCGACCCGTACTCCAAGCTGCTCGACGAGCGCATCGTCTTCCTCGGCACCCCCATCGACGACACCGCGGCCAACGACGTGATGGCGCAGCTGATCCACCTCGAACACGCCGCCCCCGAGCAGGCCATCTCCCTCTACATCAACTCCCCCGGCGGCTCGTTCACCGCGATGACCGCGATCTACGACACGATGCAGTTCGTCACCAGCCCCGTCGAGACGGTCTGCCTCGGCCAGGCCGCCTCCGCCGCCGCCGTGCTGCTCGCCGCCGGCCACCCCGGCCGCCGCCTCGCCCTCCCCGGCGCCCGCGTCCTCATCCACCAGCCGGCCTTCGGCGAACCGGTCGAGGGCCAGATCACCGACCTGGACCTGCAGGCCCGCGAACTGCTCCGCACCCGTGCCCTGCTGGAGGAGCTGCTCACCCGGCACACCGGCCGGACGCGCGAGCAGATCAGCGCCGACATCGAACGCGACAAGATCCTCGACGCCCAGGAGGCGGTGGCGTACGGGCTGATCGACGGCCTCACCCGCGGCCGCAAGGCATCGGCCGCCGGGCCCGCCGGCGCGGCTCCCGGTACGAGGTGAGGTGATGGCCGCCCTCCCTCCCGAGCTGCCGCCGCTGCCCGCGCTGACCCGGGCCGAAGGCGCGTTCGTCGACAGCTACCTCCAGGTCCTGGACCTGCTGGGGCGGATCAACCCGGTCCGCGGCGACGGCACGTACCGGGGCCTGCGGGCAGCTCAGGCCCTGGTCGGCCAGGCCGCCGCGCTGCGGGACGCACTGGCCCTGATGCACGAGCGCGGCGAGACGGAGCTCCACGCCGGCACCCTCACCCGTGCGCTGCGCGTGCTGGACGGGGAGCGGCGGGCCGGTCTCGTCGCCGTGCCGCCGCCTCCTGAGGAATGACGGGACGACTCCGTTCCGAAGGAGTCCGGGGCTCCGATCGGGCTACCGCCGATGGGGTACTCCTGCGTGCGGATGATGTGCGGTACGACTTGCGCGTCCTGTCGACGTGTCGGCTTGCGGGCCGTACGACAGTGCCGGTACGGGGGTGCGTACGACGCTCGGTCCGCTGGACGCAGTGCACCTGTCCACCCGAATGGATCAAGCGTGACGACCCTCACAGCGGACATGTTCCGCTCTTGAACCACCGCTGCTCTGCGGAACGATCCCTCCGACGACAAGCCCCCGCCGCAGCGGCGGGGCGGTCCGGGCGGACGCCTAATCCTGCCGCCGTACCCGGGCGTCTGGTCGATACACCTGGACCGGCAGGAGCGGAGGACCCGAGCACGACGGGGCCACCGGTGGCCGGCCGCCGACGCGGCCGGTCCGGAGGCTCCTTGGGGTGAAGCCGGTGCCGCCGCCGCGCCTCGCGGCGGCGCGCACGGCCGGGCATCTTCGCCTGCCCGAACCCGACAGGTCTTCCTTCGCAGGCGGCTGACGAAGGAGTGCGCATGACTGCGCGCGATCATCATCCTGCTCTTGGTGTGCCTGCCCTGGCGTCCCGTGCCGCGGCGGTTTCGGTGCTCACGCTGGCGCTGGTAGGGGGCGTCGGGCCGGCCCCCGGCGGTACGCCGGACGCCGCGGCGGCGTCCGCCTCGGGCGCCGGTAAGACGGCGCTGCGGGTAGCGGCGTCGAAGGCGGGTGCGCCGTACCAGTGGGGGGCCACGGGCCCGCACCGGTTCGACTGCTCGGGGCTGACGCAGTACGCGTTCAAGCGGGCGGGCAAGCGGCTGCCACGTACGGCGCATGCCCAGTACCGGCACGTGCGGCACATCAAAAAGTCGTCGCGGAAGCGGGGTGACCTGGTCTTCTTCCACGGCGGAGGGACGGTGTACCACGTGGGCATCTACGCGGGCGAGGGGCGCATGTGGAATGCGCCCAAGCCGGGGGCCTCGGTACGGACGGACCGGATCTGGAGCCGCGCCGTCTCGTACGGGCGCCCGTAGGAACGCGGGACGCCCCGGGCGGCTCATCTCCTCCTCAGGTGCGGACCGGTCGTGACCGATCGCCTTCGCCCCTGAGGCCGGGGGCTGGGCCGCCCCTGGGCACCGACTCCCCCCTTCCCGCACAGCGAGGCCACCGCACTAACCTCCGTGCATGATCCATGACTTGGGCCGCACGCTCCGGGCCGCCGCCGGTGGTGACTTCCCGGCCGCCGACGGGACCGTCGCCGTACTGCCACCCCCGTCGCCACGCGACAACGGCGTCCTCTCGTTCTCGGGGTGCGCCGTCGTGTTCGCCGATGTCTCCCCCGTCTGGGTGCACTCGCACCTCACCCCGGGAGACCTCGCCGGCCCCCTGAGCCCGGCGTTCCTGGCCGCGCTCGCGACCCGTACCGGCCGTGAGGTCGAGAACGTCGACATGCTGACGGCCGCCCAACCGCTGCCGGGCCCGCCCCCGTTGGCACTGCGGGAGACCCGGGACCCGGCGCACCCCCGTATCGCACGGGCGTTGCGCCACCGCGACGACGTGCGAGCGTGGACCGCCGTCGAAGACGGCAACGGCACTCTCGTGATCGGCCGTGGCGTCGCCGGCCGGTGGGAGGTGGCCGTGGAGGTGCCCGAGACGGCACGCGGTCTCGGCCTCGGCCGGCGGCTCGCGGCGGCCGCCCGCCATCTCGTACCGCCCGGCGAGCCCGTGTGGGCCCAGGTCGCCCCGGCGAACGCCGCCAGTGTGCGGGCGCTGCTCGCGGCGGGCTTCACCCCCGTCGGCGCCGAGGCGCTGCTCCAGCGCCGCCCGTACTGAAGCCGGGCACCGGCCCCGGGACGCGCGGGGAGGCGAATGATCTCGGCCGCATCGGAACCGGCCCGGGTCACCTGCCGATCCGCCGTGCGGCGGCATGCGTGGGGGCCGGCCAAGGCAGCGCGGCCCAGACCGTCTTGCCGCCGCTCTCCGTCGGTTCGACGGTGATCTTTCCGCCGACTTCCGCGACGAGGGTCCGGATGATGACGAGACCGCGGCCGTTGTCCTGCTGGACGGCGGCGGGCAGGCGGCGCGGCATGCGGGGGTGGCCGTCCGTGACGCCGATGCGCAGGACTTCGTGCCGGTCGAGCTGGAGGAGCACGGTGAAGGACGGGGACCGGCCGTAGGTATGGACCACGGCGTTCGTGGTCAGCTCGGAGACGATCAGCAGCACGGTGTCGAGGAGTTCGGCGCCGCCGGTGCCGTCCGCGCCGCCGACCCCCTCCGCGCCGCCCACGCCACCCGCGCCCGCCACGCCACCTGTGTCGTCCCACTCCGTGAGGACTCCAGTAACGTATCTGCGCGCCGTAGGTACGGACTCCGGCGCGCTCGGCAGGGTCAGTGATGCTTCCTGGTGATCTGCCATCGCCGCGCCGTCCCTTTCCCGCTCGAGGCCGTCTTACCGCTGGGCAGGGGCATGATCGGGTCCGAAAATCGGCCCCGTGCCGCTGCTTTGCGCCAGACTGCCACTCATGCTGCCCCCGCCGTGAGCCATCCACCAAGATATGCATATATCTGTCGCCCGAAGCGGTGAACTCTACGACGCGAGACCGTATTTGGGCGGCACACTGACGCATCGGTGTCAGTTATGACGAGTCGCGGTTATCCGTGAGGAGGGTTCATGCACCACGGTCCCGCAGTGCGCCGTCGCAAGCTCGGTGCGGAGTTGAGGCGCCGTCGGAATCTGGCCGGGCTCACGAGCGGCGAGGCCGCCCGTCTCGTGGGCTGGCACCAGTCGAAGGTCAGCCGGATCGAAACCGGCCGGAGCGGAGTACGTCCGGCCGACGTGGAACGGCTCCTGGACGCGTACGAGGTGCGCGACGAGGAGTCCCGTGCGCTGCTGGCCGCGCTGTGCGGCCAGGACGCGGGCGGCGGGAGCGGAGGGGACGCCGGGCGCGGCTGGTGGCACACCTACCGCGACCTGCTGCCGCCTGCATACCGCGACTTCATCAGCCTGGAGGCCGGCGCCTCGCACGCGAGGACGCTGGAGACGACGGTGGTACCGGGCCTGCTGCAGACCCCGGACTACGCGCGGGCCGTCACGCGGGCCGCGCTGGCCGACCTGCCGCAGAGCAGAATCGATGCACTGGTCGATGTCCGCATGGAGCGTCAGAACGTGCTGGACGGGGACGCTCCACTGAATCTTTCGGCCGTGTTGGACGAGGCCGTACTACGCCGTCCGGCGGGTGGTCCGGAGGTGATGAAGGCCCAATTGCGGCATCTGCTACAGGTCATGGAATCACCGCACGTGCGCCTGCAGGTGCTGCCGTTTGCCGCCGGTGTCCACATCGGCATCACCGGCCCTTTCGTTATCTTCTCCTTTCCGCTCATTGCTGACTTGGATGTGGTGGTTCTCGACCATTTGACGAGTAGCCTCTACCTCGAACGCAAAGAGGACCTCAGGGCGTACAGCGATGCATTCGACACGCTGCGGGGGCACGCCCTCTCATGCGAGGAATCATCGGCTTTGATTGCCCGGATCGCAGATGCCTGACGGCCTGGTCCGGGCGCGTTGAGGAGGCTCCACATGACGGCATCGCCGCGGTACGTACCCGCCAGCACCGCCCTTGCGGGCGCGTGCTGGGTGCGCAGCACGCGCAGCACGGGAATGAACAACTGCGTCGAGACCGCCCGGGTCAACGGTGAAACTCTCGCCGTGCGCGACTCGAAGGACATTTCGGGACCCGCGTTGCTGTTCGCGGTCCCCGCATGGCGGGCTTTTGTCGACGCCCTGCACACCGGTCAGCCCATAAAGGAGGGCTGATTCGGACACCTTCGAGGAACCGGTTCAAGAATAAAATTCGAGGACCGGTTCCGGGGAAATAGTTCAAGCGGTCGGCGCGGTCGAAAGGATCGCGCCGACCGCTTCGTCCATCTGCTGCTCGGTCAGATCCCCGCGGGCGGTCAGCCGGAGCCGCGAAATGCCGTCGGGAACGGACGGCGGGCGGAAACAGCCGACCGCCAGACCCGCCGCACGGCAGTCGGCGGCCCACTGCACGGCCTGCTCGGGCGAGGGGGCCCGTACGGAGACCACGGCGGCGTCCGGGAGGACCGCGGACAGCCCGGCGGCCGTCAGGCGGCGGTGGAGTTCGCGGGCCACGGCACGGGCCCGGTCCGCGCGCCGCGGCTCACGGCGGAGCAGCCGGAGCGCGGCGAGCGCGCCCCCGGCGGCCGCGGGCGCCAGGCCGGTGTCGAAGATGAACGTACGGGCCGTGTTGACCAGGTGCTCGATGACCTTCGCCGGGCCGAGCACCGCGCCGCCCTGACTGCCCAGGGACTTGGAGAGCGTCATGGTGGCGACCACGTCCCGGTCGCCCGCCAGGCCGGCGGCCCACAACGCGCCGCGGCCGCCCTCGCCGAGGACCCCCAGCCCGTGCGCGTCGTCCACCAGCAGCGCCGCACCGTGGGCGCGGCAGGCGGTGGCGTACGCAGCCAGCGGGGCCGCGTCGCCGTCCACGGAGAACACCGAGTCGGAGACCACGACGGCGCGGCCCTCGTGGTCCGGTTCGGCGCGTGCGGCGTCCAGCGTCTTGTGCACGGCCTCGGGGTCGCTGTGCGGGACCACGGCCGTACGGGCGCGGGAGAGGCGGCAGCCGTCGATGAGCGAGGCGTGGTTCCCGGCGTCGGAGACCACCAGCGAGCCGCGTGCCGTGAGGGCGGTGACGGCCGCGAGGTTGGCCGCGTAGCCCGAGGAAAGGACCAGGGCGGCTTCGAAACCGCAGTATTCGGCCAGTTCGGATTCGAGCCGGGCGTGCAGTTCGGTGGTACCGGTCACCAGCCGGGAGCCGGTCGCGCCCGCGCCCCAGCGGTGCGCGGCGGCCGCGGCGGCCCGGGTGACCTCGGGGTGCCGGGCGAGACCGAGGTAGTCGTTGCTCGCCAGATCCAGGAGAGCCGAGTCGGCCGGGCGCGGGTTCAGGGTCCGTACGAGCCCGGCCCTGCGGCGCTTCTCGCGTGCTTCGTCGATCCAGGAGAAGGGGTCGTCACCGGACGGGACGACGGCGGGGTCGGCAGGCATCGGCATCCTCGGGTTTGTTGGCTGTCGATAGACGTTAGCGGTCGTTACGCCTGCCTACGGTGTGGCAATACACACACCGCCATCCAGCGGCGTTGTGGGAATCCTCCTTGGCCCCGGGCGGTGGCGTAGGACAGGATCTTCGCCATGGACCTGCTGAACACTCTGGTGGAGAAGGGTCTGCGGCGCGAGACGCCGACCCGCGAAGAGGCACTCGCCGTACTGGCGACATCCGATGACGAGCTGCTCGACGTCGTGGCGGCGGCGGGCAAGGTCCGCCGCCAGTGGTTCGGGCGACGGGTGAAGCTCAACTATCTGGTCAACCTGAAGTCGGGCCTGTGCCCGGAGGACTGTTCCTACTGCTCCCAGCGGCTGGGATCCAAGGCGGAGATCCTCAAGTACACCTGGCTCAAGCCCGAAGAGGCGTCCAGGGCGGCAGCCGCCGGTGTCGCGGGCGGCGCGAAGCGCGTGTGCCTGGTGGCCAGTGGCCGCGGGCCGACGGACAAGGACGTGGACCGGGTCTCGGAGACGATCTCGGCCATCAAGGAGCAGAACGAGGGCGTGGAGGTCTGTGCCTGTCTGGGGCTGCTCTCCGACGGCCAGGCGTCACGGCTGCGGGACGCGGGCGCCGACGCGTACAACCACAACCTCAACACGTCCGAGGCGACGTACGGCCGGATCACCACGACCCATACCTACGCCGACCGGGTCTCGACCGTGCAGCAGGCCCAGGCGGCCGGCATGTCGGCGTGCTCCGGCCTGATCGCCGGCATGGGCGAGACCGACGAGGACCTGGTCGACGTGGTCTTCTCGCTGCGCGAGCTGGACCCGGACTCGGTACCGGTCAACTTCCTGATCCCCTTCGAGGGCACCCCGCTCGCCAAGGAGTGGAACCTCACCCCGCAGCGCGCGCTGCGCATCCTGGCGATGGTCCGCTTCGTCTGCCCGGACGTCGAGGTACGCCTCGCCGGCGGCCGCGAGGTCCACCTGCGCACCCTCCAGCCCCTCGCGCTGCACCTGGCCAACTCCATCTTCCTGGGTGACTACCTCACCAGTGAGGGCCAGGCCGGCAAGGACGACCTGGCGATGATCGCGGACGCCGGGTTCGAGGTGGAGGGCACGGACACCACGACGCTGCCCGCGCACCGCGCCGACGCGCTCGCCGCGGCCGGCTGCGGCAGCCACGCCGAGGACACCGCGGGCGGCTGCGGCGGACACGGTGGTGGCGGCGGCTGCGCGCCGTGCGGCGACACCGCTCCCGAACCGGCCGCCGCCGGGCCCGAGCCGGTCGCCGCCGGCGCGGTGCCGGAGGCGCGGGACGCCGACGGTGCCCGTACCGACCTGGTCGCGGTGCGCCGCCGGGGCGCCGGCACCGACCTGCCGCCCAATGCCTGAGCCGGAACCGATGACCGAGCGCGACCTGCTGGCCCTGGACCGGCAGCACGTGTGGCACCCGTACGGCCCGATGCCCGGCAAGGACGATCCGCTGGTGATCGAGTCCGCCGCCGGGGTCCGGCTGCGCACCGCCGGACCGGTCCAGGGCCACACCGAGCTGGTCGACGGCATGTCGTCCTGGTGGTCGGCGATCCACGGCTACAACCACCCGGTGCTCAACGAGGCCGCGCGCGGCCAGTTGGACCGGATGAGCCATGTGATGTTCGGCGGGCTCACGCACGAGCCCGCCGTCCGGCTGGCGAAGCGGCTCGCCGGCATCGCGCCGGGCGACCTGGAGCACGTCTTCCTGTGCGACTCCGGGTCCGTCTCGGTCGAGGTCGCCGCCAAGATGTGCCTGCAGTACTGGCGTTCGCTCGGCCGCCCGGCCAAGCAACGGCTGCTGACCTGGCGCGGCGGCTACCACGGTGACACCTGGCATCCGATGTCGGTGTGCGATCCGGACGGCGGGATGCACGACCTGTGGTCGGGCGTCCTGCCCCGGCAGGTCTTCGCCGACGAGCCGCCGGCCGGGTTCGACGCGCCCCTGGACAAGGCGTACGCGGACCACCTGCGGGAGCTGATCGGCCGCCATGCCGACGAACTCGCCGCGGTGATCGTGGAGCCGGTCGTGCAGGGCGCGGGCGGCATGCGCTTCCACTCCCCCGCGTACCTGCGGGTGCTGCGCGAGGCGTGCGACGCGCACGACGTGCTGCTCGTCCTCGATGAGATCGCGACGGGCTTCGGCCGTACCGGTGAGCTGTTCGCGGCCGGGCACGCGGGCGTCGTACCGGACGTGATGTGCGTCGGCAAGGCGCTGACGGGCGGCTATCTGACCATGGCGGCGACGCTGTGCACGCCGCGGGTGGCGGACGGGATCTCCCGGGGCGAGGTGCCGGTGCTCGCGCACGGGCCGACGTTCATGGCGAACCCGCTGGCCGCCGCGGTCGCCAACGCCTCGCTGGACGTGCTGCTGACGCAGGACTGGCGCCAGGAGATCAAGCGGATCGAGGCCGGACTGCGCGACGGACTGGAACAGGCCCGTACGATCCCGGGCGTTCGGGACGTACGGGTGCTGGGCGCCATCGGTGTCGTCCAGCTCGACCACCCGGTCGACATGACGGCCGCGACCCGGGCCGCGGTCGGGGAGGGCGTCTGGCTGCGCCCGTTCCGCGACCTGATCTACACGATGCCGCCGTACATCACCGGCGACGAGGACATCGCCCGCATCTGCGCCGCGGTGTGCCGCGCCGCGCGCGAGGGCTGAGGAGGAACGCGTAGGTATGTCGGTGCTGTTCATCACGGGCACGGGCACGGAGATCGGCAAGACGGTCACCACCGCCGCCGTCGCCGCCGCCGAGCTGGCACGCGGTCGGTCGGTCGCGGTGCTCAAGGCCGCCCAGACCGGCGTGGCAGCGGGCGAGCCGGGGGATGCGGCGGAGGTCGCGCGGCTCGCAGGCTCCGGCGTCACCACCGCCGAACTCGCCCGGTACCCCGAGCCGCTGGCGCCCGCGACGGCGGCCCGCCGCGCCGGGCTGCCGCCGGTACGTCCGCACGAGGTCGCCGAGGCGGCGGAGAAGCTGGCCGCCGAGCACGACGTGGTGCTGGTGGAGGGCGCCGGCGGGCTGCTCGTCCGGTTCGACGAGACCGGCGCGACACTGGCCGACGCGGCGAAGCTGCTCGGCGCGCCGGTGCTGATGGTCGCGCAGGCGGGGCTCGGCACGCTCAACGCCACGGCGCTGACGGCGCTCGCGCTGCGTACGGCGGGCATCGAGACGCCTGGTGTGGTCATCGGCAGCTGGCCGGCCGAACCGGATCTGGCCTCGCGCTGCAACGTGGAGGATCTGCCGGACGTGGCCGGGGCACCGCTGCTCGGCCTTGTGCCGGCCGGGTCGGGAGCTCTGCCCCCTGCGCGGTTCCGGGCGCATGCGCCGTCCTGGCTGGCGCCGCGGCTGGGCGGGACCTGGCACAGCTAGCGGTACGAAGAAGGGGGCACCGGCCGTGAGCCGGTGCCCCCTTCGCGTACGCGCGGGTCAATCGAGCTCCGCGCCCTTCCGCTCCGGAATCAGCAGCATCGCCGCCATGTCCAGCACGTAGATGACGGCCAGCAGGCCGATCGCCTTCTGGAAGCCGTACGACGTGGCGACCAGGGCGACCACCAACGGGGCCAGGCCGCCGATGCCGCGGCCGACGTTGAAGAGGACGTTCTGCGCGGTGGCGCGGGCGTGCGTCGGGTACAGCTCGGCGATGAGCGCGCCGTAGCCGCCGGTCATGCCGTTGACGAACGCGCCCATCACGGCGCCACCGATGAGGAGCGCGGTGGGGGTGGAGAGCGTCGCGTACGCCAGGACCGTGACGACCGAGCCCGCCTGGAAGATCCAGAAGGTGGGGCGGCGGCCGATGCGGTCGGCGAGGTGGCCGAAGGCCAGGATGCCGCAGGCCATGCCGACGACGGTGACGGCGGTCCAGGCGCCGGACCGGGTGAGGCTGTAGCCGAACTGCTGGGAGAGGTAGCTCGGCAGCCAGGTCATGATGCCGTAGTAGCCGAAGTTCTGTACCGAGGTCAGGACGAGGACGCCGAGGGTGGCGCGGCGCGCTGCGGGGGTGGCGACCAGGGAGCGGAGCGGCGCGGTGGCCGGGCGCTCGGCGGTCTTCGCCGCGGTGAAGGCGGCGGGCTCGTGCATGGTGCGGCGGAAGAGGAAGGCCGCGACGGCGGGCAGCACACCGAGGGCGAAGAGCGCGCGCCAGCCCCAGGCCTCGATGACGGGCGCGGAGACCAGGGCCGCGGCCAGGACGCCGGTCTGCCAGCCGAGGCCGACGTAGGAGGTGCCGCGGGCGCGCTTGCGGCTGGGGAACGCCTCCGCGGCGAGTGCCATGCCGATGCCGAATTCACCGCCGATGCCCATGCCGGCGATGAAGCGGGCGGCGGCGAGCTGGGGGAAGTCCTGGGCGACGGCGGTGAGCCCGGTGAAGACGGCGAAGAGGATGATCGACCAGGTCAGGACGCGGATGCGGCCGAGGCGGTCGGAGAGTACGCCGAAGAGCAGGCCGCCGACGACGCAGCCGATGAGGGTGATGGTGGTGAGCGAGCCGGCCTGGGTGGGGTCCAGGTGGAGCCCGGCGGTGATCGCGGAGAGCGCGAAGCTGAGGATGAGGAGGTCGAAGCCCTCCAGGCCGTAGCCGACGGCGGAGGCGAGCACCGCCTTGCGGGCGTAGGTGTCGGGTCGGGTGGCGGTCGGTTCCGTGGCCACGTCCGCGGGTGGGTGGGGCATGCGTCCTGGTCCTGCTCTTCCGTCCGTACGGGTTGGTGCTGGGCGTACGTCGGGTGGGCAGGCGTGCGACGGGGAAACTCGGCCGCGGGCCCCGCGCCGACGCGGCCGAGACGCCATTCTAGGACGGGGCGGACGGGGCCTCCGATGCCAGGTACACCTGTGCCAGGTACACACGGGAAGGGCGAGGCATGTCGCTGCGCAACAGAGGACACCGGACCGCCGTGCACCATCCGCTCTTCGCTCGTGCCTACGTACGGCTCGGGCCGCTCGCCGACGTGCACGGCGGGGTACGGCCGCTCCGCCGTGAGCTGCTGGCCGGGCTGTCCGGGCGGGTCATCGAGATCGGCGCGGGCGGCGGGATGAACTTCGCGCACTATCCGGGGACGGTCTCGGAGGTGGTGGCGATCGAGCCGGAGGCGGTGCTGCGGCAGGCGGCGCGTACGGAGGCCGTGCGCGCCGAGGTGCCGGTGGACGTGGTGCCGGCGGTCGCCGAGGCGCTGCCGGTGAAGAGCGAGGCGTTCGACGCGGCGGTGGTGGCGCTGGTGCTGTGTTCGGTGCGCGACGTGCCGCGGGCGCTCGCGGAGCTGCGGCGGGTGCTGCGGCCGGGTGCGGAGGTGCGCTTCCTGGAGCACGTACGGGCCGAGGGGCGCGGGCTGCGTGTGGTGCAGCGGGCGGCGGACCGTACGGTGTGGCCGCTGCTGAACGGCGGCTGTCACACGGCGCGGGACTCGCTGGCGGCGCTCGGCGCGGCCGGGTTCACGGTGGAGCGGCACCGGAGGCTGCGGGTACCGCCGCGCGGCATGACGCTGCCGTCGTCACCGGTGGTGCTGGGCACGGCGCGGCGTCCGGAGACGGTGGCGTAGGGGCCGTCTCCGGACGCCGGCCGCGTCAGCGGACCGGTCAGTGGACCTCACCGGCCAGGCCGGCCCGCCGCATGGGGGCGTTGCGTACGGTCGCGCACGGCACCTGCGCCCGCGGAGCCCTGATGCCGCGCTGTACGGCGAGTGCGTCGGCCGCGCGGACCCGTGCCACCGAGCCCCGCTGGAAGACCAGCACCACGGCCGGTCCTCCCCCTGCCCGCACATCCGCTCTAACGGACTGGACCTGCCGCCAGCGGCCCTGAATGAGCACCAGGTCGCCCTGCCTCACCTGAAGCGCCTTCACCGCACCATCACAGCCCACATTTCTTTCCCACCCCATCCGTGTGCGGCAGTCCGCTCGGTACCGTCCCCTCCCCAGGGACGGTTTCGGTCCTGCCTGATTTGGTCCGGTAACTCTGTCGGCTCGTTCGCTTTCGCGCATACTCCGATCCGGTCACATTGCCGACCCTTGGGTATACGCGCGTTGCGTGCGCATGTGCGTTTGCTGGTGCGGTGGGTGCGGGCGGGCGCGGGGCGCTCTCGTGGCACTGGGTGCCACATACCGTCCGAGCAGGGCGCGCGCTCCCCTCTGCCAGGCAAAAGTGCAATATTGCATTCGTAGGGGCGGGTGCATGGATGCGCGTCCGCGCGGGTGCACGCCGCTTCGATGGCAGTGCGTGCCACCCCGGTCACGCCCCGCGACGACGCGGTGACCGGCCCGTTGACCTCGGCCTCCGAACCAGCGCTGCGGAACCGCCGGGAACCGCCCTCCGTACCGCACTTGGGCTGATCACGGGCCTGTCGGCACGGAAGCGGCCATCGGGGCGGAAGGCACGGGGTGACGGCCGGATCAGGGCGGTGCGTGGCGTACGACACTGCCTCCGACCGGCCGTTACCCGTCCGTAGGGGCCGTTCCGGGTGCGGGCGATTCCCCTGGCCGGTGACGTAGTTCACGCAGCAGTGCGAGGACGGCACGTTCCGCCGGGGACAGCAGCCGGTCCGACACACTGCTTCACCCCCTCGGGCCCCCGGACGTCCGCGCGCGGCATGTCCTCCAGCGCCCAGTCGGCCGGCACCTGTTCCTGGAGGCTGCGGGTCCGCGAGCCGGGCTCGCGGAGGCGCGGGTCCACGAGCGGTCCACGAGGGTGACGCGCAGCGGCTGTTCGAGCCTGCGTGCCCGCCGGACAGGGGCGCGACCGGGCCGTCCGTACCGTCCAGGGCCGCCGGCTGCCACAGGGTGGCGGGGTGCAAGGATCACGCCATGCCCAAGGACACCAACTTCACCCTCGTACAGCTCCGTTACTTCCTCGCCGCCGCGGAGCTCGGCAGCATGACGGCCGCCGCGCAGCGGATCAGCGTGTCGCAGTCGGCGATCTCCACCGCGGTGACGCACCTGGAGCGGGAGCTGGGGGTGCAGCTGCTGATCCGGCACCATGCCAAGGGCCTGTCGCTGACCCGGGCCGGTGAGCGTTTCCTGCACGAGCTGCGCGGCTTCCTCACGCACGCCGAGGACCTGACGGAGACGGCGCGCAGTCTGGGCACGGAGCTGGTGGGTGAGCTGGCGGTGGGGTGTTTCCAGACGCTGGCGCCGTTCTGTCTGCCGCGGCTGCTGCGGGAGTTCGGGGACGCGCACCCGGCGGTGCGGGTGCAGGTCACCGAGGGCGACATCAGAGCGGTCCAGCACGATCTGCGCCACGGCAGATGTGAGTTGGCGCTCCTGTACGACCTGGGGCTCGACCCGGACATCGAGCGGGAGGTGCTGGCGGTGGCGCCGCCGTACGCGCTGGTGCCGCCGGACCACCCGCTGGCGGGGGCGGGGGCTGTCCGGCTGGCGGATCTGGCGGCGGAGCCGATGATCCTGCTCGATCTGCCGTTGAGCCGGGACTACTTCCGCTCGCTGTTCCTCAAGACGGGGGTCGAACCGAAGGTGCGGCACCGCAGTACGAGTTACGAGACGGTGCGCGCGATGGTGGCGGCGGGGCACGGATTCGCGCTGCTGAACCAGCGGCCGGTGCACGACGTGACGTACGACGGCGGGCGGGCGGCGGCGCTGCGGCTGACCGATCCGCTGCCGGCGCTGCCGGTGGTCCTCGCGCGGCTGTCGGGGGTCCGGCCGACGGCCCGCGCCCAGGCGTTCTCGGCCGTGTGCCGGACGGCGCTGGGGGCCTGACCTGCCCCGGAGAGGCGCGCGCTGCCCCCGCACCGGGGAGTTCGGCGTCGCCGTCTCCTCGTCCTCGCCCGCCGTCGCCGCGCGCTGCGCCTACGTACGGGCCGGGGCCGGCGCCGCCTGCTCGCAGAACGTGACGGACCCGCGGCTGGGTCCCGAACTGCTGGACGCGCTGGCGGTCGGGACGGACGCGGAGACCGCGGTGGCGCGGCTCGCCCAGGCCGTACGGCACGTGGAATGGCGCCAGTTGACGGCCGTCGGGGCTGCCGGCGAGCCCGCCGCCTTCTCCGGTGACCGCACGCTCGGGGTGCACGCACAGGCCGTCGGCCCGGACGCGGTCGCGGCGGGCAATCTGCTCGCCGATCCAGGGGTGCCCGCCGCGATGCTGGCCGCCTTCGCCGCCGAGCCCGCTGCCCCGCTGGCACAGCGGCTGGTGGACGCGCTGTCCGCGGGCGCGGCGGCGGGCGGTGAGGCCGGTCCGGTGCACTCGGCGGGGCTGCTGGTCGCAGGCCAGGTGCCGTGGCCGGTCACCGACCTGCGGGTGGACTGGACGGACGGCGATCCGGTCGCGGAGCTGGCGGCGCTGTGGAAACGGTGGGAGCCGCAGGCGGCGGACTACGTGCGGCGCGCGCTGGATCCGGCGGCGGCGCCCGGGTACGGCGTGCCGGGTGATCCCGCGTGAGCGGCACGGAGGTCGCCGCCCACACCGCCGCCCACACCGCCGTGCGCGAAGCCGTCGCCGCCTCCGCCGATGGCCTGCTGGCCCTGAGCCACCGCATCCACGCCCACCCCGAGGTCGCCTGGGAGGAGGAGCGGGCCGCCGACTGGACCGCTTCGGCCCTCTCCGGCCTGGGCTACCGGGTGACGCCCGGAATCTGCGGCCTGCCGACCGCGTTCGCCGCGACGACCGGCTCGGGACCGCTGCACCTGGCGCTCTGTGCGGAGTACGACGCGCTGCCGGGCCTGGGGCACGCCTGCGGGCACAACGTCATCGCGGCCTCGGCGGTGGGCGCCGCGGCCGGGCTGGCCCGGGTCGCCGACGATCTCGGGCTGACCGTGACGGTGCTGGGCACGCCGGCCGAGGAGGGCGGCGGCGGGAAGATCCTGATGCTGGAGCGCGGCGCCTTCGACGGGATGCACGCGGCGATGATGGTGCACCCGGGCCCGGTGGACGTGGCGGAGGCGGAGCCGTACGCGGTGGCGCATCTGCGGATCGACTACGAGGGCCGGGCCGCACACGCCGCCGCCTATCCGGAGCAGGGGCGCAACGCCGCGGACGCGTTCACCGTCGCGCAGGTGGCGATCGGCCTGCTGCGCCAGCAGCTCCCCCACTCCGTGCGGGTGCACGGGATGCTCACCCGCGGCGGCGAGGCGCCCAACGCGATCCCCGAGCACACCACCGGGCGGTGGTACGTCCGGGCCGGTTCGCTGGAGGAGCTGGCCGCCGTGCGGCCGCGCGTCGAGCGGTGCTTCGAGGCGGGCGCGCTGGCGGCCGGGTGCGAGCTGTCGGTGACGCACGAGAGCCCGCCGTACGCGGAGTTCCGTACGGACACGGAGATGCTGGGGCTGTACCGGGCGCACGCGGAGGCGGTCGGGCGGACGTTCACACCGCCGTCCGCGCCCGAGGCGCGGATGAACCAGGCCTCGACCGACATGGGCAATGTCTCGCGGGTGCTGCCGGCGATCCATCCGTACCTCGGCATCGGGTCGCTGCCCGCAGTCAACCACCAGAAGGAGTTCGCGGCGCACTGCGTCACGCCGGAGGCCGACCGCGCCGTGCTGGACGGTGCGACGGCGCTGGCGCTGACGGCGGTGTCGCCGGCGTCGGACCCCCGGCAGCGGGAGCGGCTCACAGCCGCGCGCACCCCGTGACCGTACGGGCGAAGCGGAGGACCGCGTCGTACGCCGTGGCGTGGTCCACCGCCGGGTTGCGGCTGAAGAGGTGCAGGCCGTACCCGTCCTCCAGCGCGACCAGGTCGCGTGCGACCTCGGCGGGCGTTCCGGTGAGCTCGAAGTCCCCTGATGCGACGCCGAGTTCGAGCGCGGTCGTGTAGAGCGCGACCTCGCGCGCGTACAGCGACGCCATCAGGGGTGGCGTGCGGCCGGCTGCGGTCGGCGAGGCCGTGCAGTTCGTACAGCAGCTTGTGCACCCCGCCTTCCCTCAGGAGGGCGGGCCGTACGTCTGGGTGAAGCTGGCGTTCGGGCGCACCGCCGCGGCGCTCACCACGCTGTTCTACTGGGTCACCAATCCGGTGTGGCTCGGCGGTTCGCTCGTGTTCATCGCGGCGGAGTCCTGGGACGGCTTCGTCCTCCCGCTCGGCTCCGGGACGGTGGCGGACTACGCGTTCAAGCTGCCTTCGCGTACGTCGGATTCGAGGCGCCGAACGCGGCGGGCGACGAGATGCACGACCCGCAGCGGGACGTACCGGTCTCCATCGGGATCTCCGGGCTGATCGCCGCGTGCTGCTACCTCCTGCCGGTGCTGGCGATCCTGTCGGCGGCGCCGGCCGGGCAGGTGACCGGCATCGGCGGGTTCATGGACGCGGCCCGGCTGGTCTTCGGCGTGTACGGGGACCGGAGCGGGCCGCTGCTGACCACGGCCGCCGTGCTGTTCGTCTTCGCACTGCTCACCCAGGGCAGCGCATGGATGATCGTCAGCGACCGGATGCAGGCGATGACGGCGGCCGACGGCGGTTCTTCAGCCGCGGCCTCGGCGCGTTCCACCCGCGGCTCGGTACTCCGGTACGGATGAACCTGCTCTCCGGGATCACCGCGACGCTCTTCATGGTGGCCGCGATGAACCTGGCGGCCGGGGACACCGCGGCGGTCTTCGGCGTCGTGCTGACGGTCGCGATCACGACGCTGCTGCTGTCGTACCTCGTCATCGTGCCGGCGCTGATCCGGCTGCGGCTCCACCGCCCTGAGGTGCCGCGCCCGTACCGTGTGCCGTTCGGCAGCCGTGGGTTCGTGACGTACGCGGCGGTCGTGTACGCCTGGATCGTCCTGGGGTCCTGGGTGGCGCTGTTCCCCGGCACCCTGAAGCGGCTGTTCGGCCTGGGCTACGACTTCCGGGACGCCTGGGGCGTCTCGCGCCTCACCTTCGAGGCGTTCACCCTGGGCACCGTTGTGTTGCTGTTGGTCGTCGGCGGGCTCGGTCTGCGGGGCCGGCGCAGGGGTCAGTAGGCGTCGCTCCGCCACAGCTTGTCCGGGTCGTCGCCTGCGGCGTCGAGGACGAGCTGTGCGTCACGGCGGCCCAGCTCGATGGCTTCGTCGATGAATTCCGGCTCGAAGAGGAGGTAGCTGAGCAGTTCGCCCCTGCTGCGTCCCGGCCCGAGGAGGAAGGCGAGCAGGGTGAGGTCGAGGTTGGTCAGCCGGCGGGTGCCGCGGAAGTACGTGTCGAGGACGTAGGCCGCGCGCTCGCCGAGCTGCCCCGACTGGCCGGGGGACGGACCGCCGAAGAGGTACTCGACGACCTCGTAGTGGCGGCCGCGCGGGCTGACACCCGTGCCGCCGGATTTCACCAGCTCGTCGACCTTGCCGAGGGTGCGGGTGTCCTCGATCATCCGGTCGCCCAGCACACCGTTCATGACCTGCGCGAAGACGTCCAGGACGGACGGCGCCGACTCGCCCCTCCCGTGGGTGCGGGGCAGGTACCGCAGCGGCGTGGCGGCGATGATCACCACTCGGCGCACGCCGAGCGAGATGGCCGGCTTGATGGGCGCGTTGAGCCGTACCCCGCCGTCCATGTACCAGCCGTCGGCCCCTTCGATGTGCACGGGCGGGAAGGCCACCGGGATCGCGGCGGAGGCCAGTACGTGCTCCTCGTTGAGGACGGTCCGGGTGTAGTCCACCGCCCGGTCGGCATCGCTCTCGGGCAGCGCGGCGGTCAGCGGCCCCTCGGTGAAGATCTCGGTCCGGCCGCTGTGGCAGGCGGTGGTGGCCACCGCCACGGCCTGCACCGTGCCGTTGAGCATGTTGCTGTGCAGCTGGTGCCAGCCCAGCTTCTTGCGCAGGGTCTCCCGCAGCGGGCCGGTGTCGAGGAGCCCGGACAGCGGCGGGCCGGCCGGATTGAGGAGACCGGTGAGGTACTGCCGCAGGACGACCGGTACGGCCCTGGGCAGAAAAGCCGTGAAGACCTGGTCCTTCGTTATTCCGCGCCAGGCCTTGAGCGCCTCGTCGGCGGCCTGTTGCGCGGGCAGGTGGGCGAGCGAGGCGAAGAGCACCGCATTGAGGGCTCCGGCACTGGTGCCGACGAACACATCGGGCCGCTGCTGGTATTCGGCGAGTTTCGGCAGCAGCGTCGCCAGCATTCCCGCCTCGTAGGCGCCCCGGGCGCCGCCCCCGGCCAGTACGACACCCACAGAGGCGCCGCCGGGCGGATTCCCGGAATTCTCGTCGCTCATCACAACTCCCCCTCGCGGAGACGGCCGGCAGGACGATCGCACTATCACCGGGCGGCACCGCACAACGGAGGAACCGGCCATGCCGCCCGGGCCAGGGGCGGTAGAGGAATTCCGGTGGTTCCGCCCCGGACGCCCCGAACGCCCCGGTGTTCCCTGGTGGGGCAGGGCGGCACGACCGGCCGCCGACGGCCGTGCTCGTGGCCACCGCCGACCACGCATGAACGCCAAGAGCGACGCCGCCGTGGAAACCCACGTGGTTTTCCTCGCCGAGCTCGGCATCCTGGACGACCCCCTGGTCAACGGAGACGGAGTGCTCACCGAACAGGTGCTGGACGTGCTGGACGTGCTGGACGCGGTGTACCTCGCGGCGTACGCGGCCGGGCAGTTCCTGTGGGGCATGTGGGCGGGCCACTCCGGGCCACGGGTGGTGTTCGGCGGCGCGATGGTGGCCAGGGGCCGGCGCATTCCGCCGACTGGGCACCGTTGTGCAAGCACATGGGCAGCTTCTTCCCGGCGCGGCGGCACGGGAGCGCGGCCGGGGGCTGGGCGTCTGAGCAGCAACGCCGCCTTCGATCATGGACTATCCGGCCGGCTTCGCGCCCCTCCCGAACGCCGGGATCACCGAACGTTGGTCGGGGCTTCTCCCCCTCCCTGCGGGACGGCCGTACGGAGCTCGTGGCCGACCCGGAGCCCGGCGTCACGGCGGTCAACGGCGTCGGCGGGGCCGGTATGACGCCGCCCTTCGGCCTCGCGGCGGAGACCGTGGCGGCCCACTGAGACACGTGAGCCAGATCACCCTTTCGCCATGGAATGCCCGACCCACCCGGTTTGCTGACATACGTGCGGCTGCTGGTGGGACAGTGTCCCCGGGCCTCACCTATTGCCCGTGGGGAAGATCGTTCGGCTGAAGCCCCACGGAGCCTTTCGCCGAGAGGCGACCGCCACCAGCAGCCCACCCGGACCGCCCCGGCCGGCCTCCCCCGACCGGCCGGGGCTTTCTCCTGCCGTCGGCTCCCTCGACGCCAAGGCGCGGGACCGGGAGGCGGTGAGGATCGTGCCGGACTTGCCGTACTTCACGGAGTTGGCGATGCGGGCCGTGTCGACCACCGGGCAGGTCTGCGAGGCGGGGTCGTCGCCGGGCCCGACCTTCATGTCCGCGACCCGGCCGACCAGCCGGTCGAGGAAGGCGTCCCGCACGCGCACGTCGGCGAGGGCCCGGCTGGTGGCACTGCGCCGCTGTCCCGCCTGCCCGAAAGCGCCGTGCACGACGGCGTCGACCGCCCCGTCCAGGTCGACGTCCGCCAGTACGATCACGGCGTTCCTGCCGCCCAGTTCGAGCTGGTGCGCAGCAGCCGGTGGGCGGCCGCGGCGTGGATGGCGGTGCCTACGGGGAGCGCCGCCGCCGCGGCGTCCACCGCACGGTCCGCGTCGTCGCCGCCGGACTCGGTGAACTCCCCGATCCGGTCGGTCAGGTCGGCCGGGTTGAGGTGGGTCCTGGTCCACCCGGATTCGGCCGGCTCCACCGGCCGTCGATGGAATTGCGCAGGTGGTGTGCTGCCACGGGGTTGTCAACGGAAGAGTGTGTCATGCCCCGTCCCTTCGCCGGACATCTGCGGAGGCTGCTGTGACGTGCCCGGTTGCAGGTGCCGTCAGGCTGTCCCGGTGAACGTACGGGCACCGGCCGGGAATGGTGAACGGCCCCGACAGCGCTGCCCTGTCTGGCACTGTGACGACGGGCGGGCGCGGCACCACGATTGCGGAGCGCGTCCCCCTCGGGCAGGTGCGCGGCTCGCGGCGGCGGGTGCGCGCGGCCCGCTGACAACAGAAGACCACAGGAGGTCCGATGACCCGTCCGTTCCGCTTCGGCGTCAACACGCTTGCGATCGCCTCCGCCGACGAGTGGCGGAAGAGGTGCCGGCAGGCCGAGTCGATCGGCTACGACGTGCTGCTGGTACCGGACCATCTGGGCATGCCGGCGCCGTTCCCCGCGCTCGTGGCGGCGGCCGAGGCCACCGAGCGGCCGCGGGTGGGCACCTTCGTACTGAACACCGGCTTCTGGAATCCGGCGCTGCTGGCCCGCGAGGTGGCGACCACCGACGCACTCACGGGCGGCCGCCTCGAACTCGGCCTGGGTACCGGGTACGTGAAGGCCGAGCACGAGTCGGCCGCGATCCCCTGGGGCAGCCCGGGGCAGCGGGTCGACCAGCTGAGCCGCACGATCGGGACACTGGACCGGCTGCTGGGCGACCCGGAGCACGTGCCGCACGCCGTGCAGACGCCGCGCCCGCCGCTGCTGATCGGCGGCAACGGTCCGCGGATGATGCGGCTGACGGCGAAGCACGCGGACATCGCGGCGTTCCAGGGCGGCCGCCAGGCGCCCGGCAAGCCGGAGGGCACGCTGGAGCTGGCCTCCGCCGAGGACCTGGACGCGACGGTCGCCACGTACCAGGAGGCGGCGGCGGGCCGTGCGGCACCGGCCGAGCTGAACATGCTGGTACAGCGCGTGGTGATCACCAACGACCGCCGCGCCGCGGCCCGTGAGTTCGCCGCGTACGGCCTCGGTCTGGACGTGGATCAGCTGCTGGACGCGCCGACGCTGCTGTTCGGCACGGTGCGGCAGATCGCCGACCAGCTCCGCGAGCGCCGGGAGCGGTACGGCTTCTCCTACATCACGGTCCTGGACGCGGCCCTGGAGACGTTCGCGCCGGTCATCGAGGAGCTGCGGGGCAGCTGAGGACGCGGTGCCGCGCTCCGCCGTAGGGAACACCGCACGAGTGCTGGAGCGAGCCGTCCGGGACACGTCCGGCCGCCACCGCGAAGAGTGGCCGGATGCCGCCCGGCGAACAGGGTGTTTCCGCCTCCCCCCGGCGGGGCGGCGGTCCGGCCGTTACCACCGCTTTCGGTGGTGACGGCCCGGCGCCCGGGCGGCGGCGGCCGACGGAAAGGTTGGACACCCTTTCGCGTGCGCAGGAGGATCGGCGAAAAACCGCCTCCGAGGAGAAGCCATGGCGAAGGGTCCGCAACGCTATCCCGGTGCGTCCACCAGGTACTGGTTCCAGAACAAATTCCCAGGAAATGACCAGGAGGTCAATACGATCGTTCTGCACACCACAGAAGGCACTTCGGTGCCTTCCTACGCCGGCGGATCACAGGCCCCGAATTTTACCCTTCTGCCGGATCTGCAGCGCAAACAGATCGTCGCTTACCAGCACTTCGACTTCGACCGCTCCAGCCGGGCCCTCACCAACAAGCCCGGCGGCGTACAGACGAACACCCTCAACGTCACGCAGGTGGAACTGGTGGGCACCTGCGACCCCGCGGCACACGACAGGTGGACCAAGGCGGGCCGTGCACACGTCTACTGGCCGCAGGCGCCCGGCTGGGCGCTCGAAGGCCTGGCGGGCCTGCTCCTGTGGGCCCACCGGGAACACGGGGTGCCCTTGACGGGGCCGTCCTCCTGGAAGCCCTACCCGCATTCCTACGGAACCACCAGAAGCCGTATGACGGCTTCGCAATGGAACGATTTCCGGGGCATCTGCGGCCATCAGCACGTGCCGGAGAACGACCACGGCGATCCGGGATCGCTGGACTTCCGGCGCATCCTGGAAATAGCCCGGAAGAAGGCCGGAATCACCACCTGACCCCTCGGAGCACATCGTGGCCACATGGATCTGGGCCCGCGTCGGACAGACCGAGTCACGCGATATTCCGGACAGCGTGCGCGTCGTACAGGACTGTTTACTGAAGGAATTCCCGGACGCCGATCTCGGCGCCGAGCGCGGCGCTTTCTGGGGCGGACGGACAAAGAAAGCGTACGGCCGCTGGCAGCGGCGGCTGGGATTCTCCGGGGCGGACGCGGACGGGATTCCCGGAAAACACTCCCTGACCGAGCTGGCCAAGAAGCACGGAATCGAGATACGCGGCAGGTTCGCCGAGGACAGCATCGAGCAGATCAGCACCGACCGGATCGACTTCTCCGGGCGCGGCAGCTGGGCCTCGGGCCGCGCCGCGTGCGAGCAGCACATCCGCAAGGCGTTGCGCATCATGGGCCTGCCCGATCGGTACTGGCTGCCGGGCCTGCTGACGATCGCCTCGCGCGAGAGCTCCTACAACGCGCCGGGGCGGCAGGTGAACACCACCGACAGCAATGCCAGGAACGTGCCCGAACTGTTCGGCGGACGCAACGCGCCGGACGGCTTCAAGGGCATGTGTTCGCGGGGCATGGTCCAGACCGTCCCGCAGACCTTCGCCCGCTACCACGCCGCGGGGACCAGCCGGAAGATCTACGATCCGGTGTCCTCGGCGGCCGCAGCGAGCAACTACATCATGGCGCGGTACAAGGTGGCGCGGGACGGCCACGACCTCGCCGCGAAGGTACGGCAGGCCAACCCCAGGAAGTCTCCGGGAAATTTCTGACGCCGCCGGCCCCGGACGCCGTCCCGACCGGTGGAATCCTGTGGCCCCCGGGCGGTGTCCGGTGGTGGGATGCGGGCATGAATGATCTTCGTATCCGTGCCGCACTCCCCGCCGAGCTCGATGCCGTACTGGCCTTCTGGAAGCTGGCCGCCGAGGGCACCAGCATCAGCGACGACCGGAACGGCGTGGCCCGGCTGGTCGACCGCGACCCCGAGGCGCTGCTGCTGGCCGAGCGGGACGGCGAACTGGTCGGCACGGTGATCGCCGGTTTCGACGGCTGGCGCTGTCACCTGTACCGGCTCGCGGTGCACCCGGAGCGGCGCCGGCAGGGCATCGGGCGTGCACTGCTGGTGGCGGCCGAGGAGCGGTTCGCGGCGCTGGGCGGGCGGCGCGCCGACGCGATGGTGCTCGACCGCAACGAGCTCGCGCACCAGGCGTGGCAGGCGTCCGGGTACGCGCCCGAGCCGCAGTGGAGCCGCTGGGTGCGGCACCTGGAACGGCCGGGGACGCCCGTCGGCTCCCCCGGCCCGGACACCGACGCGGATGCCAGGGCCGAGGCGTAAGGCGGACGGACCGGGGGTGCGCGGCGCGTTGACCGCTCCGGTCCGCCGGCCCGGCCGACGATGCTGGGCATGATCGATGTGATGGCACAGACACCGGTGACCCCCGACGGCCGGCTGGGCAGGGCCGAGGAGCATCCGGGGCACGCCGACCGCTCGTACGTCCGGCGGCGGGACCGTATCGCCGCCCTGGCCACGGGCCACCGGGTCGGCGCGCCCTCCCCGCTCGTGGAGTACACCGAGGAGGAGCACGCGACCTGGCGGTCCGTACTGGCCGCGCTGGCCGACGCCCAGCGGGGGCGGGTGTGCCGGGCGGTGGCCGAGGCCCGGGAGCGGGCGCCCGTGCCGGAGGGCCGGGTACCGCAGCACGCCGAGGTCGGCGACCGCCTGTACGAACTGACGGGCTTCCGGTTCACGCTGGCCGGGGGCATCGTCCCCAACGCGCGGTTCCTCGGTTCGATGGCCGACGGCTACTTCCACGCCGTGCAGTACGTCCGGCATCCGGCGATGCCCCTCTACACCTTCGAGCCGGATGTCATCCACGACATGCTCGGCCACGGCACGCATCTCAGCGATCCGTGGTTCGCCGAGCTGTACCGCACGGTGGGCCGGGCCGCGTCCCGCGTCACGTCCGACGACGCGCTGGACCTGATCAGCCGGGTGTACTGGTACAGCCTGGAGTACGGCGTCGTCCACGAGGGCGGGCGGCCGACGGCGTACGGGGCCGCTTTGCTGTCGTCGTACGGCGAGCTGCGCCGTTTCGACCGGGCCGACATCCGGCCCTGGAACCTCGCCGACATCGCCTCGCGTCCGTACCAGGTCGCCGGCTACCAGCCCGTCCTGTTCGCCGTGGAGTCGCTCGGCCACCTGTCGGAGACGCTGCACGGCTTCCTCGACGGCTTCGACGAGTCCACCCGGGACCGTCTGGGGCTGCCGCCCTTGGAGCGCCGGGGTTTCACGGGCCGTCCGGCCCCGGAACGGCGCTCCGCCCGCGAGGGCGGTCCGCACGGGTGATCAAGCGCCTTTTTTGCCGGTCCTTTACTATGGATAGTCCCCTCGCTGCTGGATACACGGAATCCGCGGCACTCCCTCGAGAAAGGTGTGAGCGTCCGGCCATGGGCGACCCTCCTAGTGGTAGTCGACATAGCGCGAACCTCCCGGCCCTGTCCGATCATGGGACGGAGGTGACCCGATGACCGAGCTGCTTCTGCTGGCCGTGGCGCTTCTGCTGACCCTGGCCTGTGGTGTCTTCGTCGCGGCCGAGTTCTCGCTGACGACCGTCGAGCGCAGCGATCTGGAACGTGCCGCCGAGCGCGGGGAGCGCGGCGCGGACAGCGCCCTGAAGGCCGTACGCGGCCTGACCTTCCAGCTCTCCGGTGCCCAGCTGGGCATCACGGTGACCGGCCTGATCATCGGCATGCTCGCCAAGTCCTCCATCGCCGCGCTGCTCGCCGGTCCCCTGGAGGCCATGGGGCTGTCGCGCTCGGCGGGCGAGAGCATCGCACTGGTCCTCGGTACGGCCATCTCCACGGTCGTCCTGATGGTCATCGGTGAGCTGGTCCCGAAGAACTGGGCGATCTCCAGCCCGCTGCCCATCGCCAAGCGGGTGGCCACCCTGCAGCGCGGCTTCAGTGCCGCGTTCAAGCCGCTGATCGGCCATCTGAACAACACCGCCAACCGTGTGGTGCGCCGGATGGGCCTGGAGCCGGCCGAGGAGCTGGCGTCCGCGCGCGGCCCGCAGGAGCTGGTGGCGCTCGCCCGGCACTCCGCCAAGGAGGGCGCGCTGGAGGCGGACACGGCCGAGCTGTTCGTCCGTACGCTGAACCTCGCCGACCTGACGGCGGAGAACGTCATGACGCCGCGGGTGCAGGTCACGGCCCTGGACGTGCAGTGCACGGCCGAGGACGTCGCCAACGCCACCCGCGCCACCGGCCTGTCCCGCTTCCCGGTCTACCGCTCCAGCCTGGACAGCATCGTCGGCGTCGCGCACATCAAGGACGTGCTCGCGATACCGGCCGCGCGGCGCCCCCGGCAACCCGTCGCGGAGATGCTCCGCGAGCCGCTGCTGGTACCGGAGACGCTGCCGGTCAACGAGCTGCTGGACCGGCTCTCCGGCAAGCGCACGATGGCCGTGGTGATCGACGAGTACGGCGGTACGGCCGGCGTCGCGACGCTGGAGGACATCGTCGAGGAGGTCGTCGGCGAGGTCGCCGACGAGCACGACCCGCAGGAGACGCCCGACCTGGCACCGGCCGGCGTGGACGAGGACGGCCGGACGCTGTACGACGCGGACGGCGCGGCCCGCGCCGACCAGCTGGAGCGGATCGGCCTGCGGATGCCGGAGGGCCCGTACGAGACGCTGGCCGGACTCATCGCCACGGAGCTGGGCCGCATCCCCGGGCAGGGTGACGAGCTGACCGTCGCCGGGTGGCGGCTGGACGTCGTGGACGCGTCGGGCCACCGTGCGGCGCGCGTGCTGCTGCACGCACCAGCGGCCGGTGACGCGCACGACGCGCGTACGCACGAGGAGGCCGCCCGATGACCGCGCTGCAGCTCTTCATCGGCCTGCTCACGCTGGTCGTCAACGCGTTCTTCGTCGGCGCCGAGTTCGCCCTGATCTCCGTGCGCCGCAGCCAGATCGAGCCGTACGCCGAGCAGGGCGACCGCCGGGCGCGCAGCGTCCTGTGGGGCCTGCAGCACGTCTCGGCGCTGATGGCCGCCGCCCAGCTGGGCATCACGCTGTGCACCCTGGTGCTGGGCGCGGTCGCCGAGCCGGCCATCGCCCACCTGCTGGAGCCGCTGTTCCATGTCACGGGCGTACCGGAGGCCCTGGTCCACCCGGTGTCGTTCGTGATCGCACTGGCCCTGGCCACGTATCTGCACATGCTCTTCGGCGAGATGGTGCCGAAGAACATCGCACTGGCCGCGCCGGTACGGAGCGCGCTGCTGCTGGGGCCGCCGCTGGTGGCGATGGCGCGGGCGCTGCGCCCGGTGATCTTCACGGTCAATTCGTTCGCGAACGGGCTGCTGAAGCTGTTGCGGGTGGAGGCCAAGGACGAGGTCGCCGCGACCTTCTCCGACGCCCAGCTGGCCAAGATGGTGGAGGACTCCTCCGACGCCGGCCTGCTGGACGACCGGGGCGCCGAGCGGCTGCGGGACGCGCTGGAGCTGGGCCGCCGCCCGGTACGGGACGTGGTCCTGCCCCTGGAGAAGGTGGTGTACGCCCGGCTGGGCGTCACGCCCGAGGGGCTGGAGGACCTGGCGGCGCGGTCCGGTTTCTCCCGCTTCCCCGTCGTCGACGACTCCCGCCGCATCCTGGGCTATCTGCATGTGAAGGACGCGCTGGACGCGATGCCGCGGGACCTGCCGTTCCAGGTGTCCTCGATGCGGCCGATCGCCCGGGTGCGGGCGGCGACGCCGCTGGACGACGTGCTGACCGCGATGCGCGGCTCGCGCACCCACCTCGCCGCCGTGATCGGCGACGACGGGCGGCTGGCCGGCCTGGTCACCATGGAGGACGTGCTGCGGGAGCTGGTGCTCCAGCAGCGGCCCGCGGCGTAACGGCGGCGGCCGCCCGGTTCCGGCGGCAGCCGCGGCGCGAGCGATCCTGTACTGCGTATAGGATCGCTCGCGCCATGGAGATGAGTGCTCAGTACACCAGTTTTGTCGCGGTCGGGGATTCCTTCACCGAGGGGATGTCGGACGCGCTGCCGGACGGCTCGTACCGCGGCTGGGCGGACCTGCTCGCCGCGCGCCTCGCCGCCCGCACGCCCGGCTTCCGGTACGCCAACCTCGCGGTGCGCGGCAAGCTGATCGGGCAGATCGCCGAGGACCAGGCGCCGGCGGCCGCCGCCATGGGCGCGGACCTGGTCACGCTGGTGGGCGGCCTGAACGACGTACTGCGCCCGAAGTGCGACGTGGCACGGGTGTGCGCACTCCTGGAGGAGGCCGCCGCGCGGCTGGCGCCCAGCTGCAAGCAGCTGGTGCTCATGCGCAGCCCGGGCCGCCAGGGCCCGGTGCTGGAACGGTTCCGCCCGCGCATGGAGATCCTCTTCGACCACATCGACGACGTGGCGCGGCGGCACGGCGCACTCGTGGTGGACCTCTACGGCTCGGCGTCGCTCGGCGACCCGCGGCTGTGGGCGGACGACCGGCTGCACCTGACGGCCGAGGGCCACGAGCGGGTCGCCGAGGCCGTCTGGCAGGCGCTCGGCCTACCGCCGGAGGCGGAGTGGGACGCGCCGCTGCCGCCGCCGGTGCCCCCGGGCTGGGTGGCCCGGCGCACGGCGGACGCCCGCTTCGCGCGCACCCATCTGCTGCCGTGGATCGGCCGCCGCCTCACCGGCCGGTCGAGCGGCGACGGCAGGCCACCGAAGCGCCCGGAACTGCTTCCGTACGAGCCCGGCGGCCCGTCCGCGTCGTGACGGGCCGCCGGGCCGGTCCGGCCTGGCCCCACCCGGCCCGGTTCGGCCTGGCCCCACCCGGCCTGGTTCGGCCTGGCCCCACCCGGCCTGGTTCGGCCTGGCCCCACCCGGTCCGGCCTCGGCAGAGTTATCGCAAAATGCGTTAACACCGGGGCCTTCCCGTGTTAGAAAAAGCCCATGACCGTCACCGCCCCGTACGACGTCCCCGAGAGCATGCGCGCCGCCGTGCTGGTCGCGCCGAAGCAGCTGGAGATCCAGGAGCGGCCCGTGCCCAGGCCGGGCCCCGGGCAGGTGCTCGTACGCGTCGAAGCCGTCGGCGTGTGCGGCTCCGACGTGCACTACTACGAACACGGGCGGATCGGCGACTTCGTCGTCCGCTCCCCCATGGTCCTCGGGCACGAACCGGGCGGCACCGTCGTCGCGCTCGGGCCCGGCGCCCGGCGGCACACCCCCGGACAGCCGGTCTCCATCGAGCCGGGCGTGCCGTGCGGCCGCTGCGCCCAGTGCCGGCACGGCCGGTACAACCTCTGCCCCGACGTGTCGTTCTACGCCACGCCGCCGGTGGACGGGGCGCTGTGCGAGTACGTGGCCGTCGACGAGGACTTCGCGCATCCGGTGCCGGAATCGCTGGGCGCGGAGGGCGCGGCACTGCTGGAACCGCTGTCCGTAGGCGTGTGGGCCGCCCGGAAGGGGCGGGTCGCGCCCGGATCGCGGGTGCTGGTGACCGGGGCCGGGCCCATCGGGCTGGTCGCGCTGCAGACCGCGCGGGCCTTCGGAGCGAGCGAGGTCGTGGTCACGGACGTGGCGCCGGAGCGGCTCGCCGTCGCGCAGGAGCTGGGTGCCACCGCGACCGTGGACGTGCGCGAGACCCGGCTCGCCGACACCGGGTACGAGCCGGACGTGCTGCTGGAGTGCTCGGGCGCGCCGGCCGCCGCCGAGGAGGGCCTGCGCACGCTCGGCCGGGCGGGGCGCGCGGTGCTGGTCGGGATGGGCGGGGACACCATCCCGCTGCCGCTCGCGCATGTGCAGAACTTCGAGATCGAGCTCACCGGCACCTTCCGGTACGCCAACACCTGGCCGACGGCCATCTCCCTGGCCGCGTCCGGCGAGGTGGACCTGGCCCGGCTGGTCACGCACCGGTACGGGCTCCAGGACAGCGAGGCGGCGCTCACTTCGGGCGCGGCCGACCCGACGGCGATCAAGGCCGTGGTGCGGCCGCAGACCGGCTGACGGCACGCCCGGACGGACGAGGGAAGGAGGACCGGGGTGCCCGCCAGAGCACGGCTGTCGCAGGCGGCCGTCGAGGAGCGCCGGCAGGACGTGCTCCGGTACGTCGCCGAGCGGGGCGAGATCCGCATCGACGATCTCGCGGCGCACTTCGGCCTCAGCCTGATGACCATGCACCGCGACCTGGACGATCTCGCGGGGCGCGGTCTGCTCCGCAAGGAGCGCGGGCGCGCGGTCGCCTTCCCGGCCCTGACCATGGAGACCGCCACCCGCTTCAGGGAGGGCGCGAACCGCGAGGTCAAGGCCGCCCTGTGCGCCGCCGCCGCGGAGCGGATCCGGCCCGGCAGCACCCTGCTGATCGACGACTCCACCACGCTGTACCCGCTGGCCGGCCTTCTGGCGGAGATCGACGGTCTCACCGTCGTCACCAATTCGGTGGGGCTGGCGCAGCGGCTGTCCGGCGCCTCCGGGACCGATGTCACACTGCTCGGCGGTCGGTACCAGGGGGACTTCAACTCCTGCACGGGGCGCGAGGTGACGCGGGCGCTGTCCCGGATCCACGCGGATCTGGCGCTGATGTCGGCGACGGCGGTGCACGGCGGCCGGCTCTTCCACCCGCTGCCGGAGTTCGTCAAGGTGAAGGAGGCGATGCTGGCCGCGGCCGCGAGCAGCCTGCTGCTCGCCGACCACGCCAAGTTCGGCAAGACCGCGACGTACTGCTACGGGGACGCCACGCTGTACGACGCGGTGCTCACCGACACCGGTACGGACGAGCGGGAGACGGCGGCCGTCCGGGAGCTCGGGGTGCCGCTGACGGTCGTGCCGGTGGGCTTGTAGCAAGCCACAATGCGGACCGTGGCGCTGGCCTGCGCGAACGAACAGTAGAATCGGCTCACGTGACTGCAAAGCCCCGCATCCCCAATGTCCTGGCCGGCCGCTACGCCTCCACCGAGCTGGCCGTCCTGTGGTCCCCCGAGTACAAGGTCAAGCTGGAGCGGAAGCTGTGGCTCGCCGTGCTCCGCGCGCAGAAGGACCTCGGCGTTGAGGTGCCCGAGCAGGCCCTCGCCGACTACGAGCGAGTCCTGGACGATGTCGACCTGGCCTCCATCGCCGAGCGTGAGAAGGTCACCCGGCACGACGTGAAGGCCCGGATCGAGGAGTTCAACGCCCTCGCCGGCCACGAGCAGGTCCACAAGGGGATGACCTCCCGCGACCTGACCGAGAACGTCGAGCAGCTCCAGGTCCGCCTCTCGCTGGAGCTGATGCGGGACCGTACCGTCGCCGTCCTCGCCCGGCTCGGCAAGCTGGCCGGCGAGCACGCCGAGCTGGTCATGGCCGGCCGCTCGCACAACGTCGCCGCGCAGGCCACCACCCTCGGCAAGCGCTTCGCCACGGCCGCCGACGAACTGCTCGTCGCCTACGCGCGCCTGGAGGACCTCCTCTCCCGCTACCCGCTGCGCGGCATCAAGGGCCCCGTCGGCACCGCGCAGGACATGCTCGACCTGCTCGGCGGCGACGCCGGCAAGCTCGCCGAGCTGGAGCAGCGGATCGCCGGCCACCTCGGCTTCGCGCAGAACTTCACCTCCGTCGGCCAGGTCTACCCCCGCTCGCTCGACTACGACGTGGTCACCTCCCTGGTGCAGCTGGCCGCAGCGCCCTCCTCGCTCGCCAAGACCATCCGGCTGATGGCAGGCAACGAGCTGGTCACCGAGGGCTTCAAGCCCGGCCAGGTCGGCTCCTCGGCGATGCCGCACAAGATGAACACCCGCTCCTGCGAGCGCGTCAACGGCCTGATGGTCATCCTGCGGGGCTACGCCTCGATGGCCGGTGAGCTCTCCGGCGACCAGTGGAACGAGGGCGACGTGTCCTGCTCCGTGGTCCGCCGCGTCGCACTGCCGGACGCCTTCTTCGCGCTGGACGGCCTGCTGGAGACCTTCCTGACCGTCCTGGACGAGTTCGGCGCCTTCCCCGCCGTCGTCGCCCGCGAGCTGGACCGCTACCTCCCCTTCCTCGCCACGACGAAGGTCCTCATGGGTGCCGTACGCGCCGGCGTGGGCCGCGAGGTCGCGCACGAGGCGATCAAGGAGAACGCCGTGGCCGCCGCGCTCGCCATGCGCGAGCAGGGCGCCGAGCGCAACGAGCTGCTGGACAAGCTCGCCGCCGACGAGCGCATCCCGCTCGACCGTGCCCAGCTGGCCGAGGCGATGGCCGACAAGCTGTCCTTCACGGGCGCCGCCGCCGACCAGGTGGCGGCCGTGGTCGCACGCATCGAGGAGATCGCCAAGGCGCACCCCGAGGCCGCGGCCTACACGCCCGGCTCCATCCTCTGACCCTCCGACCGATCGGAGCGCCGTGCCGCGTTTCACCCCCGAAGAGCTGGAAGCCGCTCGCGGCCGCCTCGTCCCGGACGTGGCAGCGCCTGGACTCCGGGTGCTCTTCTGCGGTATCAACCCGGGCTTGATGTCGGCCGCGACCGGCCACCATTTCGCCCGGCCCGGCAACCGATTCTGGCCGACGCTGCACGCCGCCGGGTTCACCCCCCGGCGGCTGCTGCCGGCCGAGGAGCAGGAGCTGCTGCGGTACGGCGTGGGCATCACCAACGTCGTGCAGCGGGCCACCGCCCGCGCCGACGAACTGACGCCGGAGGAATTCGAGGAAGGCGGCCGCCGGCTGGAGGAGAAGGTGCGCCGGCTGCGCCCTGCGTGGCTGGCGGTCGCCGGGGTCACCGCCTACCGCGCGGCCTTCGGCGACAAGCATGCCAAGGTCGGGCCGCAGGAGCGGACCATCGGCGGCGCCCGGATCTGGGTACTGCCCAACCCCAGCGGGCTGAACGCTCACTGGAACCCCACCACCCTGGCGGAGGAGTACGGCCGGCTCCGCGAGGCGGCGTTCGCCGAGGCGTGACCGCCCTGCCGGGGCAGCGGCGGCCCCGCACCGCTGCCCGGCCACACCGCCGCCACCAGCTCGTACGGCAGGAACTCGGCGGCCCTTCCCACCCCGGTGGCCACCCGGCACTCCCCCACCGCCCACACGTGCACCGTCGCGGTCAGCGCGGACAGGTCCGCCAGCGGCGGCCACTCCGGTACCCCCATCGCCGACCGCTCCAGATGGGTTGTCAGGTCCAGCACGCCGGGCGGCCCCCAGCGTAAGGACAGCACGCCGTCCAGCGCCGCCCGTTCCGCTTCGCACTCCGCCGCGACGGCCCGCTCGTCCGCCGGATCGGCGTCCCAGAACTCCTCACTCACGCGGAGCCTGAGCACGCGGCCGGCGTCGCCGGGCGCGGCGAGCGCGGCGTCGATCGCGGACAGGTGCACGGACAGGTGACCGGAAATCTGTTGCCTCGTCATGTCACCAGTAAAGACCCAGGGTCTGACAATTGGCCGTCACAGGCCGTGACCAGCGGACTTCGGGGCTCGCCGCAGGCCGTCCGACCGGTTACGATCCCGCAGACACGCGAGGCTAGGGAGACGGACGTTGGGGCGGCTCACCGGCGGGGATCCCTCTCTGCTGCGGCGGATCAACTCCGCCGTGGTGCTGCACGCGCTGCGCGCCGCCGACTCCTCCACCCTGACCCAGCTGGTACAGCTCACCGGCCTGTCCCGGCCGACCGTCGAAGGCGTCGTGGAAGGGCTCATCGAGACGGGGCTGGTCGTCGAGGCGCCCGCCGACGAGGGCGCGGCGCGGCGGCAGGGCCGGCCCGCGCGCCGGTTCCGCTTCCGCGCCGAGGCCGGGCACCTGCTGGGTATCGAGATCGGCTCGCACCGGGTCTCGGCGCTGCTGTCCGACCTGTGCGGGCGGGTGCTGGGCTCGGTCCAGCACGACGTGGACGAGGCCACCCCGGCCGACCGGCGGCTGGCGTGCGTCCGGAACACGGTCGCCGACCTGCTGCTGCGAGCGGGCGTGGCCCGCGACTCGCTGCGCGCGGTGGGCGTCGCGGGCCCCGGCATCGTGGAGGCCGACGGCAGGGTGACGCTGGGTACCGCGCTGCCGGGCTGGACGGGCCTGCCGCTGGGGGAACGGCTGCGCAAGTCCTTCCGCTGCCCGGTTCTGGTGGAGAACGACGCCAACGCGGCGGTTGTCGCCGAGCATTGGAAGGGTGCTGCGGCCGGCTCGGACGACGTGGTGTTCGTGCTGGCCGGGCTGAGCCCGGGAGCGGGTTCGCTGATCGGCGGGCGGCTACACCGCGGCTTCGGCGGGGCGGCCGGGGAGATCGGCGCGCTGCATCTGCTGGGGCGCGAGGCGACGCCCGAGACGCTGCTGTCGACGACCGGCGAACCGCTGCATCCGCTGGACGAGGCGCAGGTCGCACAGGTGTTCACGCTGGCGCGCGAGGGCGACGCACGCGCCCGGGACGCCGTACAGCGCTTCCTCCAGCGCCTGGTCCACGACGTCGCCGCGCTGGTCCTCGCCCTCGACCCGGAGATCGTCGTCATCGGCGGCTGGGCGGCCGGCCTGGACGGCGTACTGGAGCCGCTGCGCGCGGAACTGTCCCGCTACTGCCTCCGCCCGCCGCAGGTCACGCTGTCGGCCCTGGGCGAGGCGGTGGTGGCGACCGGCGCCCTGCGCCTCGCCCTCGACCACGTGGAGGAACAGCTCTTCGCGGTCGAGGGCACGGTCACGGCACGGCGCTGACCGGCACCCGGGAACCCACTCCCCGCGTGGCCGGGCGCCGAACGGGCGATGACCGAGGTGTCCGGCGGACTGGTCCGACGAGGGCCCTGGCGGGTTCGCCGAGGCCGAGCCCGGCAGGTTCGACCACGAGGACGAGCTCACGTACGCGGAGGAGCGGACTTCGCAATGAAGGGGCAGGTGACGGCGTCGGCTCCGAAGGGCGGGGCGTCCGTCGGTAGCGCGGGCCGGCATGTAACGGCGTCCGGGTGGAAGACCGTCGATCCGATGGCGAGAGAGGCGGGGGCGCGACCGGCGGTGGCCACTGAACGGCAGAACTACCGCACCACTTCGTAGAACAGTTCGTAGTGCGCATCGTCAGCGTTGAAGAAGGCCCGCTGCTCGCCGGAATCGTTCTCTCGCGCGACCCACGTCCCCAAGTAGTCATCGGGGTCGGAGTCGTCTTTTTCGTACAACTCGATAGTTGCCGTAGAAGTGAACGGCTCATCCACGTTCACTTCGCGCCACTGATTGTCATTTATCCTGGTCGGGCCCCAAACGTGGCGGCCATTGACCACCAGGTATGCGTGATCTGCGCCCCAGTTATCCTCTGTCTCGAAACAGCGAAGATTCCTCAGTTTCAATGTAGGCACGTCCGTTCCTCTCCACTTGCAACCGGTGGCAGAGCTGAGCACCATGCTCCAGGAATGGAAGAACAAGTGCTCCCTGTTTCTTCGAAGGGGGAGAGTCCCTCACCCGGGAAGTGCCTCTGACGCCGCAGGGGGCGAGAACCTTGACAATCCCCATTGCCCCCGGCCAGAGGCACTTCTTTCGCTTACCTGATCACCTGATCACCTGATCACCTGTCAGACAACACGCTTCATGCAACCGATGCCAGGTCAGCACCAGCCGAAGCACTGCCGCCAGACTTGTTTGCCTGCTGCCCGGACTACGACGCAGGCGCCGGTAGGGACGCCGAAGCGGGTGCAGATGTCCACACAGGCTTCCGCAAACGTGCCGTCGGGCAGGTCGACCGGCACGCAAATGTTGCCCGCGAACGGCACCTTCAGGCATACCTTTTTCCCCTCGGACCTCAGTGCCACGCAGCCGGCACTGACAGCGGCCGGGCCGGCCTGCGCAACCGCCTCGGGAGTCAGCATGTCGGCGGACTGCAGGTCAACCCCTTCAAAGGGGCTCCGTGCCAGAGCCAAGGCCTTATCGATGTTCTCCTGGGGGAATTCGATGTACTCGGGCATTGGTCACCCTCCTGTCTTGAGGTGGTGGATCGGCAATGTCGGTGGGACACCGCCACGGGTGTTACGAGACGGCCCATTGCTCCATCGCTGCCACGGGAAGGCTTTGGGCTACAACCGCACCCGATACGGTTGCGCTTGATCTCAGGTCGTTACAGGTGCCGAATTCGCCAATGCCGGTCCACAACTTCAAGCTCCGACGTTTCGCGGCAAACGGCATCAACTGCAGTTTGCTGAATATATGCTCGCCGCATTGAAAACTGCACTTCACTGCGCGACGGTAACAGGACAAGGGAATTGTCCCGCTTCTGTCTGGATTCTGGGGCGTGAGGGGGTTTAAGGTAATGCCTGTAAGTAGCTACGCCTCACCTGGCGTTGTACCGGTGCAAGGGATGCTGCGAGGATCGACTGGAGCGGCTCCAGTGCCTCAGGCAGGCAGGAATCCTGCGTGACGTCTACGTCTGTCCAGTAGACGCGAAACAGTGACTCCTCACACGAAGAAAGTCAGTGAGGAACATGACGGAAGAAAAGTATGAAACTTATCAGGCGCGAGCGGACGCATCGCGCGCTCAGGAAATCGCTGCGACGACTTCACCGTTCACGATCGAAGTCCGGTTCCTCGGCGGCCTGACCGCTTCTCAACGGTCTTCGTTCGCTACAGCTGCCGATCGCTGGACGAAAGTGATCGTAGGGGATCTCCCCAGCGTCACAGTCGACAACGAGAATATCGATGACGTCCTGATCCTGGCTCAGGGAGTTTCTCTTGACGGAGCCGGTAAGGTTCTGGGGCAAGCAGGCCCTACGCACATCCGCCCTCCAGGAATCGGTGCCGCGTCACTTCTCCCTGCGAAAGGGATCATGTCCTTCGACACTGCCGACCTCGCGAGCATGGAGGCAAACGGCTTGTTGAATGACCTCATTGCCCATGAGATGGGTCATGTATTGGGCGTCGGCACACTCTGGAACTCGAAATCGCTACTGAAAGGGATCGGCACGTCGAACCCCACCTTTGTGGGTGCCGGCGCGATGCAGGAATACGGCGTGCTCCGCGGCGACGGAACGCCGACACGAGTCCCGGTGGAAAACACTGGCGGCCCCGGAACTCGCGAAAGCCACTGGCGAGAGGCTGTCTTCCGCAACGAACTGATGACAGGCTTCATCGGTAACATGGTCAATCCACTCAGCAGGCTCACTGCAGCGAGCCTTGACGACCTTGGCTATCAAGCCGATCGCAGTGCCGCACAATCGTACGAGCTTCCGAACCTGCTCATGCTCGCCGAGGCCGGCGAACTCGTAGCACATGTCGCACCCATCGGCGCCGGCACTGTGCTGCCCGTCATTCCCCAGGTCCTGCCGCGCGAGAGCTTGCAGAACCAGTCGACACAGCCCTGACCACAGATGGCGAGGCAACGCCCGCCGAGGGCGACCAGGGCGCGGTGCTGCCGCTGATCCCCTGACTCAGCCAGAAGGCCGCTGGGGCCGCATCGCCGGCCGGTGCGCCCCCGGACCGTTCTCCCTGCTGTTCGAGGACGGGTGCCGCTACACCCCGTCGCCGCAGCACGCCCGCGACGGCACACTGCACGACCACCTGGTCTCGCCGGCCGACTGACCGATCCACCTACCTCGCCCCGGTTGCTGCGGGACGGGGCGGGGCGGATCAGCCGGGGAGTACGGCGAGCGTGTCGTGGTCGCCGAAGGTGAGACGGCAGGTGTCGGCGCGGTAGGTGGAGACCGCGACGGCGGTGGTGCGGCCGCCGGTCACGTACCGGGTGGTGACGACCAGGACGGGGGCGCCGGGCAGCCGGTCCAGCAGCTTGGCGTCCTCGGCGCGGGCCGAGCCCAGCTCCACGGCGCGCTCCTCGCCGTCCAGTGCGAGCAGTTGCAGTTCCTGGAGGACGGCACGGGCGCGGGCGACCGGCCCGGCGGCGGCGTCCGCGACGAGGCCGGGGACGGACTCGGCCGGTACGTAGAGCAGTTCGGCCGCGACCGGCTGGCCGTGGTCGACCCGCGTACGCCGCACGACGTGCACCGTGTCCCCCGCGCCGGCACCCAGCGCATCGGCGACGGCGGGCGGGAGGGCCGCGCCGTCCACGGCGGCCGCGTCGGCCGGCTGCCAGGCGTCGCCGGGCGCGCCGGGCCAGCTGTGCCCTGAACGGTCCACGGGCACGCCCATGCGGGGCGGGGCGACCGTGGTGCCGACGCCGCGGCGGCGCTGCAGCCGGCCTTCCAGTTCGAGCTGTTCGAGCGCCTGCCGGAGCGTCGCCCGCGCGACCCCGAAGCGCGCCGCCAGGTCCCGTTCGTTCGGCAGGATCTCGCCGACCGCGAACTCCGAGTCGAGCGCGTCACTGAGCACGGTCTTGAGGTGCCAGTACTTCGGTTCCTGCGCCGTGTCGAGCTGCGTGGTCCCCACCCTGTCCTCCGCAATCGCCGTGTCCCCGGTCCGTCTCCAGGGGCCTCCCCGGTGTCTCCCGGGTTATGAGCGCTTCTTTATTAAAGGTTGTTGAAGTATGCCTGTGACGATATGGGCGGCCCCACCCTTGGTCAAGACCAATGGGCTATCCGATGCCGTTGCGTGACCGAGTCAACACGGTCGGAGACGGCGGCCGGGCGCGCCGCGCCTGGGGGCATCGGTTCGGTTTCGGCGGGTACGGTCCCCGGCATGCTTGCCGTGCTGCACACCTCTCCCGTCCATGTCCCTGTGTTCGACGCGCTGCGCGACAGCGAGGCGCCCGCGCTGAAGCTCCGTCACCTCGTGCATCCGGAACTGCTGGACCGGGCGCGGGAGGCCGGCCCCGAGGCGGTGGCCGACGACGTACGGGGCGCCCTCGCGGCGGCCGTGGCGGAGGGCGCGACGGCCGCGTTGTGCACGTGTTCCACGATCGGTGGCGTCGCCGAGGCGGCCGGTGCGGAGTTCGACGTACCGGTGCTCCGCGCGGACCGGCCGATGGCCGCGGCCGCGGTGGCGGGCGGTGAGCGGATCACCGTCCTCGCGACGGTGGCGAGCACCTTGGAGCCGACGGTCGCACTCATCGAGGAGGAGGCGGAGCGCGCCGGGCGGCGGGTCGTGGTCCGTACGCATCTGGTGCCGGACGCCTTCGCGCTCTTCGAGGCGGACGACCACGAGGCATACCTCACCGCGGTGGCCGATGCCGTGCGGGAGGCGGACACCGACGGCAGCGCGGTGACCGTGGACGAGGCGGTGGACGACGCGGCGGACGCCGGAGCGCCCAAGAGCGCGCACGTCATCGTGCTCGCGCAGGCGTCGATGGCGCCGGCGGCCGAGTGTGCGGACGTCCGTACGGAGGTACTGACCAGCCCACGCAGCGGCCTGCGCGCGGCGGCGCGGGCGGCGGGCGTCGTGCCGCGCTAGGGTCTTCCGTCCGGATCAGGAACGGGCAGCCCTGGGCGCCGGCGGGCGTCAGGCGGTGGGGGCCGCCCCCACCGCCGCCAGCTTGTCGGGGTTGCGGACGATGTAGACCGTCTGGATGCGGCCGTCCACCACGTCGAGCTGGAAGACCGTGTCGACCCGCTCCCCTTCCCGCGCCACCAGCGCGACCCCGCCGTTGAGCGCAGCGAAGCCGAACCGCAGCTCGGTCTGCGGGTTGCTCGCCACGGCCACCAGGAAGCGGGCGACCTTGTCGGCGGTCTCGATGACGCGCAGCGGTGCCTTCGCCTTGCCGCCGCTGTCGCCGACCAGCCGTACGTCCTCGGCGAGCAGGCCGATCAGTCCCTGGAGGTCGTCGCCGGCCGCGGCGGCGAGGAACCGCTCGGTCAGGTCCCGCTGCCGCTCGGGGTCGACTTCGAAGCGCGGCTTGCGTTCCTCCACGTGACGCCGGGCGCGCCCTGCCAGTTGGCGCACGGCGGCCTCGCCGCGCTCCAGTACGGCGGCGATCTCCGCGTACGGATAGCCGAACGCCTCGCGCAGCACGAAGACGGCCCGCTCCAGCGGCGAGAGCGACTCCATGACGACGAGCACGGCGAACGTCACGGACTCGGTGAAGACGGCACGGTCCGCGCTGTCCGGCACGGCCCCGCCGAAGTCGGTCGCGACGGGCTCGGGGAGCCACGGCCCCACGTACGCCTCGCGCCGGGCCTGGACCTGGCGCAGCCGGTCGATCGCGAGCCGGGTGGTGACGCGTACGAGGTAGGCGCGCGGCTCGCGCACCGCTTCGTGGTCGGCGGCCGACCAGCGCAGCCACGCCTCCTGGACGACGTCCTCGGCGTCGGCCGCCCGGCCGAGCATGCGGTAGGCGACGCCCTGGAGGACGGGGCGGTGTTCTTCGAAGACATCGGTCGCGGCATCCGTGAGCACGCCCCCATCCCAGCGGGGCGGCCGCGCATTGTCCAGCGGATACCGCACAGTTGCGCGATCGTGGCGCCGCGTCGGCGGTGCGCCCGGCCCCGCCCTCCCGCGACGCATTCACGTTCGCCCGCTACCGCCCGGTAATTATTGCTGACATGGTGTCTATCGGGCCGCCCCCACGTACGGCCCCGTACGGCCCCCGCAGACGCACCCACCCCAGCGGCTTCCCCTCCCCCCGAAGGAGTCCCCATGACGACCGCCACGGCCTCCTCCCTGCACGTCTCCCCCGACGGCCGTCCGCCGTTCTCGGTCGCGTACGAGCGCAAGGGCGCCGGCGAGCCGGTCGTGCTGCTGCACGGCATCGGCCACCACTACCAGGCCTGGGAGCCGGTGTTCAGCGTCCTGGCCGCCTCGCACGACGTGATCGCGCTGGACCTTCCGGGCTTCGGCGCGTCCCCCGCGCTGCCCGACGGCGTGCCGTACGGCTTGACGTCGGTGGTCCCGCTGCTCACGGACGCCTTCGCGGCGCTGGGCGTCGAACGGCCGCACGTGGTGGGCAACTCGCTCGGCGGACTGCTCGCGCTGGAGCTGGGCCTGGCCGGGGCCGCACGGTCGGTGACGGCTCTGTCCCCGGCGGGGTTCTGGACCGAGGCCGAACGCCGGTACGCCTTCGGTGTCCTGCTCGGCATGCGGGCCGGCGCGAAGGCGCTGCCCCAGCCGGTGGTCGAGGCGCTGGCCCGCTCGGCGGCCGGCCGCGCCGCGCTGACCAGCTCCATATACGCGCGCCCCGCGCGCCGTTCGCCGGCCGCGGTGGCGGCCGAGACGCGGGCGCTGCGGGAGGCGCCCGGCTTCACCGCGACGCTCGCCGCCGGCCGCGGCCCCGGTGTGCTCTTCCAGCACGACATCCCGGACCTCCCCGTGACCATAGGCTGGGGCGACCGCGACCGGCTGCTCCTGCCCCGCCAGGGCCTGCGGGCCAAGCGCGTGATCCCCGGCGCCCGCCTCATACGCCTCCCCGGCTGCGGCCACGTCCCCATGAACGACGACCCGGCCCTGGTGGCCCGCGTCATCCTGGACACGGTGGCCCCGGCGGGGGTGTGAACGGGGCGTTACCCACGCGGCGCGGGAGCCGCCCCCGCGCACTCGGCGGCGGGTTCCTCCCTGAGGGGCTGGGCGGGCGCCTCGGGGCGGTGCCCGGCCGGTGTCCGTACCGTCACCGTCCGCCGGACCAGATCCGGTACCAGCGTCACGAGGCCCGTCGCGGCCAGCGCCGCCCCCAGCCACATCGGGGCCCGGAGGCCGAAGGAGCCGATGGCCAGGCCGCCGAGCGAGGAGCCGGTCATGACACCGAAGGTGATGAACGAGGAGTGCACGGTGTTGACCATCGGCCCGGCGTTCCCGGCCCGCTGTACGCGGGTGACCAGCGCGGGGTTCATGGTCACGCCGACCAGGCCGATGCCCAGCACGCACACCACGGCGGGGACGGGGAGACCGGCGAACAGGGCGAAGCCGGTGAGGAACAGCAGGTTCAGGAACAGGCCGGTCAGCAGGACGGGCAGTGCGTGACGGTCGGCGAGGCGGCCGACGACCGTGTTGCCGATGACGGTGGCGGCGCCGTACGCGATCAGCACCAGTGGGATCGTCCCGGTGGCGAACCCGGTGAGCCCGGTCAGGACGGGGTTGAGGTAGCTGAACGCCGCGAAGGTCGCGCCGATGACGAACGTGCTGGTCGAGAGGGTCAGCCAGAGCCGGGACCGCCGGAAGACGGCCAGTTCGGCGCGGAAGCCCCCGCTCTGCTCGGCGCCCTCCGTACGCGGGACGCCGACCAGGGTGGCGACGGCCGCGAGCACGGTGAGCCCGGATATCGCCCAGAACGCCGCGCGCCAGCCGAAGTGTTCGCCGATCAGCGTGGACAGGGGCAGGCCGAGCAGCGTGCCGAGCATCAGGCCGTTGAGCGCGACGGAGACGGCCCGGCCGCGGACCTCCGGGCGGGTCAGCTGCGCGCACATCGAAATGGCGACGCCGAAGAAGGCCTGTGCGGCGATGCCGGTCACGATGCGGGCGGCCGTCATGACCGGGTAGCCGGATGCGGTGGCCGCCAGTACGTTGCCGGCCAGGAAGACCGCGAACAGCACGGCGAGCGCGCGCTTCCGGGGCAGCTTCAGCAGGGCCACGGTGAGGAACGGGCCGCCCAGGGCCATGGCCGCCGCGAAGGCGGTGATGAGGTAGCCGATCTGCGGGACGGTCGCGTCCAGGCCCGCCGCCATCTGCGGCATCAGGCCGGCGACCACGAACTCACTGGTCACCATGGCGAAGATGCCGAGGGCGAGGACGTATACGGCACGAGGCACGGGTGTGCTCCTTCGTCGCGTCGTGAGGTGAGCGGACATAGTTATGGATAGGTCAGTACAGAACTTGGGCAGAGCGGGTCCGCCCCGCAGGGCGGGAGCCGGGCGCACCGTCAGGGCGTCACGGCGTCAGGGCCGTCAGCGCATCAGGACGTCAGGGCATCACGGCGTCAGGGCCGTCAGCGCCGTCTCCGCGATGGACTCCAGGGCCGCGCGGTCCGCGCCGCCCTGGCCTGCGACCCGCATGCCGCCGATCACCGCGCTGACGAAGCGGGCGAGCGCGTCGGCGTCGCGCGTCGTGGCGATCCCGCCGTCCCGCTGCCCCGCCTCGATGACGATCCGGAGCGCCACCAGCCGGCGTTCCGTGTCGCGGGCGAGCATCCGGGCGGCTTCGGTGTCCCGGCCGGCCAGCTCCACGGTGGTGTTGACGGTGAGACAGCCGGGGCTGCGGCCGTCACTCCGATTCCCCATGTCGTCCGCGATGATCACGTCGAAGAGGGCGCGGAGGCGGTCGAGCGGCAGCCGGTCCTGGTCCTCCAGGATGGCGAGCTGGCGGGACGTCATCGTGTCGATGTAGCGCGCCAGCGACCGCGCGAAGAGGTCGTGTTTACTGCGGAAGGTGTTGTAGATGCTGCTGCGGCCCAGGCCGGTGGCTTCGCACAGGTCCTGGGTCGAGGTGGCTTCGTAGCCGTTCGCCCAGAAGGTGCGCATCGCCGCGTCCAGGGCCCGCTCCTCGTCGAACATCCGCGGTCGGGCCATGGAAGGACCGTAGCAGGTTTTGGAACGTGCGGTGCAATACCCGTAGGCGCGGCAGCAGGACCGGACAGCGGCGCCGCGGTCCTCGAACGGCGCCGTGATCCTGGCCTTCGCCCCTCCGGCTTGCGACCATGGGCCGGTTCCGCGCTTCCGTACCGCCGTCATCCGGTTGTTCACCGTGCGTTCGGCTGCGGGGCATCGGGCACCGGTACGAACGGGACGTCATCGAGGACGATCGGACCACGGGAGGATCCACATGGCGCAGGGAGCGGCGGCGGACGGCAGAGCGATCGGGCGGCGTTCGGTGCTGTACGGGGCGGCGGCCGCGTCCGCCGGGTTCGCGCTGCCCGCGATCGGCTGCGCGGCTCCGGCCCAGGCACGCGACGGGCGGCCGAGCGCCGGCTGGGGCGTGCAGGTGGGCGACGTGACGACCGGTTCGGGGCTGGTGTGGGTACGGTCGGACCGGCCCGCGCGGATGACCGTGGAGACGGCGGCGACCGAGTCGTTCCGCAACGCGCGGACCTGGCGCGGCCCGGTGGTCGGCGCGGGCACGGACTTCACCGGGGTCACGTCGCTGCGCGGCCTGCCGCCCGGCGAGCAGATCCACTACCGGGTCACGCTCGCCGATCCCGACGATCCCCGGCGGACGGGCGAGCCGGTGACCGGTACGTTCCGTACGGCGCCGGTGAAGCGGCGCGAGGACGTGCGGTTCCACTGGTCCGGAGACCTCGCCGGGCAGGGCTGGGGCATCAACCCCGACCGCGGCGGTTACCGGATCTACGAGGAGATGCGGCGCCGGAACCCGGACTTCTTCCTGTGCAGCGGCGACAACATCTACGCCGACGGACCGATCACGGCCAGTGTGACGCTGCCGGACGGGCGGATCTGGCGGAACGTGACCACCGAGGAGAAGTCGAAGGTCGCCGAGACGCTGGCGGAGTTCCGCGGCGCCTTCCGGTACAACCTGCTGGACGACAACCTGCGGCGGTTCAACGCGCAGGTGCCCACGATCACCCAGTGGGACGACCACGAGGTGCGCAACAACTGGTATCCGGGGCAGATCCTGGACGACGACCGGTACCAGGTGAAGGACGTGGACGTGCTGGCCGCGCGCTCCCTGCGGGCGTTCGGCGAGTACTTCCCGATCCGCACGCTGCGCCCGGACGGGCAGGGGCGGGTGTACCGGGTGGTCCGTCACGGGCCGCTGCTGGACGTGTTCGTGCTGGACATGCGGACGTACCGGAACGCCAACTCCGACGGACGGCAGACGGAGGACGCGCAGGGCATCCTGGGCGCCGAGCAGTTGCGGTGGCTCAAGCGGGAGCTGTCGCGGTCGCGGGCGGTGTGGAAGGTGATCGCGTCCGACATGCCGCTGGGGCTGGTCGTGCCGGACGGCAAGACCCGCTTCGAGGCGGTGGCGCAGGGCGATCCGGGGCAGCCGCTGGGGCGGGAGCTGCAGATCGCGGAGGTGCTGCGGCACATCAAGCACCGGCGGATCACGGGCACGGTGTGGCTGACGGCGGACGTCCACTACACCTCGGCGCAGCACTACGACCCGTCGCGGGCGGCGTTCAAGGACTTCGAGCCCTTCTGGGAGTTCGTCTCCGGGCCGCTGAACGCGGGCGGGTTCCCGGCGGTGAAGCTGGACGGCACGTTCGGGCCCGAGCAGCGGTTCGTGAAGGCGCCGGACCGGGCGAACACCTCACCGGCCGAGACACCGCAGTACTTCGGTGAGGTCGACATCGACGGCGGGAGCGGGGAGCTGACGGTGCGGCTGCGGCAGGACAGCGGTGAGGTGCTGTTCAGCCAGACCTTGCAACCTGGGTGAGTCGGACAGTAGAGGCGATTGCGTCCTTTACCTGGCGGACACAAGTCGTTCGTGATCATGCAACACCGGTCGGTGATGCTGGGGTGCATGACTGAGAAAACCGAGTACCGCACTGCCCGCCGTTCGATGTGGCGGCGGGCCGCCGACCGCCTCGTCACCGGCCTCACCCTGAGCAGGTCACGTCGCCATGAACACGCGCCGCCGCCGGGCGATACCGGCGCCGCGGCGTCGTCGGCCCCCGTTCTCGCCGAGGGCGCGGGGCTCCCCGAGACGACGCTGTGGCGCATGCGGACGACCGTACGGGACGAGCCGGGCAGTCTGGCCGCGCTGTGCCAGGCGCTGGCCGCGCACCGGGTGGACATCCTGAGCCTGCAGACCCACCCGCTGTCGGACGGCACGGTGGACGAGTTCCTGCTGCGGGTGCCGGGCACCCCGGAGCGGCGTGTGCTGGTGGGCGCGGTGTCCGCGGCGGGCGGCCGGGACACCTGGCTGGAACGTGCCGATGCCCATGATCTGGTCGACGCGCCGGCCCGTATGCTGTCCCTGGCCACCCGTACGGCCCTGGACTCCGCTGAACTTCCTCTGGCGCTGCGGCAGTTGCTGGGCCGCTGCACCATCCGTTCGGTACCCGCGCGCACGCTGAAGGGCGAGCCGTTGGCCGAACGGGTGCCGGCCGAAGGCGTTCTCGAGGACCACATCATGAAGTTCCGCGACCCGTCCGGGGGTTCGATCACCATCGAGCGGCCTCAGCTGCCCTTCACCCCGACCGAGTTCGCGCGGGTACGGGCGCTGGTGGAGCTGGACGCGCGGCTGGGCCGGCGGGTCCCGGAGCGCCGCGACACCCTCACCCTCCCCGAGGGCAGCCCCCTCACCGTACGCCGCGCCGACACCTCCGACCTCGCGGCGGCCCGCGAGATGCACGACCGCTGCTCGGAGCGGACGCTGGCGCTGCGCTACCACGGGCCGGTGCACGACGCCGACGGCTACCTCGACCACCTGCTGGGCCCGCGGCACGGCCGCACACTGGCCGTGGAGACCGCGTCCGGGCGGCTGGTGGCGCTGGGTCACCTGCTGTGGGACGGCGACGAGACCGAGGTGGCGCTGCTGGTGGAGGACGCGTGGCAGCGCCGCGGCATCGGCGCCGAGCTGCTGGAGCGGCTGGTCGCCATGGCCGCCGAGGCGGGCTGCGAGAGCGTGTACGCGATCACGCAGGCGTCCAACACCGGGATGGTGGCGGCCATGCGGGGCCTGGGGCTGCCGCTGGACTACCAGGTCGAGGAGGGCACGCTGGTGATCACGGCCCGGCCGGCGGGGCTGCGGCGCCGGCCGCTGCCGGTACCCGCCGACCGGGAGACCGCCGGACGGGAGACGGCCCACCGCTGAGCGCCGCATCGAGGTCCCGCCACAGGTCCTCGACGTCCTCCAGGCCCACCGACATCCGCAGCAGCCGTTCGGAGATGCCGCCGGTCGCGCGGTCGGCGGCGTCGACGATGCGGTGGCTGATCGAGGCCGGGTGCTGGAGGAGCGTGTCGACGCTGCCGAGGCTGACCGCCGGGGTGATCAGACGCACCCCGGCGATCACGTCGTGCGGGTCCCCGCACACCTCGAACGCGACCATCGCGCCGCCGAGCTTCGGGTAGTGCGCCCGGGCCACCTCCGGGTGGCCGGCGAGCCGCCGGGCCAGCTCGGCCGCGGTGGCGGACGCGGCCCGCATCCGTACGGGCAGGGTGGCCAGTCCGCGCAGCAGCAGGTAGCCGGCGAGCGGGTGCAGCACGCCGCCGGTGGTGAACCGCACCTGGCGCAGCCGCCGCGCGAACTCCTCGTCGCAGGCCACCACGCCGCCCAGCACGTCGCCGTGACCGCCGAGGTACTTGGTCGCGCTGTGCAGCACCAGCCGCGCACCGGCCTCGGCGGGGCGTTGCAGTACGGGCGTGGCGAAGGTGTTGTCGGCCAGCAGCGGTACGGAGCCGCAGGCGCGCGCGACGGCCGCGAGGTCGGTCTCGGCGAGCGTGGGGTTGGCCGGGCTCTCGACCATGACCAGGCCGGTGTCGGGCCGGAGCGCGTCGGCGACGCCGGCCGGGTCGGTCCAGGTCACCTCCGTACCGAGCAGCCCGCCGGTCAGCAGGTGGTCGCTGCAGCCGTACAGGGGGCGTACGGCGACGACATGGCGCAGGCCTTCGGCGTGCCGGACCAGGAGACAGGCGGTGAGGGCGGCCATGCCGCTGGCGAAGGCGACGGCGGACTCGGTGCCTTCGAGGCGGGCGAGCGCGGCCTCGAAGCGGGCGACGGTGGGGTTGCCGAGCCGGCCGTAGACGGGCGGCCCCTCGAACTCGGCCCCGGTGGCGGCGAACGCGTCGAGGCGGGCGGCCTCGGCACGGCTGTCCGCCGAGGGATAGGTGGTGGACAGGTCGAGCGGGGCCGCGTGCAGTCCTTGGGCGGCGAGGTCCTCGCGGCCGGCGTGCACGGCTTCGGTGGCGAGGGCACGGAGCGGCGCGCCGGCGGGCGCGGGGCCGGGGGTGGCACGGGGGACGGCGGTGGTGGCGGCGCGGTCCGGGCGCGCGGGTGAGTGGGTCATGGCATGATGCTGGTCGGGCGCCCTGACCGGATGGTCAACTTCCGTGTTACGTTCGGGACATGGCCGACTCTGTGCGTCTCGATCCGGTGGACCTGGAGATTTTACGCCTGCTGCAGAACGACGCCCGGACCACGTACCGCGAGCTGGCCGCGTCGGTCGGCGTCGCGCCGTCGACCTGTCTGGACCGGGTGACCCGGCTGCGGCGCAGCGGCGTGATCCTCGGACACGAACTGCGGCTGGACCCCGCGAAACTGGGCCGCGGCCTGCAGGCGCTGCTGTCGGTGCAGGTGCGTCCGCACCGCCGCGAGCTGGTCGGCCCGTTCGTGGAGCGCATCCGCTCACTGCCGGAGGCGCTCTCCCTCTTCCACCTCACCGGGCCCGAGGACTACCTCGTCCACGTCGCCGTACGGGATGCCGCCGATCTCCAGCGGCTGGTACTGGACGAGTTCACGGCCCGCCGCGAGGTGGCCCGGGTCGAGACCCGGCTGGTCTTCCAGCGCTGGACGTGCGGCCCGCTGCTGCCGCCGGCGGACGCGGCCGGCTGAACACACCGGACGAGCGCACGCCCACGCCGCTACATCACCGAGCCGGGCGGCGCGATGACCAGCCTGAGGTGCAGGCGGGCGGCCCTGAGGCCGGTGTGGACAGGGAGGCTCGGGCGGAGCAGGACGAGGCTGCCGCTCATGGAGCGCAGCGCGCTCTGCACGCCGAGGAGGGTGTAGAGGCCGGCGTTGTCGCAGGCCGTGACGCCGGCGAGGTCCAGCCGGAGGTGCCGTGTGCCGCCCGCCATGACCGCCGCGGTGGCGTCGCACAGCGCGGTGACGCTTTCTCCGTCGAGCACGCCCACCACGGCCAGTTTCGCCAAGGTGGGCGAGCCGGCGGGGACCGGCCACCGTTCGATGCGTACGCGCCTGTCGGTCCGGGTCTTGAGAAGCATCCCGGCCGCCTCCCTTCAGCCGACTCATCCGTCCACCGGTCATCCGGTCATCCATAATCCGTTCACACCGGTTCAGGGCCCATAGTGACGCGGTGCGGGCGTCCACACGACCCGTCGATCGAAACCGACCGAAGAATTCCGTCACAGACCGTGACCGTGGCACCGGCATGTGCCCCGGCCACGGTCACACGGCGTACGCACACCGGACCGCGAGCCGGGCGCGGCCCGGCTACGGCCGCGGCTCCTCGCCCAGCTCCTCGCGCGTGGCCTCGATGAGCAGCCTGGCCTCGTCCTCCCGCTCGTCGTAACGCTCGGGGTACGCGGAGACCTGGACCCGCTGGGCGAGTTGACCCGCCGTGAGGTCCGGATCGTCCTCGTCCTCCTCGATGGCCCGCTCGAAGAACCGGTGTGACGCGTAGTTGACGTTCATGCACTGCTCGGCCGTGCCCCAGTCCATGCTGGGGCGCTGCTGGAACACGCCGACCGAGTCGAGGTGGCCGTGGTCGAGGTTCTCCATGCCCGATTCGACGAGCGCGGCCTCGAAGGCGGCGAGCACGGCCTTGGGCGATGCTTCCAGTTCCTGTCCGACCAGGTAGACCACTGCGGCCACTTCCTGGTCCGGGCTGCCCGTCGCGGGGCCGGGCGGCGGTCCTTGCGGCGCCGGCTGCGGCACGTTCCCCTCCTGCCGTTGCTGTGGTGACGCGTCTCCTGCCGTTGCTGCGGTGACGTCCGTTTCAGCCTCGGGGACGCGGCAGCACCGCGGCAAGACCGCCCCTTGCCAAAACATCACAGGAAGTGTGTGATGTTGCGCGGTGATCGAGTGCGCGTCGGAGGAAGGCACACCGTGGTGCGGCAGAGTCGTGGGTCCGAGGCCGAGGTCGAGCGGCGCCGCCGCCGGGTGCTCCAGCAGGTCATCGACGAGGGCTCCGTACGGATCACCGCGCTCGCCGAGACGCTGCGGGTCAGCACCATGACCGTGCATCGCGACCTGGCCGACCTGGAGTCCCGGCGGCTGCTGGAGAAGCGCCGCGGCCGGGCCGTCGCGCTGCCCACCGTCACGGTGGAGACCGCGACCCGCTTCCGCGAGTACCAGCAGGCCGCGGCGAAGGAGGCGTTCGCCGAACTGCTGGCCCGGGAGGTCAGCCCCGGCGACACGGTGCTGATGGACTGCGGGACCACCCTCTTCCCGCTCGCCCGCAGGCTCGGCCGCATCGAGCGGCTGACCGTCGTCACCAACTCCTTGCGGGTCGCCTCGCTGATCGGCGCTGCGGGCGCGCCCGGCACGGAGGCCGTCCTGCTCGGCGGCCACTACCGCCCCGACTTCGAGGCCTGCGCCGGTACGGACACCCTCCGCCACCTCGGCCGCGTCCGCGCCGCCGTCGCCTTCTCCTCCCCCACCGCCGTCGACCGTGCCCGGCTCTTCCATCCGGTCCAGGAGTGGGCGGACATGAAGGCCGCCCTGCGGGAGGCGGCCGGGCGCAGCGTGCTGGCGGTGGACCACACCAAGTTCGGCCGGACCGCCACCCATGGGTACGGGGACGCGTCCGGGTACGACCTGGTGGTCACCGACACCGCGACGCCGGAGGACCAGATCGCCGCCATCGAGCGGCTGGGCGTACCGGTGCGCGTGGTCCCACCGGCCGGACCCGCCGCCACCGACACCGCCACCGATGCCGATACCGAGACCGACACCGACTGACCGTCAGCCGCGACGTCCCCTTCCTGAGAGGCAGTTCACCATGCGTGCCGTCGTCATCCAGACCCCCGGTTCCTTCTCCGTCGAGACGGTCGCCGATCCGGCGCCGGGCCCCGGCGAGGTCGTCGTCGAGGTGGCCGCCGTCGGCATCTGCGGTACCGATCTGCACATCGTGGAGGGCGAGTTCGCGCCGACGCCGTACCCGATCGTTCCCGGACACGAGTTCACCGGGGAGGTGGTGGCGCTCGGCGCGGAGGTGAACGGGGTGCGCGAGGGTGACCGGGTCGCGGTCGACCCCTCGTTGTTCTGCGGCTCCTGTCACTTCTGCAGCATCGGCCGGGGCAACCTCTGCGAGCGCTGGGGTGCGATCGGGGACACCGTGGACGGTGCGATGGCCCAGTACGTCAAGGTGCCGGCGGCCAACTGCTACCGCCTGCCGGAGAGCGTGGACCTCGCGCAGGGCACCTTGATCGAGCCGCTGTCCTGCGCGGTGCACGGCTTCGACGTCCTGCCGCGGGACCTGGGCGCGCACTATCTCCTCTACGGCGCGGGCACGATGGGCCTGATGATGCTGCAGCTCGCGCGGCGGGCCGGGGCCGCTTCGGTGTCGGTCGTGGACATCAACACCGAGCGGCTGAAGGTGGCGGAGCAGCTGGGGGCCGATGCGGTGGCCACCGGGGCCGATGCGCTGGACCGGCCGCAGGGCTGGGAGATCGTCATCGACTGCACGGGCGTGGTGCCGGTGATCGAGGACGCGCTCACGCGGGTGCGGCGCGGCGGTACGTTCCAGCAGTTCGGTGTGGCGCCCTCGGACGCCATGGCGAAGATCTCGCCGTTCCGCATCTACCACGACGAGATCACCGTGGTCGGGTCCATGGCGGTGGTGCACAGCTTCGGGCGTGCCGTGGAGCTGATGGGCAAGGGGGCGCTGGACGCCGACACGATGATCACGCACTCCTACGGCCTGGACGAGTTCGGCGCGGCACTGGAGACCTTCCGGCGGGGCACCGGCCGGAAGATCCAGCTCCGGCCCGCGTCCTAGTGGTCGGGGGCGGCTTGCGGGGCCGTCTCCGGGGTCTTCATCGGGCGGTCTCCGCAGGGGCGGGTCCACCAACCGCCCTCGCCGTGCGTCAGGCCCGGCAGCCGGCGTTCGACGGTGTGCCGGCTGCGGGCCGGGATCGCGCCCCTGACCAGCCAGGCGGCCGCGCTGTCGGGGGCCGTCTCCGTGATGTCGGCGCCGAGCGCCGTCAGGCAGGCGGTGACGGCGGGCAGCGCGTCCGCCGGCACGTCCGCCTCGAAGGCGTGGTACGGCTCGTGAACCCGCGTACCGGCTCGTTCCAGTGCGCGGGCCAGTACCAGTGGCGTCAGCCCGCGGAAGTCGGCGGCCGTGCTGACCGGGCCGACGAAGCCCGAGCGGGTGAGGGTGACGGTGCAGTCGGTGACCGCCCAGCCGTACGGGCCGTGGCGCAGCGCGGCGTACACGGACTCCTCGACGGCACAGTGGAACGCGCGCGGCAGGGCGCCGAGTTCGGTCTCGTACCGGAACACGGCGCCGGTGCCGTGCGGCGCGGGGTCGACACGCAGCCCGACGGTGGCCCAGAAGCCGCTGGGGGCCGGGGCGCGGTGGCCCAGCTCCTCGACGGCCTCGCCCGTTCCGACGGGCCGTTCGCGGCACACCACCCGGCTCGGCTCGAAGACGGCGTCGATGCCGTACTCGTCCGCCAGCGCGGCCGCGATGATCTCCTTCTGCATCTCGCCGTGGAGCAGTACGGAGGTGGTGCCGTCCGGTTCGGCGGCGGCGTGGATGAGCGGGTCCTGCTCGGCCAGCCGCTGCAGGGCGGTGTGCAGCCGGGCCGCCGCGCCGGGGTCCGGGTCGCGGGGCCGGACGACGGTACGGAGGGTGGGGGCCGGGAAGTGTGACCGGTGTGCGTCGCCGTCCGGGGTGCCGAGGCTGTCGCCGACCCGGATGCCGGCCACTCCCCTGACCTTCGCGATGTTGCCCGGGGTCAGCCGGTGGCCGGTGCCGTCCGCCGCGCCGACCACCTCCAGTGCGGTGATCCGGCCGGTGTACGTGTACGGGGTGCCGTCCGGCTCCCGGCGGTGAAGGGTCACGCGTTGCCGCGCCGCCAGCTCGCCGGAGTACAGCCGTACGAAGGCGCTCTTGGGTCCGGAGGGGGAGCGTTCGACGGCGAAGACCGTGCCCCGCGGGGCCTGTGGCGCGGCCGTTCGCGGTGCGGCGGCGGGCGGCAGCAGGCCGGTGATGCCGTCGATGAGCGCCGCGATGCCCTGGCCGCTCAGCGCCGATCCGAAGTACACGGGGTGCGCGAGCCCCTGGGCGGTGCGGTCGGCCAGCGCGCTGCGCAGCTCGTCGGGCGACGGGTACGGCCCGTCCACGACCCGGGCCAGCAGTGCGTCGTCGGTCTCGGCGAGCGTCTCGGCCACCCGGGTGCGGAAGTCCGGGTCGTCGAGCGAGCACGGAACCGTGCGGGCGGCGCGTGTGCCGATGCCGTGTACCGCCGTCATGGGCACCGGGTACGGGGTCAGCTTGCGGCGGACGTCGGCGAGCAGGCTCTCACAGCGGGCGCCGGCCCGGTCGGTCTTGTTGACGAAGAGGAGGGTGGGCAGCCGCATCTCGCGCAGGGTGCGCATCAGGACACGGGTGTGCGCCTGGACTCCTTCGACGGCGGAGAGGACCAGGACGGCGCCGTCGAGCACGGCGAGGGCGCGCTCCACCTCGGCGACGAAGTCGGCGTGCCCGGGGGTGTCGATGACGTTGACCTGGGTGGCGCCGACGGTGAAGGAGACGACGGCGGAGCGGACGGTGATGCCGCGCTGCCGTTCGACGGTGCCGGTGTCGGTGCGGGTGGTGCCGTCGTCGACGCTGCCGAGCCGGCCGATGGCGCCGGTGTCGTAGAGCAGCCGCTCGGTGAGGCTGGTCTTACCCGCGTCGACGTGCGCGAGGATGCCGATGTTCAGGGTGCGCCGGATGGCGCTGGGGGTGTGCGGGGTGTGCTGAGTACGCATGGGTGCCGAATCCCTCGATGACCGTCCGACAGGGGCGCTGGGTCGTGTCGAGGAATCGGCGCATCGCATGCTCCTGTCCGTTGGTCCGGTCCGGCCTGGCTTCGGTCGGCGGGCTCATCATGCCGGTACCGGTGTGCGCCGCGGCAACCGGTTTTTCTCGGTCACCGCAGTGGGTGCGGTCTCTCCGGGGTGACCGACGCCTCATTATGCAACATGTTGCACAACCGGCTCCGCTGGTCTAGAAACGATGCTCGACGGCACTGTGCGCGCGAGGAGACACCGGATGAGCCCGTACCCCCACCTGCTGAGCCCGCTCGACCTGGGGTTCACCACCCTGCCCAACCGAGTCCTGATGGGCTCGATGCACGTCGGCCTGGAGGAGGCACCGGGCGGGTTCGAGAGGATGGCGGCGTTCTACGCCGAGCGGGCCCGCGGCGGCGTCGGCCTCATCGTCACCGGCGGCGTCTCCCCCAACGAGCAGGGCCGCACCATGGACGGCGGCGCCAAGCTCACCACCGAGGCGGAGGCCGCGCAGCACGCGCAGGTGACCGAGGCGGTGCACCGCGAGGGCGGGAAGATCGCGATGCAGATCCTGCACACCGGGCGGTACGCGTTCAGCGAGGACCTGGTGGCGCCCAGCGCGCTCCAGGCACCCATCAATCCCTTCACCCCACGCGCCCTCACCGACGACGAGGTCGAGCAGACCGTCGAGGACTACGTACGCGCTGCCGAGCTCGCGCGGCAGGCCGGGTACGACGGCGTGGAGATCATGGGCTCGGAGGGCTACCTCATCAACGAGTTCATCGCCGCGCCGACCAACCGGCGCACCGACCGCTGGGGCGGCTCCTACGAGAACCGCATCCGCTTCCCCGTCGAGATCGTGCGGCGCACCCGCGAGCGCGTCGGACCGGACTTCATCCTGATCTACCGGCTGTCGATGCTCGACCTGGTGCCCGGCGGCTCGACGTACGACGAGGTCGTCCAGCTCGCCAAGGAGGTCGAGGCGGCCGGCGCCACGATCATCAACACCGGCATCGGCTGGCACGAGGCCCGCATCCCGACCATCGCCACGTCCGTCCCGCGCGGCGCCTTCTCCTGGGTCACCCAGAAGGTCATGGGCGCGGTGTCCGTACCGCTGGTCACCACCAACCGCATCAACACCCCGGAGGTCGCGGAGCGGCTGCTCGCCGAGGGCCGGGCCGACATGGTCTCGATGGCCCGCCCGTTCCTCGCCGACCCGGACTTCGTCGCCAAGGCCCGGGAGGGCCGCGCGGACGCGATCAACACCTGCATCGGCTGCAACCAGGCCTGCCTGGACCACATCTTCTCCGGGCAGATCACCTCCTGCCTGGTGAACCCGCGGGCCTGCCACGAGACCGAGCTGAGCCTGTCCCCCACCCGGCGCCGCAAGGAGCTGGCCGTGGTCGGCGCGGGCCCGGCGGGCCTGGCGTTCGCGGTGTCGGCGGCCGAGCGCGGGCACGGCGTGACGCTGTTCGACGCCGCCGACGAGATCGGCGGGCAGCTGAACGTCGCCCGCCGCATCCCGGGCAAGGAGGAATTCGACGAGACGCTGCGGTACTTCCGTACGCGGCTGGCAGAGCTGAAGGTCGACGTGCGGCTGGGCGCGGCCGTGACCGCCGAGGACCTGGGCGCGGGCGGGTACGACGAGATCGTGGTCGCGGCCGGTGTCACGCCGCGCACCCCGGACATCCCCGGCATCGGCCACCCCAGCGTGGTCAGCTACCTCGACGTGCTCACCGGCCGGGTCGAGGCCGGGCGGACCGTGGCGGTCGTCGGCGCCGGCGGCATCGGCTTCGACGTGGCGGAGTTCCTGACCGACGGCGGCGAGCAGGCGAGCCTGGACCCGGCGGCGTTCTTCGCGCAGTGGGGCGTGGACACCGCGTACGAGGAGCGCGGCGGACTCAAGGCCCCGGTCCGTACGCCCGCTGCCCGCACGGTCCACCTCGTCCAGCGCAAGACCAGCAAGGTCGGCGCGGGCCTGGGCAGGACGACGGGCTGGATCCACCGTACGGAGCTGCGGCACCGCGGCGTGACGATGACGGCGGGCGCCACCTACGAGCGGATCGACGACGAGGGGCTGCACCTCACCGTCGGCGGCGAGAAGACCGTCCTCGCGGCCGACACGATCGTGCTCTGCGCCGGCCAGGAGCCGCGCCGCGAGCTGTACGACGCGCTGGTGGCGGCCGGACACACCGCGCACGTCATCGGCGGCGCCGACGTGGCCGCGGAGCTGGACGCCAAGCGCGCCATCCTCCAGGGCACGCGGCTGGCCGCCGACATCTGACCGCGGCCTAGGATGCGGGTACCGGTGGTGGGGCACCTCCGCCGGTACCGCACCCCGCGCAGCGCACCGCCCGCACCCTGGAAGGCCGCCATGTCCCTCCCGCACGCGATCCTCACGGCCCTGCTGGAAAAGCCGTCGTCGGGGCTGGAGCTGACGCGGCGGTTCGACCGGTCCATCCGCTACTTCTGGTCAGCGACCCACCAGCAGATCTACCGCGAGCTGCGGAAGCTGGAGGAGGGCGGGCTGATCCACGCCCTCCCGCGGGCCCAGCCCGCGCGCGGCCAGAAGCGGGAGTACGAGGTGCTGCCGGCCGGCCGCCAGGCGCTCACCGAGTGGGTCGCCGAGCGGCAGGAGCCACGGGCCATGCGCGACCCGCTGCTGCTGCGGCTGCGGGCCGCCGCGGTCGTCGGCGCGACCGGTCTGACGGCGGAGTTCCGCCGCCATCTCGCGCTGCACGAGCAGCAGTTGGCGGAGTACCACGAGATCGAGGCGCGCGACTTCCCGCCGGAGAAGACGGCGGAGGCGGACCGGCTCCAGCATCTCGTCCTGCGCGCCGGCATCGCCCAGGAGACCTTCTGGGTCCAGTGGCTGACCGAGTCGCTCACCGAACTGGAAGCGCTGGAGAGCCGGCGCGAAGCGCGCTGATCAGTCCGGTCCGCCCCGCTTGACGAGCTGGGCGGCGATGACGTTGCGCTGGATCTCGTTGGTGCCCTCGCCGACGATCATCAGCGGCGCGTCGCGGAAGTAGCGTTCGACGTCGTACTCGGTCGAGTAGCCGTAACCGCCGTGGATGCGCACCGCGTCGAGGGCGATCTCCATGGCGGCCTCGGAGGCGAAGAGCTTGGCCATGCCGGCCTCCATGTCGACCCGGCGCCCGGCGTCCGCCTCGCGGGCCGCGTGCAGGGTGAGCTGGCGGGCCGCGGTGAGCTTGGTGGCCATGTCGGCGAGGTGGTTGCCGACGGACTGGTGCTGCCAGATGGGCTTGCCGAAGGACTCGCGCTGCTGGGCGTACGCGAGGGAGTCCTCCAGCGCGGCCCGGCCGACGCCCAACGCCCGCGCCGCGACCTGGAGGCGGCCGGTCTCCAGGCCCTTCATCATCTGGGCGAAGCCCTTGCCCTCGGTGCCGCCGAGCACGGCGTCGGGGGCCGCCCGGTGGTCCTCGAAGGACAGCTCGCAGCTCTCCACGCCCTTGTAGCCGAGCTTGGGCAGGTCGCGGGAGACGGTGAGGCCCGGCCCGTGTTCGACGAGGAGAATGGAGATGCCGCGGTGGGCCGGGGTGGCGTCCGGGTCGGTCTTGCAGAGCAGGGCGATCAGCTGGGAGCGGCGGGAGTTGGTGATCCAGGTCTTGGTGCCGTTGACGAGGTAGCCCTGGTCGTCCTTGCGGGCTGTGGTGCGCATGGCCTGGAGGTCGGAGCCGCCGCCCGGTTCGGTGAGGGCCATGGTGGCGCGGATCTCGCCGGTCGCCATCTTCGGCAGGTAGCGCCGCTTCTGCTCCTCGGTGCCGAAGTGCAGCAGCAGTTTGGCGACGACGGTGTGGCCGCCCATCGCGCCGGCCAGGCTCATCCAGCCGCGCGCCAGCTCCTCGGTGACCAGGACGTAGCAGGGGGTGGAGACCTGGGTGCCGCCGTACTCCTCGGGGACGGCGAGCCCGTAGATGCCGAGCTCCTTCATCTTCCCGATGAGCGCTTCGGGGTAGGTGTTGGCGTGCTCCAGCTCCTGCACGACGGGCTTGACGTCCTTGGTCACGAAGTCGTGGACGGTCTCGACCACGAAGCGCTCGTCCTCGGGGAGGGTGTCCAGTGTGCTCATGCGGGATCCTGGTTCCTTCGGTGAGTCCGGGGGTCAGATGACGGAGTCGGCGCGGAGGGCGGCGAGGTCGTCGGGGGTGCGGCCGAGTGCGGTGAGGATCGCGTCGGTGTGTTCGCCGACGTCCGGTACGGGGCCCATGCGGGCGGTGAGTCCGGCGAGGTCGGCGGGTGGCAGGAGAGCCTGCACGGTGGCGCCGGGGACGGCGACCTCGCGCCAGCGGTCCCGGCCTTCGAGGACCGGGTGGGCCAGGAACTCCGCCACCGAGTTGACCCCGGCGTTGGCGATCCCGAGCTCGTCCAGGGCCTTCATGATGTCGGCCGCGTCGGAGCGGGCGAAGCGTTCGGCGACGACGGCGTCGAGCTCGCCGCGGTGGGCGACGCGTGCCGGTCCGGTGGCGAACCGGGGGTCCTCGGTCAGCTCGGGCCGGCCGAGGAAGCCGGCGCAGAGCGCGGCCCATTCGCGTTCGTTCTGGATGGAGAAGAGCACGTCCTTGCCGTCGGCCGCGGTGTAGGCGCCGTACGGGGCGATGGTGGCGTGCTGGGTGCCCACGCGCGGCGGCTGGCTGCCGCTGTGCCGGGTGTAGTACGCGGGCTGGCTCATCCACTCCGAGAGCGCTTCGAAGAGGGAGACCTCCACGGGACGCGCGGTCCCGGTGGTGGCGCGGGCGAAGAGAGCGGCGAGGATGCCGCTGTAGGCGTACATGCCGGCGGAGATGTCGGCGACGGAGACCCCGACCCGGGCGGCCTCGTCGGCGCTGCCGGTGAGCGAGACCAGGCCGGTCTGGCACTGGACGAGCAGGTCGTACGCCTTGCGGTCGGCCCACGGTCCGGTGGTGCCGTACCCGGAGACGGTGCAGGGGATCAGCTGCGGGTAGCGGGCGGTGAGCGCGTCGGTGCCGAGGCCGAGGCGCGCCGCGGCGCCGGGCGCGAGGTTCTGGACGAACACGTCGGCTCCGGCGAGGAGTTCATGCAGGATCTCCCGGCCCCGCTCGGCCTTGAGGTCGAGCGTGAGGGATTCCTTGGCGCGGTTCAGCCAGACGAAATAGCTGGAATGGCCGTGCACGGTGGTGTCGTAGCGGCGGGCGAAGTCGCCGTCACCGGGCCGTTCTATCTTGATGACGCGGGCGCCGAGGTCGGCGAGCTGGCGGGTGGCGAAGGGGGCCGCCACCGCCTGCTCGACGCTGACGACGGTGATGCCTTCGAGGGGGAGCTGCTGGTGCGGCATCAGGCCTCCTTCTCGGCGGGGGTGGTGGGGCTGGTGGCGGCGGGGAAGGCGGTACGCATCAGCTCCGCCGCGCGCTCCCAGGTGAGGCCGGCGAGCAGGTCCGGTACGTCGGGGCCGCAGGCGGCGAACTTGTCGCGCAGCTCGGCGTCGGAGGGCGGGCGCTGCGGGGAACCGGGCGGCAGGGCCAGCTCGGCGTGGACGGCCGTGCCGTCGGCGAAGTCGAGCCGGAGGGCGACCTCGCCGTCGAGGAGGGTGGTGGTCCCGCCGGGCCGCCGGTCGACGGTGACCTGGCCCATGAGCTGCTGCGCGGCGGGGCGGCCGACCGCCTCGTCGGTGAAGCTGCCGAAGCCGGGATAGTCGTCGAGGAGGGCGGTGGCGACCGCGTACGGCAGGGAGAACTTGCCCTCCAGGCCGGTGGCGGGCCGGTCGTGGATCAGCGGGTGGACGGTGCCGGCGGGGGTGGTGACGGTGACGCCGGTGAGTGCGCCGTGCACCCGGTCGCGGACCTCGCGCAGCGCGGCGATCGGCCGCTGCATGGCGTAGCAGCAGGGGAACATCTTGATCGCCAGGCCGCCGGGGACGGCGGGGGCCGCGGGGAAGTCGGTGGCGGGGGTGCCGCCGACGCGCTCCAGCCAGGCGTCCAGGGCGCGGGGGTCGGCGGTGGCGCCGGCCTGGGCGAGCCGGGCGGCGCGTACCCCGGCGTCCGCGGCGAAGCCGGCCTGGAGGGACTTGCTGTGGGTGCCGAAGGCCTCCTGGACGCCGCCGGCCGCGGGGACCGCGAGCGCCATGGCGGTGGCGAGCCGGCCGGGGTCCAGGCCGAGGGCGACGCCTGCCGCGACGGCGGCGGCCGGGGCGCCGGCGGTGCAGGTCGCGTGCCAGCCGGCCGCGTAGTGGTCCCAGCCGAGCATGGCGCCGAGCCGGGCCATGACGCCGGCGCCCGCGAGGTAGGCGCGCGCTCCGCCGCCGGCGGCGAGTACGGCCGGGACGGTGACGACGGAGAGGTGCGTGGTGCTCCCGATGTGCAGGTCGTCGAAGTCCAGCACGTGTGCCATGGCCGCCCAGCGGGCCGCGTCCGGGAGCGGCGCGGCGACCGGGCGGAGCGGGTGGGTGCGGGCGGCCAGGGCGACGGCGACGGTGTCGGCCAGCGCACGGTCGGCGAGCGCGCGGTCGTCGGGGTCTGCCCGGTGGTCGTGTGCCCACCGGGCGAGGGCTCGGGCGGCGGTCATGCGGTCCCCTCCGTGGTGCGGCGTCCGCCGGCCGTACGGTCGGCGACTCCTCTGCCGAGGATTTGTACGGCCAAATAATCGCGGTGTCAACGGTGCCTCCTCATCCGATCGACGCAGCAGCCACGGGTCTTGACGCCACCGTGTGCCGGACCACAGAATGCCGACGCCGCACGCCGAGTCTCTTTGTGCGTAAATATTCCGTACATGACCGCGCTGAATGGCCGCCCGTTTCCGGGCCTTTGGAGGTAGGCCAGTACCGATCCCGTCCCCGCCCCGCACGACAGGAGCCCCCATGACCGGCGCCCCCGCCGACACCCCGGCCGCCGACTTCCGCGTCCTGGAAGAGACCGCCCGCACCTGGCGCCCGGCCGGCACCAGCACCACCGACGTCCTCGACCCCGCGCCGGTCGCCGCGCTCTCCGCGGTACTGGACCTGCCGGAACCGGTGGCCACCGCCGGACAGCCGCTGCCGCCGCTGTGGCACTGGCTGCACTTCTTGACCTGGCCCCGCCGGAGCGAGCTGGGCCCGGACGGGCACCTGCGCGACGGCCACTTCCTGCCCCCGCTGCCCGAGCGGCGCCGGATGTTCGCGGGCGGCCGCCTGGAGGTCCGTACCCCGCTGACCGTCGGCCGGCCGGCCGAGCAGACCAGCAGGGTGGTCGAGGTGGCGGCCAAGAAGGGCCGCACCGGCGGGCTGCTGTTCGTCACCGCCCGCAGCGAGTTCCGCCAGGACGGTGACGTACGGGTGACGGAGGAACAGGACATCGTCTACCGCAGCGGCGGCGGCGCGCCCGTACCGGACCGGATCACCCTCGACGCCGGCGCCGAGCCGCACAGCGACGCGCCGTGGCAGCTGCCGTGGAGCACCGACCCCGCCGTCCTCTTCCGCGTCAGCGCGCTGACCGCCAACGCGCATCGCATCCACTACGACGAGCCCTACGTCACCGGCGTCGAGGGCTATCCGGGCCTGGTCGTCCACGGCCCGCTGCTGGTGCTCCAGATGCTGGAGCTGGTCCGCCGCCACGCGCCCGGACGCACCGTGCGCACCCTCTCCTACCGGCTCCGGCAGCCCGCGTTCTGCGGCGAGCGGCTGTTGTCCTGCGGCACGCCGTACGAGGCGGACGGCGAGGCGGGCGTGCGGCTGTGGGTCGCGGGGCCGCGTGCCGCGGAGCACGCCACGGCGGAGGTGACGTTCGCATGACCGCCGCCGGCGCCCCTTCGTACACGCGTACCCTCGCCGCCGCCCGCAGCCTGCTCTTCGTCCCCGGCCACCGCTCCGACCGCTACGCCAAGGCGGCAGCGGCGGGCGCCGACGGGGTGGTCGTGGACCTGGAGGACGCCGTCGCGCCGGACGCCAAGGACGCCGCGCGGGACGCCGTGGCCGAATGGCTCGCGGGCGGCGCCCGGGCGGTGGTACGGATCAATGCTCCGGGCACCGAGTGGTACGCGGCCGACCTCGCGATGGCCGCCGCGCACGGCGCACCCGTGATGCTGCCCAAGGCCGAGGACCCGGCCGCACTGGAGTCGGCCGCCGCCCGGACGGGCGGCGGTCCGCTGCTCGCGCTGGTGGAGACCGCGGCCGGGGTGGAGAACGCCGCCGCGCTGTGCCGCGTCCCGGGCGTCGTACGGGCCGCCTTCGGCAGCATCGACCTCGCGGCGCAGCTCGGGGTGGACCCCGACGACCGGCCGGCCCTGGCGTACGCGCGCTCGCGGCTGGTCTGCGCCTCGGCGGCGGCCGGGCTCGCGCCGCCGCTCGACGGTGTCACCACCGGTCTCGCGGCCGACGGGCCGCCGGCCTCGGACGTGGCGTACGCCCGCCGGCTGGGCTTCGGCGGCAAGCTCTGCATCCATCCGCGTCAACTCGGCGCCGTGCACGAAGGGTTCACTCCGTCGGCGGCCGAGCGGGAGTGGGCGCACCGGGTACTGGCGGCGGAGGGGCCGGTCGCGGTGGTCGACGGGCGGATGGTGGACCGGCCCGTACTGGAGCGGGCCCGGCGCATACTGGCGGCGGACCGCGGCTGAGTACGGCGGCGGCCCGCGGACGCCCGGCCCACCGGCACGCGGGGCGGCCCGGCGTTCCGCCCGCGGTCCGGCCGCCGGGCCGTCCCACAGGTGACCTGGGTGTTCCGCGGCCGATAAGCTGGCCGTTCCCTGCTTGTACCGACGGCGACGAGGATGTGATGGCCAACAAGCCGGCCCGTGCGCGGACCGCTTACCAGCAGCTGGCGGACGACCTGCGCACGGACCTCGCGGGCGACCGGTACCCCAAGGGGGTGCGGCTGCCGACCGAGGCGGAGCTGGCCGAGACGTACCAGGTCAGCCGGCAGACGGTGCGCCGCGCCTTCCACGACCTGGTCGCCGAGGGCCTGGTGTACCGGGTGCCCGGGCGCGGCACGTTCGCCGCGCCGCGTGACGGCCGCTACCTCCGCAGGTTCGGTTCGGTCGACGATCTGATGGGCCTGTCCCTGGACACCACCATGCAGCTGTCCAGCCCGCTGCGGCGGCGGGTGGACATCGACGCGGCCGGGCGGCTGCGGCTGGACAGCGACATGGTGCACACCCTCGCCTTCCGGCGGTTCCACGACGACGTGCCGTTCTGCCACACCACGGTGTGGCTGCCGCCGGACGTCGGCGAGACGCTGACCGATGTGGACCAGCTCACCGAGACCGGCGCGCGCAGTACGTTCACCATCATCGGGCTGCTGGACGACCGGCTGGAGTCGCCGATCACGGAGGCCGAGCAGTCCATCACGGTGGCATCGGCCCCGGCCGCCGTCGCCGAGGAACTGGCGTGCGAGCCGCACCACCCGCTGCTGCGCATCGACCGGCTCTACACGACGTCCGAAGGCCGCCGCGTCGAGCTGGCCATCAGCTACTTCCTGCCCGAGCAGTACTCCTACCGGGTGCGGCTGCGCCGCTGATCCGGGCCCCGGCGGTCAAGGCGCGGCGGGTGGGCGGTCGTTCAGGATCCGCTGGAAGAGCCGGACGTCCTGCCACTCGCCGTTGATGTGGAGGTACCGCGGCGCGACCCCGTAGGGCTCGAAGCCGCACTTCTCCAGGACGCGCTGCGAGCCGGTGTTGTGCAGCAGCGTGCCCGCTTCGAGGCGGTGCAGCCCGGCCTGCTCGTCGGCGTACCGGGCGACCGCCTCGACGGCCGCGCTCGCCAGCCCCTTCCCGGCGTGGTCGACGTCGATCCAGTAGCCGAGCTTCCCGCTGCAGGACGGGCCGTGACGGATGCCGGACAGGGTGATCACGCCGACGATCCGGGGGCCGTCCGTCAGCACCCACAGCGCCGTCCGGCCGGTTTCCTGCTCCGCCAACTGTTCCCTCAGCCGGTCGCGTTGGCCCTCGACGGTGTAGAAGTCCTCGCCCCGACGCGGGTCCCAGGGGCGCAGGTGCTCACGGTTGTGCAGGTACGCCGCGAGCAGCGCTTCGGCGTCGTCCTCCGCGGCCGGCCGCAGCACGACACCGCCCGGCAGCACACTCGTGTCACTGACCATGCCGGTCACCGTAACTCCGCCGCGCCTCAGGCCGGATCCCCCGGTGCGGAGGTGCCGAGCACCGTGGCGGTGAAGCCCGCCAGCTGTGCCCGCAGGGTGTCGCGCGGCACGGCCTCCTTGCCGGCCAGGTGCTCGACGAGGTCGGCGCGGGTGGCGGCGAGGAGGGCGTGGGCGGTGAAGTCGCTGTCGGGGCGGCCGGGAAGCCGGTCCAGCGTGGCCCGCAGCAGGGTGTGCCAGCGCTCGTAGTGCTCCGCCTGGTACGGGCTGTCGCTGCCGGTCCCTTCCAGGGCCAGCGCGAGGTGGCGGTTGTCGAGCTTGAAGCAGAGGAGCGCGTCGAGCAGGGCGGGGACGCGCCGCAGCGGCGGGGTCTCGGGGCCGAGTGGCGGCGGGCCCGTTTCGACGGCTTCCTCGACGGGTTGGAGCCGTGCCGCGTAGAGCGCCCGGATGAGGCCGACGCGGTCGCCGAAGGCGCGGAAGAGCGTGCCCTTGCCGACGCCGGCCGCTGCCGCGATGTCGGCCATGGTGACGTCGTCGGGGCTTGCGCAGCGGGTGAAGAGGGTGTCGGCGGCCGCGAGGACGGCGGCCCTGTTGCGGGCTGCGTCCTTGCGGGGCTTGCGTTCCGGCACGCGGCTCCTCCTTTACAAAGCGGACCACGGGTCCGTATCTTTCATAACCGGACCCCGGGTCCGCATTCTAGGAGATCTTCGGGACGAGAGGACACCCATGTCCGCACACATGTCACCGGCGGAGCTGTACCGCCACAGCCTGCGCCTGCTGCTCGACAAGGACATCGCCGCCTGGACCGGCCTGTGGGCCGAGGACGGCGTCATGGAGTTCCCCTTCGCGCCCGAGGGGTGGCCCCGGCGCCTGGAGGGCAAGGAGGCCGTCGCCGCCTACATGCGCCACTACCCCGGCCACATCGACCTGCACGACTTCCCCGACCTGCGGATCCACCGGACCGAGGACCCGGAGACCATCGTGGTCGAGATGCGCGGCGTGGGCCGCCTGGTGAAGACCGGCAAGCCCTTCGACATGACGTACATCGCCGTCGTCACCGTCCGGGAGGGACGCATCAGCTCCTACCGCGACTACTGGAATCCGCTCGCCGTGCTGGAGCCCGGCGCCGACTTCGCGGGGAGCACCCGATGACCACCACCGGCACCACCCTGGTCATCGGCGCCACCGGCACCACCGGCAGCCGTACCGCCGCGCGACTGGCCGCCGCCGGCCACCGCGTCAAGGCCGCGAGCCGACGCGGCACCCCGGTCGCGGGCGCGGAGCCGGTCCGCTTCGACTGGTACGACCCGGCCACGCACGCCGCGGCGCTCGACGGTGCCGACCGTCTCTACCTCGTACCGCCCGTGGGCGACGCCGGCCCGGCAGCGGTCGTGCTGCCCTTCCTCCGGCAGGCCCGCGCCGCCGGTGTCCGCCGCGCCGTGCTGCTCAGCTCCTCGGCCATCCCCGAGGGCGGTCCGGCGGTGGGAGCCGTGCACCAGGCGCTGCCCGGCCTGTTCGACGAGTGGGCGGTGCTGCGGCCCTCCTGGTTCATGCAGAACTTCACCGGCGCGCACGCCCACGCCGACAGCATCCGGGAGCACGGCACCCTTTTCACCGCCGCCGGGGACGGCCGGGTCGGCTTCGTCGACGCCGACGACATCGCCGCCGTCGCCGTGCGCGCCCTCACCGATCACCGCGCACCTGATACCGACCTGATCCTCACCGGACCGGAAGCGCTCAGTTACGACGACATCGCCACGATCATGACCGAGGTCAGCGGGCGGCCCGTGGTCCACCGCCGGCTGAGCCACGACCAACTGTGCGCTCACCTCGCGGCACACGTGCCGCCGGAGTTCGCCGCGCTGCTGGCCGGCCTGGACCGCGCCGTCGCCCGGGGCGCCGAGGACCGTACCACCGATGCCGTCCAGCGCCTCACCGGCCGCCCGCCCCACGGCTTCCGCGAGGTCGCGGAACGGGAGTGGGCGCGCGGCCGGTGACGGGCTCTCAGCCCAGCGGGACGTCCAGCACGGCCTTGCGGTGGCTGAACGTGGCGATGGAGTGCGGGCCGTGGTAGGCGCCCATGCCGCTCTCGCCGACCCCGCCGAAGGGCAGGTCGGGGACGCGGAGGTGGGCCATGGGCATACCGAAGCCGAGCCCGCCGGAGGAGGTTTCCGTGGCCAGCCGGCGGCGGGTGGTCTCGTTCTCGGTGAAACCGTAGAGCGCCAGCGGCTTGTCGCGGTCGTTGATGAACGCGATGGCCTCGTCCAGATCGGCGACCTCGACGATCGGCAGCACCGGGCCGAAGATCTCCTCCTGCATGACCGGGGAGTCAGGGGTGACGTCGGCCAGTACCGTCGGCGCGATGTACTTCTGTTCCCGGTCGTGGCCGCCGCCGGTGACGGTCCGGCCGGAGTCGAGCAGGCCGGTGAGCCGGTCGAAGTGACGGTGGTTGATGATCCGGCCGTACGCGGGCGAGGCCGCCGGGTCGGTGCCGTACAGCTCCTCGACGGCCTCGGCGAGCGCGGCCTGGAGGGCCTTGGAGGTCTCCGGGTCGGTCAGCACGTAGTCGGGCGCGACACAGGTCTGGCCTGCGTTCTGGAACTTGGCGCGGGCCAGCCGCTGCGCCGTGCGCGTCACGTCGGCGTCCCGGTCGACGAACGCCGGGGACTTGCCGCCCAGTTCGAGCGTGACGGGCGTGAGGTGCTCGGCGGCGGCACGCATCACGATCCGGCCGACCGTGCCGTTGCCGGTGTAGAAGATGTGGTCGAAGCGCTGGGCGAGCAGTTCGGTGGTCTCCGGTACGCCGCCCTCGACCACGGCGACCGCGTCGTTGTCGAGGTACTCCGGCAGCAGCCGGGCCAGCAGCGCCGAGGTGGCCGGGGCGAGCTCGCTGGGCTTGGCGACGACGGTGTTGCCCGCCGCGAGCGCGCCCGCGACGGGGACCAGCAGCAGCTGGGCCGGGTAGTTCCAGGGGGCGATGACCAGCACGACGCCCAGCGGGTCGTACCGGGTGCCCGCCGTGCTGCCGGCCGGGAAGCCTTCGGCGGACAGGGCGACCGGCGCGGGCCTCAGCCACTCCTCCAGGTGTTCCAGGGTGTGGTCGATCTCGCGGATCGGGAAGTCCACCTCGGCGGCGAACGCCTCGGCCTCGCTCTTGCCCAGGTCGGCGTGGAGCGCTGCGGCGAGGTCGGCGCGGTGTTCGGTGAGCAGCGTACGGAGCTTCCAGAGCTGCTGCGCGCGCCACTCCAGGGAGCGGGTGCGGCCGCCGCGGAAGGTGGCACGCAGCCGGGCGACGAGGTCGGCGGGGGCCTCGGCGGCGGCGTCAGCGGTGGCTGCGGCGGGCGCTTCGGCAAGGGTGGCTGGTGAGCCGGTCATGCGGTGCTCGTTTCGTTCAAGGTGTCGCGTGCGATCGTCCATGCACAGCGTCGGAGCGGAGGCATTCATTCCGGCTATGCCGGGAAAGGCCCGGAATCAGCCCAGGGCCTTGGCCATCTCGGTGGCGAGCGGGGCCGAGGAGGCGGGGTTCTGGCCGGTGTAGAGGTTCCGGTCGGCGATGACGTGCGGCGCCCACGGCTCGCCCTCGCGGAAGTCCGTCCCCAGCTCCACCAGCCGGTCCTGGAGCAGCCACGGCGCCTTGTCGGCGAACCCGGCCTGCGCTTCCTCGGCGTTGGTGAAGGCGGTGAGGCGGTACCCGGCGAACGGCGAGGTCCCGTCGGCGCCGCGCGTGGCGAGCAGCGCCGCCGGGCCGTGACAGACGATGCCCAGCGGCCGGCCCGACGCCAGCGCCTCGGTCAGCACCCGGCCCGAGTCCTCATCGGCCGCGAGGTCCTCCATCGGGCCGTGCCCGCCGGGGTAGAAGACGGCCGCGTAGCCCGCCACGTCGATCTGCTCCAGCTTGACCGGGCTGCGCAGCGGGTCCATCGACTGGAGCGCGGCGGCGACCGCGTCCGCGCCCGCCTGGCCCCCGTTCGCCTCCGGCGCGAGGCTGGCCGGGTCCAGCGTCGGCAGCACACCGCCGGGCGTGGCGACCACGACCTCGTGCCCGGCCTCGGTGAAGACCTGGTACGGAGCCACCACCTCTTCGCCCCAGAAGCCGGTGGGGTGCCGGGTGCCGTCGGCCAGCGTCCAGTGGTCGGCGCCGGTCAGCACGAAAAGGATCTTCGCCATGTCGGTCCTCCGGTTCCTTCGGTTGCGCGGGAGGCGTGCCTGCTGCCCCGAACGTAACGGCTGCGCGCTGCCCGCGCCGTCCAGCGCGCCGGGGCCTCCGGCGCCCGCATTCCCGGCCGTCCGCCGGCTATGCCTGCTCCCTCGGCTACGCCTTCTCCATCCGGCCGCGGCGCGGCGCGGGCGGCTGCACGGGCGGCTGCACGGGCGGCGCCGCCGGCTCCGGGTCCGTGGTGCCCGGCCGCTCCTCGTCCGGCGCGCCCTCCCGCTCCCGGTCCATCTCGTGCCACTCGGGGCGCAGCCCCGCCAGGTTGGTGGCGAGGAAGTACGCCGCGCCGCCCACCGCCAGGACCGGTACCAGCCCGGCGCAGCCCACCGCCGCACCGGCCACCAGAGCGCCGAGCGGGATGCCGGCCCAGGCCAGCGAGTCGCCGAGCGCACCCACCCGGCCGAGCAGCCGGCGCGGAATCCGTTCCCAGACGACCGCGCCCAGGATCGGGTTGAGGAAGCCGGACCCGAAGCCGGAGAGCGCGTACACGGCCACCACCGCCCACACCGGTACGTCCACGGCCAGGATCACGAAGCGGGGCGCGCCCGCGAGCAGGAAGCCGGTGAAGAAGACCAGGCGGCGGCGGAGCCGGTGCGCCACGACCGCGGCGACCAGGCTGCCGGCCACCGCCGTGAGCCCCGTCGCGGCCGTCATCAGGCCGATCGCGGACGGCCCGTACCCGGTCTCCTTCGCCCAGATCGGCAGCAGCACGGAATTGCGGGCCGCGTCGAGGAAGTTGGTGAAGCCGACGGTGCAGATGATGATGAGCAGCAGCGGCTGGCCGCGCAGATAGGCGGGGCCCTCGGCGAACCGCTGCCAGTAGCCCGGACCGGGCCCGCCGGCCACGGCTCCGGGGGCCGTCGGGTCGGTGCCCGTACCGTCGTCGGCGCCGCCCATCCCGCGCGGCAGCGCCAGGGCGACGATCACCGAGCCGAGCGCGAACGTCGCCGCGTTGACGAGCAGTCCGGCCAGCGGCCCGAGCACGGCGACCAGGACGCCGCCCGCGCCGGGGCCCACCGTGGAGGCGAGCCGTTCGACGACGCCGAGGAGGCCGGTGGCCCGCTCGATGGGGACCGCCGACAGTGCGGCGGCCTCCGGGATCATGACCTCTTTGGCCAGGTCGCCGGGGCCGCGCGCGCCGCCGATCACCGCGACCATGACGAGCAGCAGCCAGAAGTCCAGCAGTCCGAGTGCGTGCAGCGCCGGTACCGCCGCGACGCCCGCGGCGCTGGCCACGTCCGTCGTCCACGAGATCACCCGTGCTCCGGCCCGGTCGACCAGCGGCCCGGTCAGCGCCTTGATCAGGACGTACGGCGCCATCTCGCAGAACGCGACCAGGCCGGTCTGGGCCGCGCTGCCGGTGGTGACCAGGACGAACCAGGGCAGCGCGATGGCCGACACGCGGGTTCCGGTCTGCGACACGGCGGCCGCCGCCAGCAGCCCCGCCAGCGGCCGCATCCGGGCGCCGGCCGCCGCCCGTCTCCCGTCCGGCATCCGTCTGCTCCCGGCCGGCCGCTCACCCGTGGGTACTCTCGCCACCCCGCCCCCGTTCCCTCCGCGCGCCGTCGCGCGCCCCCGCTGTTCTGGTGCCTTCGGGTTTCCTATACCGCCCGCGGCGCCCGCGCGGCAGTACTCGCTCCCCGCGTCCTCCCCCGCTCCGGCGCGCGATGTGCGCGAGAATCACGGGATGGCTGATACACCGCGCATGAACACCGCCCCCCTGCCCGCTCCGCTGCTCGTCCGTACGGGCGGCGAGCGCGAGGTCCTGGAGGCGTTCCTGGACTTCCACCGCTCGACGCTCAGGGAGAAGGTGCACGGGCTGGCCGACGAGGCGGCGCGGCGCCGGCTCGTGCCCTCGGAGACCACCCTCGCCGGGCTGGTCAAGCACCTGACACTGGTCGAGCGGTCCTGGTTCCCCGCGCTGCTGGCCGACGACGAGGTGCCGGCGCAGGACGGGCACACGGGCGGCTGGGAGGTGACCCCCGAGGAGTCCTTGGACGCGTTGCTGGCGGAGTACGACGCGGCGTGCGCACGGTCCCGTGAAGCAGCCGCGGCCTTCCCTCTGGAACACGTCGTTCCGCATCCGCAGATCGGCGAGATATCGCTGCGTTGGATCTACGTCCACATGATCGAGGAGACCGCCCGGCACGCCGGTCACGCGGACATCCTCCGGGAACAGACGGACGGCGCGACGGGCGGCTAGACCGGAGGGCGGGCGTCCGGACCGGGGTGGCGGGCGTCCAGGGCGGAGCGGCGGGCGTCCGGGCCGGGCCCGCTGCGGCGTCCGGTAGCCTGAAATTGAGTGCATAACCCATTCACGTACGTGCCGTACGGGCGGCGCGCCGTACGGCAGCCGCCGTGCGGAGCGCCGCCCGCGCCCCGACCGGAGCTCTCCCATGCGCCTGCTGCTGATCCGTCACGGTCAGACCCCCTCCAACGTCGGCCACCTCCTGGACACGACCGTCCCCGGGCCCGGCCTGACCGAGCTGGGCGAGCAGCAGGCGGCGGCGCTCCCGGAGCGGCTGGCCGACGAGAAGATCGACGTGCTCTACGCCTCGACCCTGGTGCGGACGCAGCTGACCGCGGCGCCGCTCGCGCAGGCTCGCGGCCTGGAGGTGGCGATCCGGGACGGCATCCGCGAGATCACCGCGGGCGACCTGGAGATGCGCGGCGACGCGGCCTCCAACGACCAGTACCAGCGCGTGGCGTTCTCCTGGCCGGCGGGCAAGCCGGAGCTGCGGATGCCCGGCGGCGAGAACGGCGTGGAGATGCTGGCGCGGTACGACGCGGTGATCGAGGAGATAGCCGCGTCGGGCGCCGAGGCGGCCGCGGTGGTCAGCCACGGCGCGGCGATCCGTACCTGGTCAGCGGCGCGCGCCCGCAACCTGGACGCGGACTTCGCCATCGCCCACCCGCTGCCGAACACCGCGGTCGTCGTCCTGGAGGGCTCCCCCGCCGCGGGCTGGACGGCCGTGACGTGGTCGGACCTGGACATCCCCGCCGAGGGACCGCAGCCGGGCCACTGAGTTCCGCCCGCCCCTCCCGCCCCCTCAGGAGAACAGGCTGTCGCCCACCCACAGGATGAGTGCGCAGCCGGCGGCCAGGGCCAGCATGAGGAGGCCGAACTCGACCCACGCGGCGACCGGGAGACGTGACGGCGGCTGCGGCCTGGCGGGAACGACCGGGCAGCACTTCGAGCAGTGCGGTGGCACCGATACGGCCATGGCGCACAGGATCCTGCGTACCGAGGTACCGCACAAGGGGCGCGAACTGCATCTACGGCGCCTGTAGGCACACTCCGGGCCATACCGCGCTACGACAGGCCCCGAATGGGGGGTTTCAATGATAAATCACCCATTTGCGGCTTTCTTGGGCTTGATACGTACTGTGAGGCTGGAAGGACTCACGGTGACCGTCCCCAACGACCCCAGGAGAGCATCCCCATGGTCCTGTCCGTCTCCGGCGTTGTCCTGCTCGGCATCATCGTCTTCCTCTTCTTCCGCAAGGACGGCCTGAAGGTCACCCACGCCCTCGTCTGCGCGCTGTTCGGCTTCTACCTCGCGGGCACCGCCATCGCCCCCGGGATCAAGGCCGGCGGCGCCCGGCTCGCCGGGCTGATCAGCGGGCTGAACGTCTGAGCCCGCGGCGCGAGCCGTCCCGCACCCACCTTCCAGGAGACCTTCCGTGCCCCGGCGTCCACTGCCCAGCATCCTGAGCAACCGCGTTCCCCTCGCCCGCGGCCGCGACTTCGCGCGCACCGCGGCCGACGGCGCCTCCGACGTGTTCCACCCGCTGTTCGTCATCGGCCGCGGCCTGCGCAGGCTGATCGGGGCCGGCCGGAAGCGGTGGTCGGCGACGCCGCGGGAACGCCGCGGCCCGGCGCTGTGCATGACCGCCATGGGCCTGGCATCGCTCGCCCTCGTGCCGTACGGGCCGCTGCTCGCCCTCATCTCGCTGATGGCGGCGGCGGCCTGGGCGGGCCGGGAGCGGACCCCGGCGGACGCCGGGCCGACCGAGGCCGAGGCCGGGCGGCTGCGCGCGCTGTACGAGGCACTGGTGCCGTACCTCAGCTTCGAGGGCGACCCGAACCCGCTGTACGTGCACGACGGCGACTGGACCGCCGCCTTCTCCGAGTACGAGTTCGACGAGGACGGGCGGCTCTCGCAGCTCCGCCTGAAGTACCCGGTGTACTTCACCGACGCGGAGGCCCCGTCCCGGGCCCGCATCGAGCAGGTGCTGCTCGCGAAGTCGGGCCGCGGCCGGGAGTACCACTTCGCGTGGGACCAGGAGGCCAACCAGCTCCTCCTGACCGTGCTGCCCGCGCTGCCGACCGACATCGCGGCCCAGCGCTTCGTGACCACGCCGGGCGAGACCGTGCTCGGCTTCACCGACGTGGGCGCCGTCCAGCGCACCGTGCCGGTGGCGGCGGCGGACGAGGAGGCCGAGCCCCGGGACGTCCCGCCGGTGGTCTGGCGGACCGGTCCGCGCTCCACCGAGTCCCATCTGCTGGCTCTGGGCCGCCCCGGCAGCGGCACCACGACCCTGCTGCGGTCCGTCGCGCTGCAGGCCATCGACCACGGTGACGTGCTGGTCATCGACGGCAGCGGAGCCGGCGAGTACGCGTTCCTGCTGGGCCGGCCCGCCGTGCTCGGCGTGGAGTGCGGGCTCAGCGGCGCGCTCGCCACGCTGGAGTGGGCGGCCCACGAGACGGAGCGGCGGCTGATCGCCGCGAACCGTGCGCGGCAGGCCGGGCTGCCGGTCCCCGACGACATCCGCCGGCCGCTGTGGATCATCCTCGACCGGCCGGCCGCGCTGACCCACCTCGCCGCCGCCGAGGGCCGCGAGGACCCGCAGCGCCTCCTCCAGGTCCCGCTGCGCCACGGGCGCGCGGCGAACGTCACGGTGGCCGTCGCCGACCACTTCGAGGGCGCGGAACTGCTGAGCGATCCGGTACGCGCCCACACCCGCGCGCGCGTCGTGCTCGGGCCCACCTCCCCCGAGGACGTACGCGCCGTGCTGGGCGCCGCCCCGGAGACCACGCCCGCCGACCAGGTACCGCCGGGGCGCGGCTACGCCCGGCTCGGTTCGGGGCCGGTCCTCCGCCTTCAAGTGCCCGCCACGCCCGACCCGTCCGACGACGCCACGAGCGAGTACCACCGGCAGGCCGTCCTGGCGCTGCTGCCGGAGCGTACGACGCCCCTCGGCTCCGTCCCGGCGGCCGCGTCCCCGCCCGCCGGGACGGACTTCGGCTACCGCGCCGGCACCGCCTCCGAGGCGGTGTAGCCGACCGCCCTCAGGGGCACCCCGCCTCCGGGCGGCCACCGGTGACGCGCTCCGCCGGAGGCCGCCCGGACCTCTTCCCCCGCATTCCCGCAGACACCGGGCCGGGTCGCGGACGCAGCCTCTCAGGCCACGAAGGAGTGCGCCGGGTCCGAGTCGACGGACTGCCCCGTGGCCACGAGGTGCGCCGCGCCGGCCAGCCGGGAGGCGGCCTGGTCGGCCACCGCGCCGCTGACCGTGAAAGGGAGCCGCACGAAGCCCTCGAAGGCGCCGTCCACACCGAAGCGCGGGCCCGACGGGACGCGTACGCCCAGCCGCTCCCCCGCCTCCGCGATGCGCGAGCCGGACAGGCCGCCCGTACGCGCCCAGAGGGTGAGACCGCCGCTGGGGACGCTGAACTCCCAGTCGGGCAGGTGGCGCCGGACCGCGTCGACGATCGCGTCCCGGTTCTCGCGCGCCTGGTCCCGCCGGATCTCGACCGCCTCCTCCCAGCCGCCGCCCTCCAGCAGCGAGGTGATCGCGAGCTGTTCGAGGACCGGGGAGCCGAGGTCGGCGTAGGCGCGGGCGGCGACCAGGCTGCGGATGATGTCGGGCGCCGCACGCACCCAGCCGATGCGCATGCCGGCCCAGAACGCCTTGCTCGCCGAGCCCACGGTGATCACCGAGCTGCCGGACGGGTCGAACGAGCAGACGGCGGGCGGCACTTCGACACCGGGGTCGAGACACAGCTCGGTCATGGTCTCGTCGACGACCAGGACCGTGCCGGCCGAGCGCGCCGCGGCGACCAGTCCGCGCCGCTGCTCCTCCGTGGCGAGCGAGCCGGTGGGGTTGTGGAAGTCGGCGACGACGTACGCCATACGGGGCGCGGCGTCCCGCATCACCTGGCGCCAGGCCGGGACGTCCCAGCCGGCGAGCCGCTCGGCCAGCGCCACCGGGACGAGCCGGGCCCCGGCGTCCCGCATCAGCTGCAGGATGTTCGCGTACGAGGGCGAGTCGACGGCCACCCGCTCTCCGGGGCGGGTGATCAGGCGGCAGATCGCGGCTACGGCGCCCATCGCGCCCGTGGTGACCATGATCTGCTCGGGCATGGTGGGGATGCCGCGGGCGGTGTAGCGGTCGGCGAGGGCCTGGCGGAGCGTGGGCAGACCGGCCGGGTAGTCGCCGTGCGTGTGGGCGTGCAGCGGCAGCTCCGCCATGACGCCCTGGACGGCGCGGGTGAGCCAGGGCTCGGGCGCGGGCAGCGCGGCGCACCCCAGGTCGATCATCGAGCCCGCCGCCTCCGGGGGCAGCGGCTCCAGGCCCCGGGTGGGCAGCGGGTTGCCGGCCGGTACGGAGGTCCAGCTGCCCGAGCCGCGCCGGGACTCCAGGAAGCCCTCCGCGCGCAGCGCTTCGTAGGCGGCGGCGACGGTGGTCCGGCTCACCGAGAGGGCCGCGGCCAGCTCGCGTTCGGCGGGCAGCCGGGCGGCCACGGGGATGCGGCCTTCCAGCACCAGGAGGCGGACGCCGTCGGCGAGGGCCCGGTAGGCGGGGATGCGGCGGCCGCCGACCGCCGCCGAGGCGGCGCGGTCGTCCTGCGACCGTACGAGGCGGGCGAGTTGGGCCGCGCCCACCGCTGAAGTCCACTGGGCCATCTCGACCAGTCCACCTTTCCCGAATTGGCCCTGGTACCGGGCCATCGGCCCGCAACAGGCTGACATCCGACAGTCCAATTCTGCCAGGAGGGGGAAACATTGTCCGCGAAGGGGTCGGAAAACGGGCCAGGAGGGCGCCATCTGCCACGGCGGCTGCTCCAGCTGTACGCCGGTCTCACGGCCTACGGCGTCAGCATGGGCCTGATGGTGCGCGCGGGGCTGGGCCTGGAGCCGTGGAGCGTGCTGAACCAGGGCATCTCCGAGCACACGGGCCTGACGATCGGCACGGTCACGATCGTCTCCGGTGCGCTGATCCTGCTGCTGTGGGTCCCTCTGCGGCAGCGCGTGGGACTGGGCACGGTCTCCAACGTGATCCTCCTGGGGCTGGTCATGGACGGGACGATGGCCCTGGTGCCCGCGTACTCCGCACCGGCCGTCCGTATCCCGATGCTGGCCCTCGCGGTCACCCTGAACGGCGCGGCGACCGGCCTCTACCTCTCCGCGCGCTTCGGGCCCGGCCCACGGGACGGCCTGATGACCGGACTGCACCTGCGCACCGGCCGTCCGATCCGCCTCGTCCGTACGTGCATCGAGGTCACGGTCCTCGCGGCGGGCTTCGCACTGGGCGGCTCGGTCGGCGTGGGCACCGTCGTGTACGCGCTGGCCATCGGCCCGATGGCGCAGTTCTTCCTGCGGATCTTCGCGATCAAGGGCCTGGAGGAACCGTCCCGGGTGGTCGCCGGGAAGAGCGCACCGGAGCAGGCGCCCGCGGCACCTGAAGAGCGGCCGACGGCGCGGGAGACCGCCCCGGGCTGCGGGTCCTGAGCCGGGCCCCGCTCCCCCTCGGTACGGGCGGCCCGCCATACTTCCCGCGTGACCGCACTGCTCCCGCGCCCTCGCCACCCGTACCTCGACCACCCGGCGCCGCTCGCCTTCGCGCACCGGGGCGGCGCCGCCGACGGCCTGGAGAACACCGCGCTCGCCTTCCGCCGCGCCGTGGCGGGCGGCTACCGCTACCTGGAGACCGATGTGCACGCCACGTCGGACGGCCGCCTGGTGGCGTTCCACGACGCCACCCTGGACCGGGTCACCGACGCCCGCGGCCGCATCGGGGCACTGCCCTGGCGGGCCGTACGGCAGGCCAGGGTGGCGGGCCGGGAGCCGCTGCCGCTCTTCGAGGAGCTGCTGGAGGAGTTCCCCGAGGCGCGCTGGAACGTGGACGTGAAGGCGGAGCCGGCGCTGCGCCCGCTGCTGGACCTGCTGCGCCGTACGGGGGCGTGGGACCGGGTGTGCGTGGGCTCGTTCTCGGAGGACCGGGTGGGCCGGGCACAGCGGCTGGCGGGCGGCCGGCTGGCCACGTCGCTGGGTACCCGTGGGGTGGCGGGGCTGCGGCTGCGCTCCTACGGGCGGAGCCTGCCGCTGGACCGGCTGCTGGGGGCCGCGGTGCGGCGCAGCGCGGTGTGCGTACAGGTACCGGAGCGGCACGCGGGACTCCGGGTGGTGGACCGGCTCTTCCTCCGGGCCGCGCGCCAGCTCGGCCTGCAGGTGCATGTGTGGACGGTGAACGATGCGCGGCGGATGGCGGATCTGTTGGACCTCGGCGTGGATGGCATCATGACCGATCACATAGACACGCTGCGGGATGTGCTGACCGCGCGGGGCGCTTGGACCTGACCTACCGGCGCCGGTACCGCGACCGTTTCCGCCGCCGCGGCGGGAACGCAAGGGGGAACGGGTGGGTGTGGACATCGCCGTGGAAGCGGCAGAGCCGAGAGACGGCGCGGACCGGCGGCGCGAGCAGCGCGGCTGGTACTGGTACGACTGGGCGAACAGCGTCTACTCGACGACCGTCCTGACGGTGTTCCTCGGGCCGTACCTGACGTCCGTGGCCAAGGCGGCGGCGGACGCAGAGGGATTCGTCCACCCGCTGGGCATACCGGTACGGGCGGGGTCGTTCTACGCGTACTCGGTATCGGCATCGCTGCTGCTGTCGGTACTGGTGATGCCGCTGGCGGCCGCCCTGGCCGACCGCAGCGGACGCAAGAAGCCGCTGCTGGGCGGCTGCGCGTACGTGGGCGCCGCGGCGACGACCGGGATGTTCTTCCTGGACGGCGACCGCTATCTGCTCGGCGGCGCGCTGCTGATCGTCGCGAACGTGTCGTTCGTGATCTCGATGATGGTCTACAACTCCTACCTGCCCCAGATCGCGGGACCGGAGGAGCGGGACGCGGTGTCCTCCCGGGGCTGGGCCTTCGGGTACGTGGCGGGCGCGCTGGTCCTGGTGGCCGACCTGGTGCTGTACGCGGGCCACGCCTCCTTCGGGCTCTCCCAGGAGAGCGCCATCCGGATCTGCCTGGCCTCGGCGGGGCTGTGGTGGGCGGTGTTCACGGTGGTGCCGCTGCGGCGGCTCCGGGACCGGCTCCCGGTCCGGTCGGCGGCGTCCCCGGCCCCGCCCCTGGGCAGCAGTCTGCGGCAGCTCCGGGAGACGCTGCGCGACCTGCGCCGGCACCCGCTGACGCTGAGCTTCCTGCTCGCGTACCTGGTGTACAACGACGGCGTACAGACCGTGATCACCCAGGCGTCGGTGTTCGGCTCCGAGGAACTGGGCCTGGACCAGACGACGCTGATCGTGGCCGTACTGCTGGTGCAGGCGCTCGCGGCGGCGGGCGCGGTGCTGATGGGCCGGCTGGCCCGGCGGCACGGCGCCAAACGGACGATTCTCGGGTCACTGGTGGCCTGGACGGCCGTGATCGTCGCGGGGTACTTCCTGCCCGCACGGGAGCCCGTGTGGTTCTTCTGCCTGGCCGTGGCGATCGGGCTGGTGCTGGGCGGCAGCCAGGCGCTCTCGCGCTCGCTGTACTCGCATCTGATCCCGCGCGGAAAAGAGGCCGAATACTTCGCCGCCTACGAGATCAGCGACCGGGGCGTGAGCTGGCTGGGCCCGCTGGTCTTCGGGGTCGCGTACCAAGTGACGGGCAGCTACCGGGACGCGATCATCTCGCTGGCGGCGTTCTTCTTGATCGGATTTGTCCTGCTCAGCCGCGTGCCGGTGCGGCGCGCCGCGGCTGCCGCGGGGAATCGCGTACCGGACCTGATTTAGGGAAGCGGGGTGCGGGCCGGTAGTGTACGCCTTTGGCTCACCAGGCGGACCGTTACTGCGCGCTGAACTTCGGACAGCCGCGGGTGACATCTGCTGCCAGATGTGACAAACCGGGCGTTGGTGGGTACAACAAGGGGCGGCACGACGGGCGACGCATGTGCGGGTTACGGGAATCTTCACCGCCGACCGGACGTTGACCGGATGACGACGACAGCGACACCTGTCCTGTGGGCGACAAAGCCCGGGAGGCACGATTCATGAGTGAGCGAGCTCTTCGCGGCACGCGACTTGTGGTGACCAGCTACGAGACCGACCGCGGCATCGACCTGGCCCCGCGCCAGGCGGTGGAGTACGCATGCGAGAAGGGACATCGCTTCGAGATGCCCTTCTCGGTAGAGGCCGAGATTCCGTCGGAGTGGGAGTGCAAGGTTTGCGGCGCTCCCGCACTTCTGGTGGATGGCGATGGCCCTGAGGAGAAGAAGGGCAAGCCCGCGCGTACGCACTGGGACATGCTCATGGAGCGGCGCACCCGCGAGGAGCTGGAGGAGGTGCTGGCCGAGAGGCTGGCCGTCCTGCGCTCCGGCACCATGAACATCGCCGTGCATCCGCGCGACAGCAACAAGAAGTCCGCCTGACGGCGGACGGCGTGACGAGGGCCGGGACTCCTGCTGCAGCAGGAGTCCCGGCCCTCGTCACGTTCGGTCCTCAGCGGGGCAGCGGCGGGTCCTGGCGCGGCGCGGCCGGCGGCTCGTCGTCGCGGATGACCTCGCCCTGGACGACCTTCCCGTCCGGAGCGTGCATACGTGCCTGCTGGAAGGCGTCTCCGAAGGAGCCGGGGGTGTGGCGCGCCTGGCGCTCCAGCAGCCGCTCCACGCGCCGCTGGAGCAGTTTCCTGGTGGGCGGGAAGAGGCACAGCAGCCCCGCCGCGTCCGAGACCAGCCCGGGGCACATCAGGAGCAGTCCGCCGAGCATCGGCAGGATGTTGCCGCCGCTCCGCTCGGGGGCCGGCTTCTCGGGATGGGCGCCGGGCTGCTGGAAGGCCCCGGCCAGGTTCTTCCAGGCGCGCCGGCCGGCCCGCTTGATGACGTAACCGCCGAGCACCACGCCGGCCACCAGCAGGAGAAAGACCGTCAGTCCCCCCGCCGCCTCACCGACCAGGGTGAGCAGCCAGATCTCCAGGACGGCCCATACGGCGATGCCGAGCGGGACCAAACGGCGGGCGCGGGAGCGCTGGGGCGGACGGGAACGCGGTGGCGTGGTGGCGGACGTCATGTCATCAAGTGTGCCTAATGCTGCGGGGTTCGCGACGGCCCCCTCGCCGTGGGCAGGGCCCCTCCCTCTCCCCGAACCAGCGGATGGGACCCCCTCCCCCGCCACCACCGCACACCCCCAAGCTAGCCCCGCCCCGCCCCTCCCCCCCGGGTTGTCCACAGGCCTTCTTCAGTTGCCCTTCCTGCCGCGCAGCCTGTCCAGGCGGGAGCCGACGCCCCAGGCCGTGACCCGCCACAGGGCCTCCACGACGATGTCGCGGCTCATCTTGCTGTCGCCCCGCTCCCGTTCGACGAAGGTGATGGGCACCTCGACGACGTGGTAGCCGGCCTCGACGGCCCGGCGGGCCAGGTCGACCTGGAAGCAGTACCCCTGGGAGGCGACCTCGTCCAGGCCCAGCCCCTGCAGCGTCTCCCTGCGGAAGGCCCGGAAGCCGCCGGTGACGTCCCGGATCGGTACGTCGAGCAGCAGCCGGGAGTAGGTGCTGCCGCCGCGGGAGAGGAATTCACGGTACTTGGGCCAGTTGACCACCCGGCCGCCGGGCAGCCAGCGCGACCCCAGTACGAGGTCGGCGCCCTTGAGGGCGGTCAGCAGCCGGGGCAGCTCCTCGGGCTGGTGCGAACCGTCGGCGTCCATCTCCACCAGGACGTCGTAGCCGTGCTCGATGCCCCACTGGAAACCGGCGAGGTAGGCGGCGCCCAGGCCCTCCTTGCCCTGACGGTGCAGGACGTGCACGTGGTCGTCCCCGGCCGCCAGTTCGTCGGCGAGCTTGCCGGTGCCGTCCGGGCTGTTGTCGTCCGCGACCAGTACGTGCGCGTCGGGCACCCCGGCACGGACCCGGTCGACGACCGGCTTGATGTTCTCCGCCTCGTTGTACGTCGGAATGATCACCAAGATGTCGCCCAGCGGTCCGTACCGCCGCTGCCCGCCGTCCTGTCGGCCGTCTGTCACTGCTGCCCCTTCTCGTCCTTCGTACGCCCGCGCCGGCCGAGCACGAACGCGGCAGCGCAGGACAGAAGGCCCACCATAGCGATCACCCATTCCGGAGACGCGCCGACGCGGTCGGCGACCGTCTTTTCCTCCCGTAGCGGAAGGCTCGCGCCGACCACGCCCTGGGTGAATTCGGGGATGCGGTGGGTGACTTCGCCGTCCGGGGCGACGACGGCGCTGATGCCGCTGGTGGCGGCGGTGACGACGGCGCGGCCGTGCTCGACGGCGCGCAGCCGGGACATCGCGAGCTGCTGCTCGGGCTGGCCGGTGCGCCCGTAGGTGGCGTTGTTGGTCTGCACGATCAGGGCGCGCGCTCCGGCGTTCACGGTGTCGTGGACGATCTCGTCGTACGCCACCTCGAAGCAGATGACGTCGCCCAGCTTCGCGCCCGCCATGTTCAGCACGCCGGCGTGGTCGCCGGGGTAGAAGTCGCGCGGCACCCGCTGGAGGCGGGTGATGACCTTGCTGAGCTGGTCCCGGAAGGGCACGTACTCGCCGAAGGGCACCGGATGCTGCTTGGTGTACGAGGCGCCGGGGCCGGTCTTCGGGTCCCAGACGATGCCCTCGTTGAAGACGTAGCCGGGCTTGCTGGGGTGGTCCACGAGGGCGCCGACCAGGACCGGTACGCCGATCGCCCGTACCGCTTCGTCGATGCGGGCCTTCGCCTCCGGGTACTGGAACGGGTCCAGGTCGGAGGAGTTCTCCGGCCAGATGACGAGGTCGGGCTTCTTCGCCCGGCCGGCCTTCACGTCGGCGGCCAGCTTCTCGGTGGCCGTGGCGTGGTTGTCCAGGATCTGCATGGGGCGGCCGAGGAAGTCCATGCCGGGCTGCTGGACGTTGCCCTGGACGACGGCGATGTTCACGTGGTCGGTGGCGTCGGTCGGCACGGGGACGGCGTACCCGGCGACCGTGACGGCCGCGGCCAGCCCGAAGGCCTCCAGCGCGGGGACGGCCCGGCGCAGCCGCGTGCCGCTGCCCTCGGCCTTGCCGCGCAGGCCCCGGAGGGTCACGGCGACCGCGGCGAGCAGCGTGCCGGCGAGGGCGACGGCGAAGGTCACCAGGGGTGCGCCGCCGAGCGCGGCGAGCGGGGTGAAGGGCGTACCGGTGTGGGCGAAGGCGAGCCGGCCCCAGGGGAAGCCGCCGAAGGGCACCCGGTCGCGGGCCCATTCCTGGGCGACCCACAGGCAGGCCGCCCACAGGGGCCAGGCCTTCAGGCGGGAGGTGACGGCGAGTCCGGCACCGAGCAGGGCCACGAAGACGGCCTCGGCGAAGGAGAGGCCGACGACGGCGTCCCAGCCGATCACGTGCAGCCATTTCAGCAGCAGGAAGAAGAACGGCCAGCCGAACGCGAGACCGGTCCAGGCCGCCTGACGGGCCGTACGGCCGCGGGTGAGGAGGCTGAACGCCGCCACGGCGACGAGCGACAGCGGCCACAGGTCGTACGGCGGGAAGGCCAGCCCGAGGGCGAGTCCGGCGAGCACGGCCAGCGCCGTGCGGGGGGTCTCGCGGCGTACGAGGGCGCCGAGGCGGCGCAGGCGTCCGGGGCGGCGTTCTGCGGCGTCGGGCGCCTCGGCGGCCGCGGAGGTGCCGTCGCCGGCGGGGCCGTCCTTGCCAGGGCCCTGGGCGGGGCCCGGCGCGGCTTCGGCGGTGGTTTCGGAGCCCGATGGCACGGTCTCGGCCTTCCTGCAGGTCGTGCGGTGGTGAGGCGACGGTACAACGGGGCGCGGGGTGGCGGGACGCCGGTGGCCGGTACGGGTACGCGCGGTCGCTCTCGGTGAGCGTCGCGGTGGTGTGCGTACGGAGCGCAAGGGTGTGCGTACGGAGCGGGGGGCTCGGTACGGGGGCGGGGTGTGGGGTGGGGCGGATCCGCGGTGCGGATCGGGGCCCGGCGCCCTTCGGGCCGACCTGGGGCCCGCTGGCTGCGGGTCGACCGAGAGCCGTTGTCTACTGAGCGTCCGGGCCCCACCCGGGTCGCACCCTCCCCGAGCTCTTGACGAGCAGGGGGTACCCCCTCCCGGCTGAAGCCTGTCCGTCGCTTCCGTGCCGCAGGGGTGGACCTGGCTCCCAGTTGTGGTGCGCCGGTGCGGCGCACCACCCCATGGCCCAGCTGCGTTCGACGACTGCGCGGAGGTCTGCCGGTCGGACGTCCTTGTGGTGGACTCGGCCGAACCTACCGGCCGACGGCGCCCTGCTGTCAACAGCTGTTCTACCTGCGTCGTTTTTGCGTTCAACCAGGTCAGTGCCGAACTGCCGCAGGTAGGGCGAGTACTCGCCGGGCACGGCGCCCGGCGGCACTCGCCACGGGAGGTTCACTCGTTCGGCCGCTGGAAGACCGTCCGGCCGCCGACGACCGTCCGCAGGCACTGCGGCAGCTCCCGGCCGGGGGTGAGATCGGGCAGGCCCGGGGTGCCGGAGCGGGGGTCGGTGGACCAGCGCTCGACGCGCTCGTCGGGGGCCTGGACGATCAGCTCGCCGGTGCGCCAGATCGCGTAGTCGGCGGGCGCGCCCGGTACCAGTACGCCTGCGTCGTCGCGGCCGACGGCCCGCCAGCCGCCCCGGGTGTGCGCGGTGAACGCGGCGCGTGCGGAGATGCCGTGCTCGGGGGTGCGGTGGAAGACGGCGGCGCGGATCGTGCCCCAGGGGTCGAGCGGGGTGACGGGGCTGTCGGAGCCGAGCGCGAGCGGCACGCCGGCCTTGAGGAGGGCGGCGTACGGGTTGAGGGTGCGGGCCCGGTCGGCGCCGAGGCGGGTGGCGTACATGCCGTCGGGGCCGCCCCAGAGTGCGTCGAAGGCGGGCTGTACGGAGGCGGTCAGGGCGAGTTCGGCGAAGCCGGCGACGGTGTCGGGGGTGAGCATCTCGCAGTGCTCGATGCGGTGCCGGGCGGCGCGTACGCGGTCCAGGCCGACGCGTCCGGCGGCCGCGCGTACGCCGTTCACCACGGCGTCGAGCCCGGCGTCGCCGATGGCGTGGAAGCCTGCCTGGAGGCCGGCTTCGGTGCAGGCGGCGACGTGTGCGGCGACGGTGTCGGCGTCGAGCAGGGCGTTGCCGGAGTGTGCGGCGTCGGCGTACGGGCTGCACAGGTGCGCGGTGTGCGAGCCGAGTGAGCCGTCGGCGAAGAGGTCGCCTGCCGCGCCGACGGCGCCCAGTTCCCTGATCCGCTCCGCGTCCTTTGCGGTGGTGACGAGTTCGCCCCAGTAGCCGACGACGCGCGGCCCGTCGCCCTCGGCGGCCCGGGCGAGCAGTGCGACGAGGTCGTCCTCGCCGGAGATGTCAGGGCCTGCGCATTCGTGGACGGTGCCGATGCCGAGGGACGCGGCGTGTGCGAGCGCTGCGGCCTGCGCGGCGGCGCGCTGAGCCGGGGTGACGGTGTCGTACGCCGCCTCGCGCACGGCGTGGTGGGCGTCGGCGGTGAGCGGCCCCGCGGGGTCGAAACCGGCGCGTTCGCGCAGGCCGGGGACGAGGTCCTGGAGTGCGGTGGTGACCACGGCGGAGTGCACGTCGATGCGGCTGAGGTAGAGCGGGCGGCCGCCGGCGGCCGCGTCCAGCTCGGTGCGGGACGGGGGGCGGCCTTCGGGCCAGGCGGTGGCGTCCCAGCCGTGGCCGAGGAGGACGCGGTCGGCGGGACGGTCGGCGGCGAAGGAGCGGATGCGCTCCAGGGCGTCCGCGAGGGAGCGGGTGCCGCTGAGGTCCAGGCCGGTCAGCGCGAGGCCCGTGGCGGTGGTGTGCACATGTGCGTCAGTGAACGCGGGGGTGACGAGCGCGCCGTGGAGGTCGATCACCTCGTCGACTCCGTCGGCGAAGGAGTCGGCGGCGCCCTCCGAGCCGACCCAGGCGACCGATCCGCCTTCGACGACCATGGCGGTGGCGAAGGGGTCGGCGGGGCTGTGGACCTCGCCGCCGCGCAGCAGGACGGTGCGGTCGGGGGCCGGTACGGATGTGCGTTCACTCATACCGGACAGTTTCGCCCCTGCGCGTGCGCGGCGGTCGCGCGGGGTGGGCGCGGCGTGGCCGTATCCGTGCGGCCCCGCCCCCGCGCCCCTGTCCCGCGGTTCGGTTCAGATGCGGGGCGGCCGGGCTTCGTACGGCGTGGACAGCACCACGGTCGTGCGCGTCGAGACGCCGGCCAGCGTGCGGATGCGGGTGAGCAGGTGCTCCAGGTCCAGGGGTGCCGCGACCCGGACCTTGAGGATGTAGTTCTCGTCGCCCGCGACGCTGTGGCAGGCCTCCAGCTCGGGGACCTCGGCCAGCCGCTCGGCGATGTCGTCCGGGGCGCTGGGGTCGAAGGGTTTGACCGAGATGAAGGCGGTCAGCGGCAGCCCCACCGCTTCGGGGTCGACGATGGCGGCATAGCCGCGGATCACGCCGCGCTGCTCCAGTCTGCGCACGCGCTGATGCACCGCCGAGGTGGACAGGCCGGTGGCCTTGCCCAGGTCGGTGTAGCTCATCCGCCCGTCCTTGACGAGCAGATCCACGATTTGTCGGTCCAGCTCCTCCACACGATCAACCTACTGTGCCGGGGCGCTGTGGCGCAGCTCGCGCCGGATCGTGGACACCGCGCGCCCCCTCTGTGACGAACGCCACACTCGTCACCCCGTGTCCGGAGCGAAGCTGAGATTATGCACGGGAGAGGCAGGGAAATGCTCGTGGTGGTCGAGGCCGCCCGAGACAGGAAGATGGCGGTTACTCGCAGCCCACCCGAGGGGGATGGACATCATGCGACGCCCGAAGCAGGAATCCACGCTGGAGCACACCGCCGCCCAGGAGGGCGACAGTTTCCGCGACGACGACTTCCACGACGCCTTTGACACCGTCGAGCTCTACCGGGTCAGCTGCCCGGACTGCGCACAGCCGATCGCGCTGCTCGCCGACGAGGACACGCTGCCCGAGCACGCGGTCTGCTCCTCGCCGTGGAACCCCTTCGGCCTGACGGTCTGCCAGGGTTCCGGCCGTGCCGTGTCCGAGACGGCCTCGGCGGACGACGCGCTGGCCCCCCAGGAGCAGGACAGCGGCATGCTCCTGACCCTCCCGGAGGGCCTGAACTGGCGCACCCAGCCGTTCTCCCACGTGGGCGGCCCCGGCTCCCGGCCGGTGCGGATCCCCGTGATGCGCCGGCGTCTCTGATCCGCCCCGGCGCGCGACATCACCGTGCGAGTGAGCCGTACGACTCACTCGCACACCTTTTGCCTCCGGTACGCCCCGGCCGTTCGCCCGGCCCGCGCGTGCCGTACCGTCAGCGGCCCTCCGGACCCGTCAGCTGCCGTGCGATGACCATGCGCTGGATCTGGTTCGTGCCTTCCACGATCTGCAGGACCTTCGCCTCGCGCATGTAGCGCTCGACCGGGAAGTCGGCGGTGTAGCCGTATCCGCCGAGGAGCTGGACCGCGTCGGTGGTGATGCGCATCGCCGCGTCCGTGCAGAAGAGCTTGGCCATGGCCGCTTCCTTGGTGAAGGGGCGGCCTTCGTCCCGCAGCCGGGCCGCGGTGAGGTAGAGCGCCCGCCCGGCCGCCAGTTGGGTGGCCATGTCGGCGACCATGAACCGCAGGCCCTGGAAGTCGGCGAGCGGGCGGCCGAACTGACGGCGTGTCGCGACGTACGCCAGCGCCTCGTCCAGTGCCGCCTGGGCCACCCCCACGGCACACGCGGCGATCCCGAGCCGGCCGGAGTCGAGCGCGGCGAGCGCGATGGCGAACCCCTGGCCCTCCTCGCCGATCCGGCGCGCGTCCCCGATCCGCACCCCGTCGAAGTGCAGCTGCGCGGTGGGGGATCCCTTCATGCCCATCTTGCGCTCGGGCGGCGCCGCGCTCAGCCCCTCGGCGTCTCCGGGGACCAGGAACGCGGTGATGCCGTGCGCCCCCGATCCGCCGGTGCGGGCGAGGACGGTGTAGAAGTCGGCGATGCCGCCGTGGGTGGTCCAGGCCTTGGTGCCGTCGAGGATCCAGGTGTCCCCGGCGCGCGTGGCGCGGGTGGTGAGGGACGCGGCGTCCGAACCCGCGGCGGGCTCGGAGAGGCAGTAGGCGCCGAGCAGTCCGCCGCCGAGCATCGCGGGGAGGTGCTCGGCGCGCTGCTCCTTGGTGCCGTACGCGGCGAGCGCGTGGCAGGCGAGGGTGTGCACGCTGACGCCGAGGCCGACGGTGAGCCGGGCCGCGGCCAGTTCCTCCAGGACCTGGAGGTAGACCTCGTAGGGCTGGCCGCCCCCGCCGAACTCCTCCGCGTACGCGAGGCCCAGCAGGCCCGACTCCGAGAGCAGGGTGAACAGTTCGCGGGGGAAGCGCCCCGCCTCCTCCTCCGCCGCCGCCCGGGGCGCGATCTCGCGCGCGGCCAGGTCGCGTACGAGCGTCATCAGCTGGCGGGCTTCGTCGGTGGGCAGCCTGCGGTCCACGGGTCCGGGGCCGTACTCGGTCATGGCGGCGCTCTCCTCCCTGTCGGGCGATACGGCAGCACGCCGCCCGGGTGGTGCGGCGCGGCCGGTTGCCACTGCCGCGGTGATGATCCCTCTCCGGATCGCGGAAGGCGACGACCTGCGGCGGTGGCGCAGGGAGTATGCCCGGTACGGCGGTGTCCGTCACCGGTTGATCGTCTTCTTCCGGCGGCCGTCCGGCGGCCGTCGGGCGTTCAGCAAATTGGTCCAAACCATTGACCGAGTTGGTCTAGTCCTTCTACCTTCTCACCCGACGCTCCACGCGTTCGGCGCCACTGCGGACGCAGGTCACAGCACTTCCCCCTCGATGGACCCCCACTCCGAGGAGCAACCATGCTCAGACCGCACAAGAAGCGCCTCCCGCACAGACTCGTCGCGGTCGCCGCGGGCCTCTGCACGGCGGCGCTGGCCGCCGGCGGGCTCGCCGGGACCGCCACCGCCGCCACCGCCGACTCCGCCGCGGCGAAGCCCGCCGCCGCCACGAAGGCCGCCGCACAGCCCGCGTCGGCGGGCGCAGGGACCAAGGCCGCCGGGAACAAGGTGGTCGGCTACTTCACCAACTGGGGCGTCTACCAGCGCAATTACCACGTCAAGAACATCGAGACCTCCGGCTCGGCGAACAAGCTGACGCACATCAACTACGCCTTCGGCAACGTCACCGGCGGCAAGTGCGCGATCGGTGACGCCTACGCCGACTACGACAAGGCGTACACCGCCGACCAGAGCGTCGACGGCAAGGCCGACACCTGGGAGAACGGCGCGCTGCGCGGCAACTTCAACCAGCTGCGCAAGCTGAAGAAGCTGCACCCGGACCTGAAGGTGATCTGGTCCTTCGGCGGCTGGACCTGGTCCGGCGGGTTCGCCGAGGCCGCCAGGAACCCGGCGGCGTTCGCGCAGTCCTGCTACGACCTGGTCGAGGACAAGCGCTGGGCGGACGTCTTCGACGGCATCGACATCGACTGGGAGTACCCCAACGCCTGCGGCCTGACCTGCGACACCAGCGGCCGCACCGCCTTCACGAACCTGATGAAGGCACTGCGCGCGAAGTTCGGCAGCTCCAACCTGGTGACCGCGGCGATCACCGCCGACGCCTCCGCCGGCGGCAAGATCGACGCGGCCGACTACGCGGGCGCAGCGCAGTACGTCGACTGGTACAACCCCATGACGTACGACTACTTCGGCGCCTGGGACGCGAAGGGCCCGACGGCCCCGCACTCCCCGCTGACCTCGTACACCGGCATCCCCAAGGCCGGCTTCAACACCGCCGACACCACCAAGAAGCTCAAGGGGCTGGGCATCCCGGCCGACAAGCTGCTGCTGGGCATCGGCTTCTACGGGCGCGGCTGGTCCGGCGTCACCCAGAGCGCGCCGGGCGGCACCGCGACCGGCGCGGCCCCGGGCAAGTACGAGGCGGGCATCGAGGACTACAAGGACCTCAAGGGCCGCTGCCCGGCGACCGGCAAGGTCGGTGGCACGGCGTACGCCAAGTGCGGTGACCAGTGGTGGAGTTACGACACTCCGGAGACCATCGGCACGAAGATGAACTTCAAGAACGAGCAGGGCATGGGCGGCACGTTCTTCTGGGAGCTGAGCGGGGACACCGCGACCGGTGAGCTGATCAAGGCGATCAGGTAGTACCCGGACGAGCACCACGTCGGGCGGGAGGCCACAGGCCTCCCGCCCTTCGCCGTGCAGCACTGTTGACGCACCGTCAACAACGGCCCTACTCTCACGTCGTTCCCTTCGTTACCACAGGTAACTGCACGTCAGCGCTGTGACCCAACGCCATATGCCATGACCGAGCGCTCCTCGGGGAGGAAGCAGTGGGCAGGAATCAGCGGGCCGTTCCGGAAGGCCGCACGTCCTGGAGGAAGAGCGCGGCCGTGGCCGTACCGGCCGTGCTGGCCGTCGGAGCGCTGGCGACCGTGATGGCGCAGGGCGTGCTCGCCGCGTCCTTCGCCGTCTCCGGGTCCCACTTCCAGGTCTCCTCCAGCAAGTTGACCAGTGACGGACTGGCCTCGTACGTGCACACCGACCGGTCGGCCGACGGTACGGGACACCCGGTGGCCCTGCTCGGCATCGGCGCGGCGCAGCTCACCGACATCTGCCAGGCGGCCCAGGTCAAGACGCCGCTGGGCCCGGTGGTCTTCAAGCTCACCGCGGGCGGGGACGCGGGGCCCGTCACCGCGGACAACCTGGTCATCGACGGCGAGGACCTGGTCGGCGACGCGCGCTTCGGCACCGCACAGATCGGCCGGGACGCCTCGACACTGGACGAGGTACCGGGCATCCGCGGCCCGAAGGGCAAGTTCGGCCTCCAGGCCGGTGACATCGAGGTGGCGGGCGTGCGGTCGCACGCCTGGTCGGCCACCGGCGGGAACTTCCGCCTCAAGGGCCTGAAGCTGGGCGTCGGCCTGGGCGGCGAGAAGTGCTTCTGAGACCGCCCCGGTGGCCGGCCCGGGCGGCGGAGGGGGCCGCCACGACGGAGGAGACCGAGGCGGGCGCCGCTCCCCCACCCGGCCGTACGGGCCCGCGCTCCGCCCTCGCCGTGGCGCTCCCGGTGGCCCTGCTGGCCACGCTCGGCACACCCGCCACCGAGGCGCGGGCCGCCGGGCCCGGCATCCCCGCACCCGCCGCCGTCCCCACCGTCACGACCAGCCGGTTCGCTCCCAAGGGCTTCACGCTGGCCGGGGTCGAGGACGTGCCCACCGCGCGCGGCCCGGTCCGGGCGATGGTGCTGAAGATGACGGCCGCCTCGCTCACCGACTACCGCCTGTTCACCCGGGACGGCGGCGACGAGCTGGGGCTGGGGGCGAAGACGCTGGAGCTCAGCGGTGACGTCACGCTCTACCTGACGAAGTTCAGCGGCTGTGTGGAAGGGGTGCTCTGCCTGACCTTCACGCCCGACCGGCTGCCCGTGCCGCCGCTGGTGCCGCCCTTCGTGTACCTGACCGACGTCTCGGCGGAGCAGGCCCTGGTCACCTCGGACGTGATCACCGCGGACGGACTGCGGCTGCGCGCGGACGCACCGGTACCACCGGCCGCCTGAGCGCCGCCTGAGCCGCCTCCCGGGTACGGCCCACCGTGCGTTCGTCACGGACGGTCCGTGCGTCTTTCCCGCCCATCACGTGACGGACGGTGCTGTTGCGCTCCCGGCAACTCTGCGATCGTCGCAGATAGGTGGTGCCGCAGCGGTGTCCGCACAACGGTCCGTCGCTCCGGTGCCACGCGCGGCGACACACTTCAGGGGCCGACGCTCCGGGACCGGAGGGTTCAGTGGACAAACGGTACGAGGTCTACTGCCTCATGGACCCCCGCTTCTACGACGCACCGGCCCACGCCGGCAGCGGGGACACCGCATTCCCGCAGGCGCTGCGGCCGGCTCCGGACGGCTGGCGCCGCGCGGAGCTGGACGACTGGCTCGTCCTGCGCCCCGACGGCGGCACGCTCCCCGCGCAGGGCTGGAAGATCCACGTCTCGGCGTGCCTGGACAACGCCGCTGACATCCTCACCACGGTCTGGGAGTACTGCGTCCCGCGCCGGATCGCCTTCAAGTTCCTGCCGGACCGGGACACGCTGCTGCTCGCCAACGCCAAGTACGCGCACCGGGGTTCGAGCGGCAAGTTCGTGACGGTCTACCCGGCGGACGAGGCGGAGCTGGCACGCGTCCTCACCGAGCTGGGCACGCTGCTCGACGGCCGGGCGGGCCCGTACATCCTCAGCGACCTGCGCTGGGGCGACGGCCCGCTGTACGTCCGGTACGGGGCCTTCGCCGAGCGGTACTGCGTCTCGGCGGACGGCGAGATCGAGCCGGCCGTCGAGGACGGCGAGGGGCGGCTGGTGCCGGACGTCCGCGGGCCCGCCTTCCAGGTGCCCGACTGGGTGGAGCTGCCCGCGTTCCTCGCCCCGCACCTCGCCCGGCGCGGCGGTGGCGCCGCCCTCGCCGACCTGCCCTACCGCTTCGAGAGCGCCCTGCACTTCTCGAACGGCGGCGGCATCTACGCGGGCACGGACATGCGTACCGGTGACCGCGTGGTGCTCAAGGAGGCACGCCCGTACGCGGGGCTGACGCCGGACGGCCGGGACGCGGTCGCCCGTCAGCGGCGCGAGCGGGAGATGCTGGCGCGGCTGCGGGGCCTGGACTGCGTACCCGCCCTGCACGACCACTTCGAGCAGGGCGGCCACCACTTCCTGGTCGAGGAGTTCATCGAGGGGACCGAGCTCAACGACCTGTTCGTCGACCGGTATCCGCTCACCCTCGCGCGGTCTGACGAGGCCGCGACGGCCGACTACGCCTCCTGGGCCCTCGGCGTGTACGACCGTGTGGCGCGGGCCGTCGGCGAGGTCCATGCGCGGGGTGTGGTCCTCGGCGACCTCCAGCCGTCGAACGTCATCGTCCGCCCGGACGGCAGTGTGGTCCTCATCGACCTCGAAGGAGCGGCGGACGAGGCCGAGGAGCGGCGGCAGGCCCTCGGCGCCCAGGGCTTCACGGCGCCGCGCGCACTGCGCGGCACCGCCGTCGACGACTACGCCCTGGCCTGCCTGAAGCTCTTCCTCTTCCTGCCGCTGACCGGCCTGCTCACCCTGGCGCCCGGCAAAGCGGGGCAGCTCGCCCGGGAAGCGGCCCGGACGTTCCCCGTCCCCGACGGGTTCTTCGACGGGGCGGTGCGCCTCCTCACCGGGGCCGGCGGGACGCCCGCCGGCGCGGAGCCCGAACCGCTGCTGCGGCCGGACCGCGCGGGCTGGGCCGAGGCACGCGACGCGCTGGCGGGCGCGGTCCTCGCCGCGGCCACGCCCACGCGGGACGACCGGCTCTTCCCCGGCGACATCGAGCAGTTCGCCTCGCCGGGCGGCGGCCTGGGCGTGGCGTACGGTGCGGCGGGAGTCCTGTACGCGCTGGACGTGACGGGCGCCGGGCGCCATCCCGGCCACGAGGAGTGGCTGATCCGGCATGCCCTGCGCCCGGTGCCGGGCACCCTGCTCGGCCTGTACGACGGGCTGCACGGCGTCGCGTACGTCCTGGACCGTCTCGGGTACCGGCACGAGGCGCTGATGCTCCTCGACCGGTGCGCGGGCGAGCAGTGGCACCGGCTCGGCCTCGACCTCCAGGGCGGGCTGTCCGGCATCGGCCTGAACCTCCTCCACTTCGCCGCTGCCACCGGCGATCCGGCCCTGCGGGACGCGGCCGCCGAGGCGGTGGACGCCGTGGCCGCCCGGCTGGGCCCCGCCGACGCCGTGCCGGAGGTGAGCGGCGGCGGGCATCCGTACGCCGGCCTGCTGCGCGGCTCGTCCGGCCCCGCGCTGCTGTTGCTGCGGTGGTACGAGCACACCGGCGAAGCCGAATTCCTCGATCTCGCCGCGACGGCACTGCGGCAGGACCTGCGCCGGTGCCTGATCCGGGACGAGGACGGCGTCATGGAGGTCGACGAGGGCTGGCGGACGATGCCCTACCTCGCGGACGGCAGCGTCGGCATCGGCCTCGCCCTGGACGACTACCTGGCACACCGGGAGAACGAGGGCTTCACCGCGGCCGCCGCGGCGATCCGCCGCGCCGCCGAGGGACGCTTCTACGTCGAACCGGGCCTGTTCGACGGCCTGGCCGGCATGATCCTCCACCTCAGCCGCGGGTACCCCGCCGGCACCGCGGCCGCGCGTGACCCGGTCGTCGGTGACCAGATACGCCGGCTGGCCCGGTACGCCGTGGTCCACGAAGGCGGTCTCGCCTTCCCCGGCGAGGAGCTGCTGCGCCTCTCCACGGACCTGGCCACCGGCAGCGCCGGAGTGCTGCTGGCGCTCGGTGCCGCCCTGCACGACGTTCCCGTGCGGCTGCCCTTCCTGGCGCCGCCGCCCGTCCGGCACGCCGGACACCCCGAGCCATTCCGTCCCCGTCCCCATGGAGAAGAAGTGCGGAGGTGAAACGACATGACGATCCTTGACCTGCAGACCATGGAAACCGCTCACCACGGTGGGAGGCCGAGAAGGAGCGGTGCCAGCAAGTACTGCGGCGGCACCAGCCGGCTCAGTCTGCTGCTCTGCTGAACGCCGCAGGGGCGAGGACGTGACACACACGTCCCCGCCCCTTCGTGTATCCGTACCAGGAGTGGGCCATGGACCGACGCGCCGCCGACCGCCTGCTGCTGGCGACAGCGCGGCGGGGCGGGCCCTGGGTGCCCGCCATGCTGGCGACGTCGCTGCTGCTCGCCGGGGTGTACACCGTGCTGCCCGCCCTCATGGGCCGTACCGTCGACGCCGTGCTCAGCGGCGGCCACACCGCCGGCTGGCTCTCCCTCAGCATCGCGGCGATCACCGTCCTCATGGTCTGCGACCTGCTGGACGACCTCGTGGGAAAGCTGGCCGAAGCCCGTTCCACGGCCTGGCTCCGTCACGCCCTCCTCCGGCACGTCCTCGGTCTCGGCACCCGTGCCACGCGCCGCTTCACCGCCGGCGACCTGGTCAGCCGGCTGGTGGGCAACTCGGCGCGCACCGGGCAGGTGGCGTCGACGCTGGTCTGGGCCGTGATGGACCTGGTGCCCCCGGTCGGCGCGGTCGTCGCGCTGGCCCTCATCGACCCCTGGCTGTGCCTCACCTTCCTGGTAGGACTGCCGGTCGTGCTGTCCCTGGTACGGACGTTCGTGCGCGACGCCTCCGGCCTCAACGAGCGCTACTACGCGGCGCAGGGCCGGGTGGCCGCCCGGCTCGTGGACGCCCTGACCGGCATCCGCACGATCACCGCGGCCGGGACCGTGGACCGCGAGGCGGGCCGGGTCCTCGGCCCGCTGCCGGAGCTGCGCCGGCACGGCGCCGGGATGTGGCAGGCCCTCGCGCGGGTCTCGGCGCGGGAGGCCCTGGTCATCCCCCTGCTGGAGGTCGCCGTGCTGGCGGTCGCCGGTCTGGAGCTCGCGCGCGGCCGCATCACGCCGGGGCAGGTGCTCGCGGCCGGCGAGTACGTCGTGCTGGCCACCGGCATCAGCTCCCTGGTGTCCGCGGCGAGCCGGCTCGCACTGGCCCGGGCGACCGCCGGCCGGGTCGCCGAGGTGCTCGCCGAGCCCCCGGTGGCGTACGGCGTCACGCGCCTTCCCGACGGGCCCGGGACGCTGGAGTTCCGGGGCGTCACCGTGCGGGGCGCGGGCGGCGACGGACGGGGCCCGGGCGGCCCGGTCCTGGAGGACGTGTGGCTGACCGTTCCCGGCGGGGCGCTGGTCGCGGTCGTGGGCCGGTCCGGGTCGGGCAAGTCCCTGCTGGCGGCGCTGGCCGGGCGGCTCGCCGACCCGGACGAGGGCGAGGTGCTGCTGGACGGCGTGCCGCTGCGGGATCTCAGCAGGTCCGCGCTGCGCGGGGCCGTGGCGTACGGCTTCGAGCGGCCGGTGCTGCTCGGCGGGACGTTCGCCGAGGCGATCGGCATGGGGCCGCGGCCTGCCGGTACCGACGAGGTGGTGCGGCAGGCCACGGCGGCGCGGGCCGACGGCTTCCTCCGACGGCTGCCCCAGGGATACCGGACGTGTCCGGCGGACGCCCCGCTCTCCGGCGGCGAGACGCAGCGGGTCGGGCTGGCCCGGGCGTTCGTGCAGGCCGGGCGGGTGCTGGTGCTGGACGACGTCGCCGCCAGCCTCGACACCGTGACCGAGCACCACGTCAGTCAGGTCCTCACCGGCGCCCTGGCGGGGCGTACCCGGCTCGTCGTGACCCACCGGGCGTCCACCGCGGCGCGCGCCGACCGGGTGGTGTGGCTGGACGGGGGCGGGGTCCGCGGGCAGGGCACCCACCGCGCGCTCTGGTCGCGGCCGGAGTACCGGGCCGCGTTCCAGCCCGACCCGCCCGTGAGCCCTGATGCGGCCGCGAGGGCCGGGGGCACGGCGTGACGGGCGCGGCCGGGCTGCTGCGGTCGTCGCTGCGCCGGCGGCGCGGGGAATTCGTCCGGCTCGCCGGGTGGTCGCTGGTGCAGGCCGTGCCGGCGTTCCTTTCGGGGTGGGTGGTGGCCCGCGCGGTGGACGACGGCTTCCTCGCCGGCCGGGCCGGGACGGGCTTCGCCTGGCTGGGGGTGCTGGCGGTCGCGGTGGGGGTCGGTGCGTGGGCGACGCGGCACGCGACGCTCGGGCTCGCGGCCGTCGTCGAGCCGCTCCGGGACGAGCTGGTCACGCTGGCGACGTCGGGCACGCTGCGCCGGTCGGCGCGGTCCGGCCGGCCGGCCGACACCGGTGGCGTGGCGCGGCTGACCGAACAGGTGGAGATCGCCCGCGAGGCGTACGGCGCTGTGGTGATGTTCGTGCAGGGGTTCGCCGCCTCCTCGGTGGGGGCGCTGCTCGGCCTGGCGGCCCTGGATCCCGCGCTCCTGCTGTTCGTGCTGCCGCCGCTCCTCGTGGGCCTGGGGCTGTTCGCGGGGGCGCTGCGGGCGATGGCCGCGCGGCAGCGGGACGTGGCGCTGGCGGACGAGCGCGTCGCCGGGGCGGCGAGCGAGGTGACCGGCGGGCTGCGGGACGTGGTGGCGTGCGGCGCCGAGGACGTCGTACGGGAGCGGGCGGGGCAGCACATCGACGCCTCGGCGCTGGCCACCCGGGCGCTGGCGCGGATGACGGCCGTGCGGACCGCTTCGCTGGCCGTCGGCGGCTGGCTGCCGCTCGTCCTCGTGCTGGCCGGCGCGCCGTGGCTGGTGCAGCGGGGGGTGACGGCGGGTGCGGTGCTGGGCGCGGTGACGTACGTGTCGCAGGGGCTCCAGCCCGCGTTGCAGGGGCTCGTCCAGGGTGTCGGCGACAGCGGGCTGTGGCTGCTGGTGACGCTCGGCCGGATCGCGGAGGCGGCCGGGGGCCCGCCGGTGGAGTCCGCTGCCCGGGCGGGCGGGCGTCCCCTGGACGCGGGGGTGGAGCTGCGCGGCGTGACGTTCGGCTACGCGCGGTCCGCCGAACCGGTGATCGACGGGCTGGACCTCGCGCTGCGGCCGGGTGAGCACCTGGCCGTCGTGGGGCCGAGCGGCGCGGGGAAGTCGACGTTCACCGCGCTGGTGGCCGGAGTGCTCACGCCCCGGTCCGGCGGCATCCGGCTGGGCGGCGTACCGGTCGGGAGCCTCGACGGGGGGACGGCCCGGCACCGGGTACTGATCCCGCAGGAGGCGTACGTCTTCGCGGGGTCGCTGTGGGAGAACCTCACCTATCTGGCGCCGGACGTGCCGACGGCGGCGGTGGACGCGGCGGTGGACGAGGTCGGCGCCCGGCCGCTGGTGGACCGGCTGGGCGGTTACGGCGCGCAGGTGGACCGGGAGGGGCTGTCGGCCGGGGAACGTCAGCTGGTGGCCCTCGTACGCTCCTACCTGCCGCCCGCGGAGCTGGTCCTGCTGGACGAGGCGACCTGCCATCTCGATCCGGCAGCCGAGGCGCGTGCGGAGGAGGCGTTCGCCCGCCGCCCGGGCACGCTGATCGTGTGCGCCCACCGGATCAGTTCGGCGCTGCGGGCCGACCGGATCCTGGTGCTGGACGGTGCGCGGTCCGCCCTCGGCACGCACGAGGAGCTGATGGCGGGGTCGGCGCTCTACCGGGACCTGGTGGGGCACTGGGAGGAGGGCGCGGGCGACGGGAGTCCGGGGCTCAGAGCCAGCCCGACTCCCGGGCGATCCGGATGGCGTCGATCCGGTTCCGCGCCCCGACCTTCCGAGTGATCGCCGAGAGGTGGTTGCGGATCGTCCCCACGGACAGCGACAGCCGGTCGGCGATCTCCCGCCCGGGCGTACCGGCCGCGGCGAGCCGCAGGACTTCCCGCTCCCGCTGCGTCAGCGGGTCCTGCGCCGCGTCGAGCACCAGCAGCGCCAGCCCCGGATCGATGTAGCGCTGGCCCCCGACCACCTTGCGGATGCCCTCGACGAGCCGGTCCGAGGGCGCGTCCTTCCCGATGAGGCCGGGCGGCCGCAGGGCCAGTACGCTGCGCAGCCGTTCCAGCGTCGGGGACCCGGCCACCAGCAGCGTCCGGCATTCGGGGAGCCGCTCGCACAGGGTGCCCGCGGCGGCGAGCACCTCGTCCTGGTGGCTGTCGACGTCGATGACGACGACATCGGGGCGGTAGGACAGTGCCCGCGCGAGGACCTGGCCGTCTCCCCCGGCCTGGGCGACGACCTCGATGTCCGCTTCGCGGGTCAGGAGTGCGGCGAGCGCTCCGCGCATGAGCCCGTTGTCCTCGACGAGAAGAACACGGATCACTGTCACTCCCTGGTATCGGACCTGCCCCCGCGGCCCCCTGAGAAATTATCTCCGGCTCTGTCGGCATTTGCCCGGTCGGCGAGCCGCTCCCATGGAGGTATCCGCGAAATTTCCGGAAGGGCGGAACCTCTTGGCGGGTCCGGCCGTTGTACCGAGTGAGGCCCCGCATCATCCCCCGTGTGCGGGGCCTCACCAATGCCCGCCGCCCCCCTGCCGGTAGCCGGGCGCGGCCTCCTAGGCGTCGTCCTCGACCAGGCGTTCCAGCATGGTCTGGAAGTCCTCGTCGACGACCACCCGCAGCCCTTCCCCGTCCGGTTCACTCAGCCGGGTCATCGTGCCCTGCCGCCACCAGAACACGTTCGGGGTGATCGCGCCCGCCGAGTCCTCGTGCCCGGCCGCGGCGAACTGCGCCATCGCCTGGAGCGCCGGGATGACCTGGGCGTCATGGATGCGGTGGAAGGCCAGCTGGTGCCGGAAGGGCAGCGCCACCAGCGCGCCGTCCGGGGTCAGCGGCGCCCCGGTCAGCCGCTCCGCCAGCTCGTCGAGGACGAGGACCCGGCTGGCGGTGAAGAAGGAGTCGCCGAGCACCACTTCGAAGGCCGAGCCGTCACCGCGGCGGACCGTCTCGTGCCCTTCGACGGGCAGCGCCCGCAGGTTGTTCAGCGCCCGGATGCGCAGCTCGGCGACGTCCCCGATGTCCAGCAGCGAGTCCTCGCCGAGCATCTGCACGGCCTCGGGGAGATCGAGCGCGAGCACCTCGCGCAGGCCGGGGGCGAGCGGACGGGCGTACCGGAAGGCGTCGGAGGCGGGGAGGGAGTCCTCGGCGACGACGCGCGGGTAGAGCCGGGCCCGGATCTCGTCCTCGGGCAGCGTCTCCAGCGGCTGCGGGCCGTCCATCGTACGGAGGACCTTGCCGACGTGGTCCCGGACGAGCGCGGGCCAGGCGCGCTCACCGCGGCGGTCGCGGTGGCAGACGGCGGCGAGGTTGCCGAGGCCGAACTGCCGGCCCGCCGAATCGGTGACCATGCCGGCGTACACCGTCACCTCCAGGCCCTGCTCGGCGAAGGCCGACCGCACCTGGCCGCGGAAGAACCCGCCCTCCCGGTCGGAGAAGAATCCGAACTCCCCGTCGCGCGGGGTGTCGCGCGGGTCCCTCTTCGGTCCGCGGCGGAACAGGCCCATCTCTTCCTCTTCCTCCCGGCGACAGCCACGAATGCGCCGATGGTAGCCGCCCGCCGGTCCTCCCTCGACCGCGCGTGACGCCGTCCGGAGCACGTACCGGAACCCCTCCTCCGGCCATCGTCACGAGCGGAATACGGGCTTCGGGATGCGCGGCGGGCAGCGGGGAGACAGCCTGGGGGTATGACCACACATCCACCGGTGATCGTGTATCCGCCCGCCGCCGGTGGGCGGCGGGTGACCATCCACGGCCAGATCGTGGGGCTCGCCCACGGCCGCGGGGACGTCGCGGAGTTCCTGCGCCGGGCCGGGCTGTCCGACGCCGCGGAGATCCCGCTGGCCGATCCCGCACTCATCGAGTGGCGGGGCGGCGACCTGGACTACTGGCCGCGGGACGAGTGATCGGCGGCGCGCGTACGGAGCGGGTCCAGGCGTTCGCGGACCCACAGTTCCACGTCGCCCACGTGGCGGCTGGCCGCGGTGAACGCCGCCAGGCTGTCGTGCGCGCGCAGCGCCGCGTAGATGTCCATGTGCTGCTGGTGGGTCCAGGAGATGACGTCCGACTTGACCAGGGCACGCCAGATGCGGGCTCTGGCGGTGCGCTGGGTGACGGAGGAGACCAGGGACGTCAGCGTGCGGTTTCCGGCCGCGGCGACGATGTCCGCGTGGAAGGCGAGGTCCTCGCGGACCAGTTCCTCCGGGTCCTGGAGGGTCCGCATCCGTTCGATGCGCTCCAGCAGCCCGTCCAGCGCGGCGTCGTCGATACGGGTCGCCGCCAGTGCGGTGGCGCCGGGCTCCAGGACCTTGCGGCACTCCAGCATCTCGTCCAGGCCGGTGTCCTGGGCCAGGTCCAGGAAGCTGCCTAGGGCGCTGAGGAGCCGCTCGGGGTGCAGGTCGGTGACGAAGGTGCCGTCCCCGCGCCGGACGTCCAGCACCCCCGCCATGGCCAGCGCGCGGACCGCCTCGCGGAGCGAGGGGCGGGACAGCTCCAGCTCGGCGGCGAGCACCGCCTCCGGGGGGAGGCGGTGACCGGGCGCGAACTCGCCGCTCTCGATGCGCTTGCGCAGCCGGCCGATCGCCTCGTCGACGACGCTGCCGCCGCCGGCGCCGGTCCCGTCGCCGCGGCCCGGCCGCTCTCTCTTGGTGGGCATGGACGTCAGGATGCCACCCGGCCGCCGCCGCTCCAGACCGGGCCGTCCGGGTAGCGGTACTCCGCGAGCGTCTCGCGGCGGATCCGCGCGCTGTAGCCGGGTGCTTCGGGGACGAGGTAGCGCGAGCCGCGGATGCGGACCGGGTCGTGGAAGTGCTCGTGGAGGTGGTCGACGTACTCGATGACGCGGTTCTCCATGGAGCCGCTGACCGCGATGTAGTCGAACACCGACAGGTGCTGGACGAGTTCGCACAGGCCGACGCCGCCGGCGTGCGGGCAGACCGGTACGCCGTGCGCGGCGGCCAGCAGCAGGGCCGCGACCGCCTCGTTGACGCCGCCGAGCCGGCAGGCGTCGATCTGGCAGATGCCGAGGGCGCCGGCCTGGAGGAACTGCTTGAACATCACGGCGTTGTGGGCGTGTTCGCCGGTGGCGACGTGGGTGGGGCCGATCTGCCGGGCGATGGCGGCGTGGCCGAGCACGTCGTCGGGGCTGGTGGGCTCCTCGAACCACCAGATGTCGAACTCCGCCAGCGCCTTGGCCCAGGCGATCGCCTCGTCGACGCCGAGGGTCTGGTTGGCGTCGATCATCAGCCGGCGGTCCGGGCCGATGATGTCGCGGGCGATGCGGCAGCGCCGGACGTCGTCCTGGAGGTCGGCGCCGACCTTGAGCTTGACGGAGTCCCAGCCCGCGTCGACGGCCTCCTGGCAGAGCCGGGCGAGCTTGGCGTCGTCGTAGCCGAGCCAGCCGGCGCTGGTGGTGTAGGCGGGGTAGCCGTGTTCCCGAACGTGCGCCTCGCGTTCGGCCCGGCCCGCGGCCTTCTCCTCCAGCATGGCGAGCGCGTCCTCGGGGGTGAGCGCGTCCTTGAGGTACCGCCAGTCCACCAGGTCGACGATCTGCCGGGGCGTCATGTCGGCGAGCAGCTTCCAGACGGGCTTGCCGGCCTGCTTGGCGGCCAGGTCCCAGGCGGCGTTGACGACGGCGGCGGTGCCGAGGTGGATGGCGCCCTTGTCGGGGCCGAGCCAGCGCAGCTGGCTGTCGCCGAGCAGGTGGCGGGAGAAGCCGCCGAGATCGCCGGTGATCTCCTCGACGGTCATGCCGACGGCCCGTTCGGCGATCGCACGGGCCGCGTGGACGGCGAGGTCGTTGCCGCGGCCGATGGTGAAGGTGAAGCCGTGGCCCTCGGGGGTGTCCGCGCCTTCGGTCTTCAGGACGACGTACGCGGCCGAGTAGTCGGGGGCCTCGTTCATGGCGTCCGAGCCGTCGAGCTCCCGCGAGGTGGGGAAACGGAGATCAGTGGTCTCGACGGAGACGATACGGGCGGTCATCGGCGCTCACTCCTGTACGGGTGCGTCGGGTGAGGGGCGCTGCGGCGCAGCGCGACCAAGATGTCAGATGTCTTCATGCCCGACCAGATGTTTCGCCAAGAAAAATTGCCGGTGTGCGGAGTATTGCCCGAGCGGCATGCGGCTCGTACGGTCCAGCGGTCAGATGTCTCCCTCAGGAGGTCAGATGAACGCGGACACCGTGCGCCGGAAAGTGGCCAGGCGCCTGCTCCCACCCCTCTTCCTGATGTTCGTGCTCAGCTTCCTCGACCGCACGAACGTCGCGCTGGTCAAGACCCACCTGGCCACCGACGCCGGGATCGACGCGGCCGCCTACGGCTTCGGCGCCGGTGTCTTCTTCGTCGGCTACGCGCTGCTCGGCGTGCCCTCCAACCTGGTGCTGCACCGCTGGGGCGCCCGCCGCTGGCTCGCCGTGCTGATGTTCGTGTGGGGCCTGCTGTCCTGCGCGATGGCGCTGACCGCCAGCCCCACCGGCTTCTACGTGCTGCGCTTCCTGCTCGGCGCCGCCGAGGCGGGCTTCTTCCCCGGCGTGATCCTCTACCTCACATACTGGTTCCCGGCCGCCGACCGGGGGAAGGCGACCGGCATGTTCCAGTCCGCCGTGGCCGTCTCCAGCATCATCGGCAACCCGCTCGGCGGCTACCTCATCGGGCTGCACGGCATGGCCGGACTGGACGGCTGGCAGTGGATGTTCCTGCTGGAGGGCGCGCCGACGGTGCTCCTGGCGCTCGCCGTGCCGTGGCTGCTCACCGACCGCCCCGAGGACGCGCGCTGGCTGACCGACGAGGAGAAGGCGCTGCTGACCGCGCAGATCGAGGCGGACCGCCCGGCGGCGGACGCGCATCCGCCCCGCCGTATCCGCGAGATCGTCGGCGACAGTCGCGTACTGCGCCTGATGTTCGTGTACTTCGCCATCCAGATCGGCGTCTACGGGGTCACCTTCTGGCTGCCCGCGCTGGTCGGCCGGATCGACGGCCTGGACGACGTCGGCATCGGCTTCGTCTCGGCCCTGCCCTGGGTGTGCGCGCTGCTGGGCGTGCTGGTCCTGCCCTGGCTCTCGGACCGCAGCGGCAACCGGCGCGGCCCGCTCCGGCTCGCGCTGGTCCTCACCGCGGCCGGTCTCGTCGGCGGGGCGCTGCTGCCGCCGGTCCCCGCGGTGGCGGCCCTGTGCGTCGCGGCGTTCGGCTTCCTCGGCGCCCAGCCGGTCTTCTGGACCGTGCCGCCGACGATCCTCACCGGCGTCCAGATGGCCGGCACCATCGCGCTGATCTCCGGCTTCGGCAACCTCGGCGGCTTCCTCGGCCCGTACGTCATGGGCGTCACCGAGTCGGCCACCGGCTCCGGCACCAACGGCCTCCACGTCATCACGCTGATCGTCGCCGCCGGCGCGGCGGTCGTCACCGGCTTCCGCTGGGCCGGCCTCCGCACCTCCCCCACCACCCACCCGGACACCGACCAGGAGGAGACCACCGATGACCCGCATCGTGCGCTTCGTTGACACCACGGGTGCGGTCCGCACCGGGCTCGCGGACGGCAGCGGCGCGATCCGCGCCGTCCCCGGGGCACCCCGCCTCGCGGACCTGTTGCACCGCACCGCCGCCGAACTCCGCGCACTGGTCGAGGAGACGGCGGCACGCGAGCCGGACGCCACCGGGACGGAGGTGCTCCTGCTGCCGCCGGTGGACGGGCTGACGGAGGTGTGGGCGGCGGGCGTGACGTACGAGCGCTCGCGGGAGGCGCGGATCGCGGAGAGCACCGAGCAGTCGGTGTACGAGCGGATCTACGACGCCGGGCGTCCCGAGCTGTTCTTCAAGTCCGTGCCCTGGCGCGTGGTGACCGACGGCGAACCGGTCGCCGTACGGGACGACTCCGCGCTGAACGTACCGGAACCGGAGCTCGCGCTCGTCCTGAACCGGCACGCCGAGACCGTGGGCTACCTCGTCGCCGACGACGTCAGCTCCCGCTCCATCGAGGGCGAGAATCCGCTGTACCTCCCACAGGCCAAGATCTACGCCGGGAGTACGGCGCTCTCGCCGGGCATCGTGCCCGCATGGGAGATCGCCGACCCGTCGGCCCTGAAGATCACCATGACCGTGCACCGGGGCGGCGGGGCCGCTTACGAGGCCACGACCTCCACCGCCGCCTTCCACCGCACCCCGCAGGACCTGGTACGCCATCTCTTCCACGGCCAGCCGTTCCCGGACGGCGCGGTGCTCTCGACCGGGACGGGCATCGTGCCGGAGCTGGACTTCACGCTGCGGGAAGGCGACCTGGTGGAGATCGTCATCGACGGCGTGGGCCGGCTGGCCAACCCGGTCCGCACCGGCCGGGCCGCGCTGGACTGGCTGACCGAGGCGCTCACCGACCCGTGGGTCCGGCTGACGCACCGCACCAGGTGAGCACGGCCGGTACGGGCACCACCGTCCGTACCGGGCGGGGCGGCTCCCCGGTCAGGCCGTCGTCCGGGCCGGGAGCACCGCCTGCGTCTGGGTGGTCCTGGCGATGTGCCGGCCGTGGTCGTCGTGCAGGTCGGTCTCCACGACGATGCTGGTCCGGCCGGCGTGCAGCGGGCGCGCCGTCGCCCGGACCGAGCCCTCACGCACGGCACGCAGGAAGTTGGTCTTGGACTCCAGCGTCGTGGTGGTGGCGTCCGGCGGCAGGTTGAGGAAGGCGCAGACCGCGCCGACGGAGTCGGCCAGGGTCATCAGCGCCCCGCCGTGCAGGGCACCGCCGAGCGTCGTCAGCGCGGCCGAGTGGTCCAGGTGCCCTTCGACGGCGGCGGGTCCGGCCGAGTCGATCCGGACGCCCAGGGTGACGGCGAGCGGCATGGACTCCAGCAGCTGGTCCGTGGTGTACGCGGGCCGGGTGGTCATGACATCGGGCTCCAGACTCCAGGTTCCAGGGCTTCGTCTCACCGGGCGGTCGCCCACACCGGACGGTCAGATGGTAACTGCCGGCGGTCCGGAACGGTCTTGCCCTTCCGCGAACTCCCGGTGTGCGGTGGCGAATTGGAGCTCTCCGGTCACCGCGTCCCGCCCGCCGAGCCACAGGCCGAGCGCTTCGGCCGTGCCCCGCACCTCGGGGCCGCGGCCGAGCGCGGGCACGCCCGCGGTGGTGGGCACCACGCGGTGGCGCAGCAGGCGCCGGTTGTGTTCGAAGCTGAGCAGGACGCCTTCCTGGTAGACGGCGCGCTCCACCGCGCGCGGCAGGCGGCGGCTGCGGCCGAGTCCGCGCAGTACGTCCTGGTGGTGGACGGCGAGGTCGCCGAGGAGGAAGGCGGCGGCGCAGCGGCCGAAGAGGGAGGGACGTGCGGCCCAGCGACGGCCGGCCGCCGTCAGTTCGGCCCGGCTCAGCTCCCGGCCCCTGCGTACCTGTGCGGAGTTGGCCCGGTCGATCCACAGTCCCTTGGCGAGGTAGTCGCCGAGCCGGTCCGTGCCGGTCACGTGGGCGAGGACGTCGCGCGGCGCCCAGCCGGCGCACAGCGTCCGCGCGCCCTCGAACTCCGCGTCGGTGAGGCTCTCGATCGTGTCGAGGAAGCGGGCGCGCTCCCGGCGCAGGTCGTCCTCTGCGGGCAGGTGCACCGTCGTCCTCGCTTCCGTGGTCCGCCAGCGGTCCCCGCCATGGTGCGGGTCGCCGCTGACCGGTGGCTGACGGTCCGCTGACATCGCGGGCCGACCTCGGACGCAACCTCGGTACCGCGGTTGGCTCATGTTCATCCGCACCGATTCACCCAGCTTGAGCGGGAATTGGCAAACCCTCTAGTGTGCGCACGGTCCGGAAGCACGGCACCCCCACGCTCTCTCGCCACGGAGAAGGTCCATGCACCCTTCCGACCCCTGTCCCCGACGCGCCGAACCGCCCTTCTTCCGCCTCCTGGGCCCCCTGGAGGTGGGCCACGGACCATGCCCGCTGCCCCTGCGCGCGGCACGGCAGAAGCTGATCCTCGCCACCCTGCTGCTGAGTGCCGGGCGCGTCGTACCGGTGGCCGGACTGATCGAAGCGGTCTGGGCGGAACGGCCGCCGGCCACCGCGCGCAGCCAGATCCACATCTGCATCTCCCAGCTGCGCCACAAGCTGGCCGACGCGGCACAGGACGGCCGCCGGATCGAGACCCGTACGCACGGCTACGTCCTGCACACCGACCCCGGTGACCTGGACGTGGACGTGTTCCGGGAGGAGGTGGCGGCCGCCGATCTGGCGGCGGCACGGGGCTGCGGGGAGCAGGCCGCCGAGCTGTACCGTGCCGCGCTCGGCCTGTGGCGCGGGCCCGCGCTGTCCGGACTGCAGGGTGCCGCGGTGGGCAGGGCGGCGGCGCAGCTGGAGGAGGAGCGGATCGCGGCGGCCGAGAAGCGCATCGAGCTGGAGCTGCGGCTGGGCCGGCACCGGGCGCTGGTCCACGAACTGACCGGCCTGGTGGGCGAGCACCCGCTGAACGAGCGGCTGAGCGGCTATCTGATGACGGCGCTGTACCGGTCGGGCCGGCAGGCCGAGGCGCTGGCCTCCTACCAGCGGGCCCGGCACCACCTCGTGGCCGAACTGGGCCTGGAACCGGGCCGGGAGCTGCGCGCGCTGGAACGGGCCATCCTCCGCCAGGACGACATCCCGGTGCTGTAGGCAGCCGCAGGTAGGCAGCCACAGGCGAGGGCGGCCCGGCCGGTCCGCCGGGCCGCCCCGCTAGGCTGCGGCCACCGCGAGGACCGCGTTCTGGCCCCCGAAGCCGATGGAGTGGGTGAGGGCCAGGCCGACGCTGCGGCGGGTGGGGGCGGTGGCGAGGTCGAGGTCGACGGCCGGGTCCGGCCGGTCGAGGTTGGCGGTCGGCGGCACCAGGCCGTGTTCCACGGTCAGGACGGTGTACGCGGCCTCCACCGCACCGGCAGCGCCGATCAGGTGGCCGGTGACGCCCTTGGTGGAGGTCACCAGCGGACCGCCCGGGAGCACCCGGCGCACCACGCGGGCCTCGGTGCGGTCGTTGAGCGGGGTGGCCGTGCCGTGGGCGTTGACGTGCGCCACCGCGTCCGGGGACGCGTCGGCGTCGGCGAGCGCCGCCCGCATCGCGGCCTCGATGCCCCGGCCTTCGGGGTGCGGGGCCGTGATGTGGTGCGCGTCGGCGGTACCCCCGTGACCGACGATACGGGCGCGTACGCGTGCCCCGCGGGCCCGCGCGTGCTCGGGGCGCTCCAGTACCAGCAGTCCGGCGCCCTCCCCCGTCACGAAGCCGTCCCGGTCCGCGTCGAAGGGGCGGGACGCGCCCGACGGGTCGTGGTGGCGCCGGGAGAGGGCGCCCATCTGGGCGAAGCCGGCGACGGTCAGCGGGGTGACGGGGGCCTCGGCCCCGCCGGCCAGCACGACGTCGCAGCGGCCGAGCGCGAGCAGGTCCCTGGCCACACCGATGGCGGCGGTGCCCGAGGTGCAGGCGGTGCTCACCACGAGGTTGGGACCGCGGGCGCCGCACTCGATCGCCACCTGGCCCGCCAGCATGCCGGCCGGATGCATCGCCAGCAGCAGGGGCGAGACCCACTCGGCGCCCTCCTCGCGCAGCACCTGGTGCTCGCGCTCCAGGGTGGCGGGTCCGCCGAGTCCGCAGCCGAGCACCACGCCGACCCGTGCGCCGTCCCAGCCGGCCGGGTCCAGGCCGGCGTCGGCGAGCGCCTCGCGCGCGGCCACCAGCGCGAACTGGACGCAGCGGTCCAGCCGGTGGGCCCGGCGCGCCCCGAGGAGCGCGGCCGGGTCGAAGTCCGGCACCCGGCAGGAGAGCCGTACCGGTACGCCGTCGAGCTCCGGGTCCAGGGCGGCGGCGGGCTTGGGCGCGCAGAGCGTCTCCCAGTTCGGTGCGGTGCCGATGCCCGCCGGGCTGACCAGCCCGATGCCGGTGACGGCCGCCTCAGCGCCGGGCATCAGAGGGCCGCCCCCTGCTCCTCCATGAGCCGGACGATGTCGCCGACGGTGCCGGCCTGGGCGAGGGTGTCGTCACTGATCTTGATGCCGAGTTCCTTGTCCAGGACGAGGGAGAGCTCGACGACGGCCAGGGAGTCCAGCTCGATGGCCTCGGGCGTGGCCTCCATGGTGATCAGGTCGGCCGGCACCTGGAGCTTGCCGGCGAGGATCTCCTTCAGCTGCTCGAACACGGTCGCTCCTCGGAAGTCGTGGGCGGATGGGGTTTCGTGGGCGGATGGGGATTTGTGGGCGGGTGGGGAGCCGTGCGCGCCGGAAGTCCCGGCGGCGCCGCGCCGCTGTCAGTGGCAGGGGGTCACGTCCGGCCACACCAGGGTGGTGGCGCCCCAGGTGAGGCCGCCGCCGAAGGCGGTCAGCAGGAGCCGGTGGCCGGGCAGGAGCCCACCGTCCCGTGCGCTGTCGGCCAGCAGCAGGGGGACGGAGGCGGCGGCGGTGTTGCCGGTGTCGGCGATGTTGCTGAGCTGCCGCTCGGCGGGGATGTCGAGTTCGGCGCCGAGCGCGGCCAGGATGCGGGCGTTGGCCTGGTGCGCTGCGAGCCGGTCGACGTCGCCGCTCTTCCAGCCCGCGGCTTCCAGTGCGGTGCGTGAGGCGTCCGACATCCGCTCCACGGCCTGCCGGAAGACCTCCCGGCCGCGCATGCGGAAGTACGCGCTGCCGGGCGCCGGCGGGTGGCCGCTCTGCCGTTCCCGGGAGCCGCCGCCGGCGATCTTGAGCAGTTCGCCACGGGTGCCGTCGCTGCCGAGGACGACGCGGCCGACCGCGCCCGGCTCGTCCGGCCTGCCCGCGCGCAGCACCACCGCACCCGCCCCGTCGGCCAGGAGCGCCGCCACCGAACGGTCCTCCGGGTCGACGACCGTGGTCAGCACCTCGGCGCCGATGAGCAGGACGCGTTCCGCGACGCGCCCGGCGATCATTCCGGAGGCGACGCCGAGCCCGTAGACGAACCCGGAGCACATCGCACCGATGTCGAAGGCCGCCACGTCACCGAGGCCCAGCCGTGCGGCGACCTCCGGCGCGGTGGCCGGCGCCTGATGATCCGGCGTCATGGTGGCCACCAGCACCGCGTCCACCGTGGGCGAGCCCGCGGAGCGCAAAGCCCGCCGGCCGGCCGCCACCGCCAGGTCGGAGGTGGCCGTGCCGCGCGGGGCGACACGGCGCCGGGCGATGCCGGTCCGGGAACGGATCCACTCGTCCGTCGTGTCCAGGCGGGCGCTGAGGTCGTCGTTGGTCAGCACGCCGGGCGGCACGTGGCCGCCCACTCCGGCCACGACCGCGGCGGGCACGCCGGCCCGGGTCAGCTGGTCACCGTTCACCGCGCCCCCTCAGCCCTCTCCGCCCAGTACCGCGACGGCCTCCGGGAGCCCCATGTGGACCAGCCGGACCCCGGCCATCTCGTCCGTCCAGCGCCCGGCCGTCTCGTACCGCTCCTCGGGGGTGGTGTCGAGCAGCCGGCGACCGGGCCAGACCTCGTGGTCGCCGACCACGTCGGCGTGTTGCCGCATGCCCTCCTGGAAGAGCTCCTCGCGGGCCAGGACGTACTCGGCGTCGGGCAGCTCGTCCCACAGCTTCCGGCCCTCGCGCAGGATGTCCAGCAGCCGCGGCCGGTACTCGGGGTGCGCTGCAAGGTGGTCGCGGAGGATCGAACTGCCGACGGTGAGGTGGCGGATCTCGTCGATGGCGGCGCCGCGGGCGATCTCCCCGGCGGCCGGGTCGAGCGGGTCCCACTTGCGCTCGCTGAGTTCGGCGGCGGGCGCGAGGACGCCTTCGACGATGAGGGTGAAGACGGCCACGCCGCCCGCGAAGTCGGCCCGGTCGCGGACGACTTCCAGGCAGTACTCCTCGATCGGGCGGAGCACCCGCGTGCGGTAGTCGGCGGCCATCTCGTCGATGTCCTGTACCAACGTCCGCGCGGGGTGGCCGAGTTCGACCAGGTGCTCGCGGAAGACCCGGGCGTGCCGGGCCTCGTCCAGCAGCTGCGTGGCGTAGAACTCCAGCTCGGCGATGCCGGGGGCGTTGGCGACGTAATGACCGAGTGCCCGGGTGGCCATCTCCTCGGCCACCGAACGGAAGCCGAGTTCCAGGGTGAGGGCCTCGCGCAGCGGGCCCGGCTCCTTCATGTACGCGGGGACCGGCGCGTCGTCGGCGTGTCCGGTGACCGCGCGGCCGCGCAGGGTGCCCTGGGCGACGTGGCGGAGCCAGTACGCGAGGTCGCACTGCTGCGCGGTGAGGTCGAGGGTCTTGGCCCCGTCGAGGAGTCCGGGCGCCGTGTCCCAGTCCGCTGCGGGTGTGGCGGCGTCAGTCATCGCTGCGTGTCCTCCTGTGGTGGGTGCGGACCGGCCCGCCGGCCGGCGCCGGGACGGCCGCGGGGGCCGGGACCCTGGTGCCCGCCGCGCGGGGGCGCAGGGCGTCGGCCAGCCGCCGGTACAGCGGCTCGGGCACGGGCTCGAAAGGCAGGGCGAAGGGCTTGAGGAAGTTGCCGAACAGGCCGCGGTCGCCGCACAGGTGCAGCGGCAGCGCCAGCAGGGCCCACTCGGGGCGCACCAGCCAGCACCACAGCGCGGCGACGGCGCCCGCCGTGATCAGGCTGTGCATGGTGTTGTAGAGGACGTAGTAGACCTTGGGAATGCGCCGGTCGGGGCTGCGGCGGTAGGCGAGCGCACCGGGCAGGTAGCCGATGACGTCGATGTACGCGAAGAGGAGCAGCGCCGGGAGCCAGCGGATCTCGTCGAAGTGCAGCACGATCAGCACGACCGTCGCGGCGAGCCCGGCCAGGTACTCGGCCCGGTGCAGCAGGAAGGTGGTGCGGGTCTCGAAGGGGTTGGCCTGGTCCACCGTTCTCACTCCCCCGTGCCGGCGGCCCGGCCCGTACCGGACACCGCCGCCGCGCCGGTCCCGGCGCCGAGCCGGACGCCGGGGAACATGCCGGTGACCGCCCAGGCGATGGTCTCCTCGATGACGCGCGCGGCGATCGGGTCGAGGATGCCGGCCATGCTGGGGATGCCGAAGCAGAAGTCCGCGTCGAAGCGGAGGGCGCAGTCCGGTCCGGTCTGCCGGAGCAGCCAGGTGCCGGACAGCTGGTCGAAGTCGCCGTCGGTCTGCCGGAAGGCGATGCGCAGCCCGTCCCGGTCGTACTCCTCGCGCTCCGTCCAGCGCAGCAGCCCGCTGCGGAAGTACAGTTCCCAGCTGGAGCTGCCGCCGGGCCGCGGCGGTCCTTCGTGGACCACGGCGGAGCGTACGTGCGGGGTCAGTTCGGGGTAGCGCTCGAAGTGCAGGACGGCATCGAAGACGTCCTCCGCCGGGACGTCGGGGATGAGCGCTTCCACGGTCACGTGCCGCATGTCTGCTACCGCCTTTCCGGCATCCGGGCAGCGTGCTCGACCAGGTCGCGGGTGGCCGCGTCGAAGGCGGCCAGCAGATGGTCCACGTCCGCGTCGGTGAGCACGGCGGGCGGGGTGAACCGCACCACGTTGCTGCCGTTCATCGAGTGGTTGGCCACCACGCCGTGGTTGAAGAGTTCGATCAGCAGCTCGCCCGCGAGACCCGCCTCCACCAGCTCGACCCCGATGAGCAGCCCGCGGCCGCGTACCTCGGTGACCAGCCCCGGGACGTTGCGCGCGGCGATCTCGATGAGCGGCGGCAGCAGCCGGGCACCGAGCGCCGCGGCACGCGCGACGAGGTCGTCCTCCTGTACGGCGCGGACCGCGCCCTGTACGGCGGCCATGAGGAGCGGGGCGCCGGAGAACGTGCCGGTGTGGAGGTAGGGGTCCTTGTCGAACGGGCGGAAGGCCTCGGGGGTGGCGATCGCCGCCGAGACCGGGACGACGCCGCCGCCCAGTGCCTTGCCCGCGACCAGCACGTCGGGCACCACCCCGGCCGCGTCCGCGCCCCACCACGTGCCCAGCCGGCCCAGGCCGGTCTGCACCTCGTCCAGGACGAGGAACCCGCCGTACGCGCGGCACAGTGCGGCGACGTCGCGGAGGTAGCCGTCCGGCGGGAGGACCACGCCGCCCTCACCCTGCACCGGCTCGACGATCACGCAGACCTCGCCGGGCCGTTCGGCCAGCTCCTTCTCCATCAGGTCGGCGTCCCCGTACGGGACGTGGGTGACGCCGTCCAGCAGGGGGCGGAACGGCTCCCGGTAGACGTCCTTGCCGGAGACCGACAGGGCGCCGAGCGTCTTGCCGTGGTAGCCCATGTGCGTGGCGACGACGTGCCGCCTGCCGTTCGCGCGGGCCAGCTTCAGCGCGGTCTCGACCGCCTCGGTGCCGGAGAGCGAGAAGTGCACGCGGTCCAGGCCGGGCGGGGTGACCGCGGTCAGTGCCGCGGCGGCGCGCGCGACGGCCGGCTCCAGGAGGATGCGGGTGGCGACCGGGTGCACGTCGAGCTGGCGGCGTACCTCCGCCATGACGAGGGGATGCTTCGCGCCCATCAGGAACACGCCGTACCCGCCGCAGTTCAGGTACCGCCCGCCGTCGCCGGTGGTGAGCCAGGCGCCGGACGAGGCGACCTCCGTCCGGCCGCCGAACAGTTCGGCCACGGTCGCGCGGCCCTTGCTCAGGTGGGCCCGGTACAGGCGGAGGGTCTCCGCGTCCGTACCGGGTCCGCTTTCCGCCGCAGCACTCACGGGAGTCGCTCCTCCAGGATGTCGTCGGCCGGACCGGTGCGCCGGACGGGCCGGGCGGTGCGCGGGAGGGACCCGTCCGGCGACCGGTGGGACTGCGCCGTCACAGTGGCACGGACGCCTGACGGATCGCTGACGGCCGCCTGATCCCCGGCTGCCGGGTCCAGCGCGGCGGCCGTCCACGCGGCCAGTTCGGCGGCGCTCATCTCCGGCAGGCGGGGCAGTGCGTCGGCGACGCGGGCGGGCCCGCCGAGCGCCCGGAACTTCTCCCGTACCAGCTCGGCGTGGTGCGCGTGGGTGTGCGGGCCCGCCGCGCCGTAGGGGATCAGCAGCTCGCGTACGGCGGTGCGGCCGTCGGTGAGGCGGACCGTCACCCGCGCGCCGGTGGCCTTGGTCGCGGACGTGAAGTCCGCTGCGGGCGTGCCCGGTTCGCCCGCCGTGCGGACCAGGTCCTCGCCGCCGAACTCGCGCAGCCACGCCGTGCCCGCCGGGCCCGCCCGGCGCAGCGCCTCGCCGAACGGTGCCTCGGAGGCGAGGAGCGCACGGGTCAGGCCGGGGTCGTGGCACAGCCGTACCTTTCCGGCCACCGCCCGGCGTACCGGGTCGTCGGCGGCCGGCGGTTCCAGGTCGGCGACGGTCAGCCGCCCGGTGAGCAGTGCGGTGGCCACCGGGTACGCGACGTCCAGGACCAGGGCGCCGAGCGGCCGGCGCGGCCCGTCGAGGTAGCGGCGGGCCCGCCGTGCGGCGAGCACCGTGTAGAGGGACGCCGCGACGTGTACGTCGTCGACGAGGGTGGCGAGCTGCGCCGCGTCCGGGGCGCCCAGGTCGTAATGGAGGTCCAGCGCGCAGTCCACGGCCGCGTCGATGCCGGGTCCGCCGGGGTGCAGCTTGTACGAGAACGTCTCGGTGTGCCAGCGGGTCCCGAGCCCCGCGGTGACCTCTTCGGGCAGCGGTACGGTCGCGAACCGGCGGAGGAAGCCGTCGGGGTGCTCCAGCAGGTCGGGCTGGCCGCCGAGCCCGGCGGCGGCCGCGTCGCAGGCGTCCAGCCCGGTGCGGACCGGGCCGAAGGCGTTGAGCACCCGGGCGTCGCCCGCGAGGAAGGCGTGCATCAGGGGCCAGGGCGGCTGCGCGTACGCGAGGCCGAGCGCGTCCGTCCAGCGGTGCGCCGGGGCGCGCTCGCAGTGCAGCCGCCCGGCGACCGCGCCCGCGAGGTGGGCGTGCAGCGCGGTCTGGCCGCGCAGCGGTCCCAGCGTGGCGGCGGCGGTGATGCGGGCCGCGCATTCGTTGGCGGCGACGACGGCGGTGAGCAGCGCGCGGCCGTCCAGCCCCCGGGCGTGGGCGTAGGCGAGGGGCACCGCGACGGTGGAGTTCGACAGGTGTCCCGCGTACGCCGTGTCGTCGAGGTTCAGGAAGGAGCCGAGGCCGGCGAGGACGCTCGCGGCCTGCCGCGGGTCGCGCTGGAGGGGCGGCCCGAAGGCCGCCGTCAGGCGCCGGCCGAGCGGATGAGCGGCGCCCGCGCGGACGGCGCCGAGCTGGGACAGCACCTGGCTGGCGGCGCGGCGCAGCACGCGTTCGGGTACCGCGTCGGGGGTGAGCCGCGCGGCCCAGCCGCCGACCTCTGCCAGCAGGGACATCGCGGCTCACCCGCCCTGCCGGGCGCGGTGCGCGGCCCAGACCGGCAGGGCGCCCGGCACCACCTCGAAGGTGGCGGTGGCCGCGATGGTGTCGCGCAGCTCGCCGTCGTGTTCCAGGACGAGCCGTTCGCCGTCCAGCCGCTCCAGGACGATGCGCCGGCCACGGCCGTAGGCGGTGTCCGGCAGGTCCAGGTGGCTGCCGTCGCGGGCCAGCCGGGGCAGCAGCGCGGGGTCGGTCCGGCCGCCGACGACGCAGACGTCCAGCAGGCCGTCGTCCGGCTCGGAGCGGGGCAGCAGGAGGTACTGCCCGGCGCGGTAGCGCCCGCCGCCGACGCCGGCGAGGACGGTGGGGCCCTCGGCGAGCACCGCGCCGTCGACGGTGACCCGGCCGGGGTAGGGGCGGTAGCGGGCCGCGGTGTCGGCCAGCAGGCGGGCGTAGCGTTCCCGGCCCGCGCCGGGGCCCCGACTGCCGCCGCCCGGCGCGCCGTTCGCCGTCGTACCGTCCGCTGCCGCGCGGGCGGCGAGGATCTCGGCGCCCAGTCCCGTGCAGGAGCCGAGGAAGACGTGCGCACCGGTCTCGGCCAGCCGCGCGAGGTCGGTGCGGCGTACCGCGGCGCGCCCTGCCAGCACCATGGCGACCGCGTCCTGCCAGGGCCGGTCGTCCCAGAACATGCGGTAGCCGGAGTTGGCGCTGCCGGCGGGGATCATGAGCAGTGCGGCGCGGGGGCCGTCGTCCTGGCCGAGCAGCCCCTCGGCGGTCTCGTGCGCGGTGCCGTCCCCGCCCACCGCCACCACCAGTTGGGGTCCGTGCCCGGCGGGCCCTCCGGTCAGTGCGCGGCGTACCGCGGCCGTGGCGTCACCCGGTCCTGTGGTGCGGTGCACCGTCACCGCATCGAGCCGTTCGCGGCAGCGGGCGGCCAGCTCCTCGACCAGTTCCGGGGAGTGGCCGCCGGCCGCCGGGTTGGCCACGATGAGGGCGCTCGACGGAAAGAGAAAGGGATTCACGGAAAGGAGACTGGCCCAGCGCACTGACCGGGCCCTGACCTCTCCCTGACCGATTCCTGATATTCCGCTGACACCGCACTGACCGCGGCTCCATTTCCGTTCCGCGGCCCGGGAATTACTTGTCGCGGCCGTCCCGCACTGCTCTACTCGGAGATCGGCCCGTCCACTGCGCAGGCTCGGAGGAATGCACGTATGACCACCGAATCGGTCCCGGGCGCTCTGACTCACCACGCCATCAGCACATTTACCGGCTCCGCGAATCCGAGCGCTTTTCTGGCACTCAACGAGGGGAACAGCCATTTCACCGTCCCCGGTGTGGACGGCGTGATCGTCTACCGGCGTTCGGGACGCTGCCTGGTCCAGTTCGGCGGGCCTTTCGCACCCGCTGAGGACTACTCCCGGCTGCTCGCCGCGTTCACCGGGTACGCGCGCCGTAAACGGCTGCGGCTGGTGGGCATCCAGCTCCAGCACGCCGACGCCGTGCGGTACGCGGCGGAGGGCTTCACCGTCAACCAGATCGGCGCGTCCTACGCGGTGGACCTGGCCTCGTTCAGCCTGCGCGGCTCCCGCTTCGTACGGCTCCGGAACAAGATCTCGCGGGCCCGGCGCAGCGGCCTGACCGTGCGGGAGGCCACCGCGGACGAGTGGGACGGCGCGCTGCGGGAGCTGGACGCGTGCTGGCTCGCCGGCAAGGGGAAGCACGCCAGGCCGCTGGAGTTCCTGGTGGGCCAGCACGGCGGCGCGGGGCGCCGGCACCGCCGGCTGTTCGTCGGCACCATCGACGGCCGGCTGGCCGGTTACATCTCGTACTCGCCCGTCTACGGGAACCGTCCGGGCCGGCTGCACGATCTGAGCCGGCGCCGCCCCGACGGGCCGCCGGGGGTGGCGGAGGCCATCAACAGCCATGCGATCGAGGTGTTCCGGGGTGAGGGCGTGCGCTGGCTGCACTTCGGCTTCACCCCGTTCACCGGGCTCGCCCGCGAGCATGAGGTGTCCGGTCACAGCCCGGCGTTCCGGTGGCTGGTGGGCAAGCTGTGGGAGCGCGGCGAGGCCGTCTACCCCGCGCGCAGCCAGCTCGCCTACAAGGAGAAGTGGGCGCCGGACACGGTGTTCCCGGAGTACATCGCCTTCCGCGGACGGGCCTCCCTCAGGTCGCTGACCCACGTCTTCCGGGCGGCCAACGCGCTGTAGCCGTGCGCCGCCACCGACATCCCAGGAGGCCATCCGGCATGACCTACGTATCCCCGTACCGTTCCGGCGCGCTGCCCGGTGCGCCGTTCAACGAGCTGTTCCACCGGGTCAGGGGCGCGGGGCTGCTCGCGCTGCGGCCCCGGCACTACGTCTGCCGGCTGGCGCTGAACGCGGTGCTGTTCGGCGCCGGACTGGCGGCGTTCGTCCTCGTCGGCGACTCCTGGTACCAGCTGGCCGTCGCCGCGTATCTGGCGCTGTTCTCCGTGCAGTGCGCTTTCATGGGCCATGACGCGGGGCACAAGGCGATGTTCCGCGACAAGCGGGCGGCGGCCGCGGTGGGGCTGGTCCATCTGAACCTCGTCAACGGGATCAGCTACGGGTGGTGGGTGGGCCACCACAACCGTCACCACAGTCACCCGAACCACATCGACCGCGATCCCGACATCGCCCGGCGCACGGCCGTGTTCCACGTCAAGCAGTACGCGAAGCGGACCGCGCGGCAGCGGTTCGTCGTGCGCCACCAGGCGGTGCTCTTCTTCGTGCTGCTCGTCCTGGAGGCGTACAAGATCCAGAAGACCTCGGTGCTGGCGGTCGCCCGCGGGGTGATGCGCCGCCCCCTGCTGGAGGGCTTCCTGCTGGCGGCCCGGGCGGTCGTCTTCCTGGGCGCCCTGCTGCTGGTGCTGCCGCCGCTGAAGGCCCTGGCGTTCCTCCTGGTCCACCAGGCGCTGACCGGGGTGTACCTGGGGCTGGTCTTCGCGCCGAACCACAAGGGCATGGCGGTCCGTGAGGGCGAGGAGGAGTCCCTGGACTGGCTGGAGCGGCAGGTGCTGACGTCCCGCAACGTCCGCCCCTCCCCGCTGACGGACTTCCTCTACGGGGGTCTGAACTACCAGATAGAGCACCACCTCTTCCCGGCGATGCCGCGCCAGAACCTCGGCCGGTGCCGCAAGATCGTGCGCACGTACTGCGCGGCGCACGGCCTGCCGTACCGGGAGCTGGGGTTCGCCGCCTCCTACCGGGAGGTCGCCGTCTTCCTGCACGAGGTCAGCGCCCCGATGCGGGCGGACCACGAGCGGGCGGGGCGGCACCGCCGGGCCGCCTGAGAAGCCCGCGGCCGCCCTCCGGAGGACGGCGGGCGGCCGTCGTGCGCGTACGGCACCGAAGAGGTCAGCCGCGCGAGGGCACCCGGGCCGCGCGCACCGCCGAGACCGGGCCGCGGTCCAGCCCCGGGTCCTGGACCAGGATGGCGTGCTCCACCCGGCGCAGCGACGGGGACGGGTCCACGCCGAGCTGCTCGACCAGGCACTGCCAGGTCTGCCGGCAGGTGTCCAGCGCCTCCGCCTGCCGGCCCGAGCGGTAGAGCGCGACCATGAGCTGCTCGCAGAAGCGTTCGCGCAGGGGGTCGGCCAGGTGGGCCTCGCGCAGCTCCGCGAGGACCGCGGCGTGCCGGCCCAGCAGCAGCTCGCTGTCGAACAGCGTCTCCAGGGCCCGCAGCCGGTGCTCCTCGTAGCGCGCGGCGGCGGCCTTCCCGAGCGGCCCGCCGGGGCTGCCGCCGCAGACGGCGCCGCGCCAGAGGCGCAGCGCGCCGCGCAGCAGCGTGACCGTCTCCTCGGGTGCCTCGGCGCGCAGCCGTTCGGCCCGCGCCGCGCTCTCCATGAAGGTCGTGGCGTCCAGCCGGGCGCCGTCCATGAGGAGCTGATAGCCGTACGGCAGGCAGACCAGGCGTGGTGTGGTGCGCCCCGGCTCGATCGTCCTGAGTTTCTTGCGGAGCCGGCTGGCGTGCGCCTGGAGGGCGTTGGCCGCACCCGCCGGAGCCGACTCCGCCCACAGTTCGGCCATCAGCGTCGCACTGGACACCGCCTTTCCCTCGCTCACCAGCAGGGCCTGCAGCAGCATCCGCTGAAAACCGCCGGCCACCGTGACACGGCCTTCCGGGGAGAGCATTTCCAAGCCACCGAGAATGCGGAACTCGACCATGTCAGGACGCTATACCGTCCGGCTATCGTCCGGCTTTCCGGTCGGTATCGGTTTCCCTCTCCGGTGAAACCCGCTGGATGTGCCGGGAGAAATCCGTCGCGACGGCGAGGGCGTGCTCCGTGAGGTAGAAATGGCCTCCCGGGAATTCGCTGGCCCCGAGGAACGAGGGGGTACGGGAGTTCCACTCGGCGAGCCCGCCGGGCTCCAGCGTCGGGTCGGTGCTGCCGCCGTACGCGACGACCGGGCAGCCGACCCGGGCGCCGTCGTCGCGGTAGTCGGCGACCAGGGCGAGGTCGGCGCGGACCGCGGGCAGGATCAGCGCGAGCAGTTCCGGGTCGGTGCCGGTCTCCGCCGGCAGCACGCCGAAGCGCCGGATCGCCGCGGCGAACTCCCCGTCCGGCAGCGGCAGCAGCGCGTCGACCGGCCGGAACCGCTCGGGCGCCCAGCCGGACGCGCCGAGCAGCGCGGGTCCCGTGCCGCCGGCCGCCGCGAGCGCCACGGCCAGCCGGTAGCCGAGCAGCGCCCCCAGACTGTGCCCGAAGAACGCGTACGGGCGGTCGTCCAGCTCTGCTTCGATCGCTTCGTGCAACGCCTCGACCAGCGGTTCCGTCCGCCGGTAGGGCGTCTCGGCGTGGCGTTCGCCGCGGCCCGGCAGCTGGACGACCCGCACCTCGACGCCGGGGAGCAGCGCCGCCCAGTGGCGGTAGAACGCGGCACTGCCCCCGGCGTGCGGGAAGAAGAACAGCTGCCGTGCCGCGTCCGCGCGGGGTTCCGCCGTGTGGAACCAGCGGCCCGGCCGCGTCATCCCGCGCCCCCTTCCCCCGCTTCCCGCATCCGGTCGGTGAAGTCCGTGTCCGGGACGACGCTCGCGCGGGCCTGAGCGGCCGTACGGCCCTCCGCGTCCAGCACGCGGGCGTTGGCGACCATGCGGCGCCGGCCCGGGTGGACGAGTTCGGCGTGCACCGTGCAGGTGTCGCCGGGCCGCACCGCCCGCAGGAAGTCGATGTCCAGGCTGAGCGTGACCATCGGGTACGCGTGGTCCCCGTGGCTCATCGCGGCGGCGCAGCAGGCGTCGTCCAGCACCATGGCGAGGTACCCGGCGTGCACCCCGCTCCCGGCGAAGTTGGCGAGCTCCCGCGGGGGCCGCCAGGTCTCCTCGACCGCGCCCTGCCGCGCTCCGGTCACCCGCAGCCCCAGCAGGCCGTGGTGGGCGCCGTGCGGCACCCTTCCGTCGGCCAGGGCCTGCAGCATCTGTGCCCCGGTCAGTTGGTCCCAGAGCGCGAGCATCGCGCTCTCCATCGTCTCCGGCATGTCCGGCATCGTCCCATCAGGCCAGTACGAGCGGGGCGCCGCCGAAGTAACCGAGCAGCGGTTCGGCGGTGCTGGTGCGGGACGGCGGGTGGAAGGCCAGCGGGCGGACGGCGGCGGCGAGCAGCGCGCCTTCCGGGGAGCGGATGAAGTCCATGCCGCCGAGGAGTTCGAGGGCCAGGTCGGCGGCGCCGGACAGGGCCTCCTGGACCGCGAACCGGGCGACGAGCACGGCGGCGACCGCTTCCTCGCCCGCCAGGTCGCCGTCGCGGACCCCGCGGGCCGTGCCTTCCAGGAGCAGGTACGCCGATTCGGCGCGGACCGCGAGCGCGGCCCGGTCGGTGACGCTGCCACGGGCGTGTTCCAGTACGCGCTGGACGAGTGCGGCGGCGGCGCCGGAGTACCCGGCGGAGATGAGCAGTTCGAACCAGACGAACCCGGCGCTCTGCATCTCGGAGAGCCGGTCGCGGCCCTCGCCGTCGGCCGTGGTGCGCAGCACCAGTTCCTCGGGCACGAACACGTCCGCGAGCCGGACCTCGTCGCTCTCGGCGGCGGCGAGCGCGCCGCTGCCCCAGAAGGGGTGCACGGTGATGCCGGGCGAGCCGGCGGCGACCAGTGCGACGGCCAGTTCGGGCCGTCCGTCGGCGCCGGGCACGGTGACGCTCGCGGTGAGCAGGTCCATCGAGCGGGACAGGCTGCACGGCTTCTTGGCGCCGTTGAGGAGGTAGCCGCCGTCGACGGGGCGGGCGGAGACCGCGGGGGCCAGGATGTTCTGCTGCGTGCGGCCCTCGGCCCAGCCGGACGCCATCAGCTTCCGGCCGGGCACGATGCCGGCCAGCAGGTCACGCTGGGCGGCGGTGAGCCCGTCCGGGCGGCCGGCCAGGGAGTACAGCATCGCGGCCGTGAAGTGGTGCATGGTCGCGGCGGCGGCGAGGGAGGGCGAGTACGAGCCGAGGGCCCGCTGGACGCGTACGGCGTCCACGGGGTCGGCGCCGCGGCCGCCGAAGGCGGCGGGCACCAGCAGCGCGGAGCCGCCGTGCTCGCGGAAGAGCGGGACGACCGGGCTGCCGACCTGTTCCCGGTCCATGAGGTCGGTCTCCTCCAGGGCCTTGCCGAGGCCCGGGTGGTACTGCTCGCAGGTGGTGCGGGCGGATTCCAGGGAGCGCATGGAGGTCACCTTTCGCCGAAGACCGCCCGGCGCGGGCTGACGCCGGAACTGATGCCGACGCCCTGCAGGTGCGAGGTGGTCAGCATGGGGTAGTTGGCCTCGCCGTGCACGCCGCCGGTCAGACCGGTACCGCCGTGGCTGGGCAGGCAGGGCAGGAAGCCGATGTGCGAGTCGTTGACCTTGAGCAGTCCGCCGTTCCCCACCCGCCGTACGAAGGCGTCCACGACGGAGGTGCTGCGGGTCCACAGGGAGTTGCGCAGGCCGTAGGCGTTGGCGTTCAGGAAGTCGAGGAACCGGTCGAGCAGTGCCTCGTCGGCGGCCGGTTCGGCGACGACGACCGGCAGCAGCGGGAAGAACGTCTCGCGGCGCACCATCTCCAGCTTTCGGGCACCGGCGAGGCCGTCGACGCGGACGACGGTCGGCTCCAGGAACACCCCGGTCTCCGACCGGGTGCCGTCGGCCTCCGTACGGTGCCCGCCGCACACCAGCTCGGCCCCGGACTTCAGTGCCTCGTCGAGCAGGGCGAAGAACCGCTCGCTGCGCCGTACCGGAGAGAGCAGGACGTCCTCGTCCCCCGGGTGGCCCGGCCGGATGTCGCGGGCCTTGGCCGTCACCTCCGTGAGGAGCGCGTCGGCGATGTCGGGGTGGGCGAGGACGTAGTTGGGAACCATGCAGATCTGGCCCGAGCCGTAGAACGCCTCGGTGACGGCCTCGGCGGCGAGCGGCAGGTCGGCGTCCTTCCAGACCACGATGCCGTCGTTGCCCGCGAGTTCGAGGATCGGCTTCTTGCCGGCGGCGGTGCAGCGCAGCTGGAAGCGGAGCCCCTCCTCGCTGCCGCCGATGTAGAAGACGTCGTCCACCAGCGGGCTCTCCAGCCACCGTTCGAGGGTGCGGCCGGGATTGCCGCAGACGGCTCCCAGGGCGCCGGGCGGCGCGCCGGCGTCGACGAGGGCGGGCGCGGCGAGTTCGCGCAGCAGGTACATGGTGCTGAGCGCGATGCTGCGCGGCGCGCGGACCACGACGGCGTTGCCGGCCATCAGCATCAGGACGGCGAGCGCCGCGCTGGGCGCGGGCGCGTTCTGCGGCGGGTTCAGGCACACGACGCCGTCGGGCTGCCGGTGCACGAGGAGGCGGCGCCCGGCGTGCCGGAACTCGGTGTGCATGCACTGCCGGTACCAGGCGCAGCTCTCCTCGCCGTACAGCTCCAGCAGGCCGCCGAGCTGCCAGCGGGCGAGCCGCAGCGGGGTGCCCTCGGCGACCATCAGGTCGAGGAGTTCCGCGCCGTGCCGCGCCAGCCGCTCGCGGAAGAGCGGCCCGAGGGCCATCCGCCGGTCCAGTGGTACGGCGGCCCATGCGGGAGCCGCGGCGGACGCGGCCTTGAGCGCGGCGTCGATGCCCGCGTCGCCCGCGACGGCGACCCGGCCCACCACGTACGGGTGCTGGGCGGCCTCGGAGCGGGGATCCGGTGAGCGTTCCAGCGCGCGTTTCAGGCCGACGCTGGTGAAGACGTCCGCCAGCAGCGAGCCGGCGCTGACGGTGTAGACCCAGCCGTCGCCTTCGACGTCCCGTCCTCCGATGTACGAGGAGTAGCTGAGCAGCGGCCGTTCGCGGTGCTGCGGCGCGGCTGCCGCGCCGGCCGGTGCGGTGGTGCTGCGGGGAGAGTGCCCCACGGTGCCTCCAACAGTGGTGAGGGTCACGGGCCGACCGGCAGGGGGCGCCAGTGCGGCGCCGAGGAGCCGCGCGGCACGAGCACCGGGTCGTCGTGACCGGCGGGCGTCTCGCTCAGGTGGACGGGCGGGACGGGGTGCCGCACCTCGCCCAGCGGGGTGGTGCGGGTCTCCCACTCGGGGGCCGGCGGGACGGCGTCCTCGCCGAGCGCCGCGGTCAGCTCCGGGTCCCAGCTGCCCAGCTCCCAGCACCAGTTGGCGACCCCGGCGAGCGAGACGCGCACGGCGTAGCTGCCGCCTTCGGTGGCGCGGCGGACGGTGGCGGCCATGATGCCGGCGGCCGCGAGGTAGGAGGCGACGTAGTCGCAGAGGATGCGGCCGGGTGGCAGCTTCGGGGTGCCGCCGCCTTCGCGCAGGCTGATACCGGTGAACGCCTGCGCCTGCTGGTCGAATCCGCCGCGCTCCCGCCACGGACCGGTGTGCCCGTAGGCGCTGAGCGAGCAGTGGATGATGCCGGGGCGGGCCTCCGCGCATTCCTCAGCGGTGAGCCCGAGCCGTTCGGCCTTCGCCGGGCGGTGGTTGTGGACGAAGACGTCCGCTGCCCGCAGCAGCCGGTCGAAGGTGGCGCGGCCCGCGGTACCGGCGTGCAGGTCCAGGCGCGCTGAGCGCATGCCGGCCGCCGACTCGTGCCAGACGGCGTCGTGCTCGAAGGAGTCCGGTTCGCACACGTGCAGCACGTCGGCGCCGTACTCGGCCAGCGTCCGCCCGGTCGCGGTGCCCGCCAGGATGTGGGTGTACTGCAGGCAGCGCAGCGAGGACAGCGGCCGCGGCCCGGTCGGCAGCGGCACGGCGGGCCCGTCGGCGATCCGCTCCACCGCGACCGGCGGCTCGGCCAGCACGGCGCGGCCCTGCGGGTGGGCGAGGAATTCCTCCCTGGTACGGGCGATGGCGAAGGGCACGGCCCGTTCGGCCGCGGCCTCTTCCAGGGCTTCCGCTTCCCAGCGGCGTACCGCGGCGGCGACGTGCTCCCTGGTGTGCGCGCAGTCCAGGAGGTCGAGCAGGGTGTCGCGGGTGCGCGGGTAGCAGGCGATGGGGATGACCCAGCGGTCGTCGGCGGTGCGGTAGAAGTCCCATACCGCGGGGGCCAGTCCGGTGCGGCCGGCCAGCGAACCCATGCTGGAGAAGTAGCCGTTGAGCGTCGTGCCGCCGCCCAGGAACGGGGACATGCAGTGCAGTCCCCGGCCCAGGTGCAGCGACAGGTGCTGGGCGCGGCCGGTGCGCAGCTGCCAGATCTGCGCGGCGCCGACGGCCGAGGCGAGCAGCGGCACCCCGATCGCGGCGGACATGCGGAGCGGGCTTTTGACGTACGGGTGGCAGCCGGTCACGGTCAGGCCGCTCACCGCGGATTCCCGGCCCAGGCCGATCATTTTCAGTGTGCTGTCCAGTTCCCTGGTGAAGTCGAACCGGTCCCCCATCATTTCCTCGATTCTTCGCCGGAAGGCGTGTTCTCGGGTGTGGGCCAGCCGAGTCTGCCATTGCCTGCGGACCGCTGGAACACATGGTCAGCGGGGTGTCAGCGCCCTGTCAGCCCGCTTTGCTTGACTGCCGACCATGGCGGACTCCGACGACATTCACCTGCTGCCCCGCTCCGAGCGCCGGGAGGCGCTGGAAGCAATCCTGTCCAGGGAGTTCAAAGCCTGCCTCCTGATGGCCGAGGAGGAGGAATTCCCGCGCGAGGAGAACTTCTTCGACCTCGGCGTCACGTCACTGCGCGTCATGGAGCTGAAGCAGCGGCTGGAGACCCTGCTGCGCTGCGAGATCAGCTCCAACGTGCTGTTCAACAGCCCCAACCTGGCGAGGCTCGCGGAGCATCTGGCCACCGACGTCCTGCCCGGCCTCTTCGACGAACCGGTCCGCTGAGGGAAGGAACCAGCCATGCCAGAAACACCCGGATCCGCCGGGGAGAAGGACCGCCGGGAGTCGACCGAGCCGATCGCCGTCGTCGGGATGGGCCTGCGCTTCCCCGGCGGGAGTGAAACGCCCGAGGAATTCGCGGAGTTCCTGCGCGCCGGACGGTCGGCCGAGGGCCCGGCCCCGGAGGACCGCTGGATCAGCGAGTCGGCGGGAATTCCGGAGGGGAATTTCCTCGACGGGCTCGACCGGTTCGACGCGAAATTCTTCAAGATATCGCCGAAGGAAGCCCCGTACATCGACCCGCAGCAGCGGCTGGTGCTGGAGACGGCCTGGCAGGCGCTGGAGGACGCCAACATCGACCCCATGAGCCTGCGTGACACCGACACCGGGGTCTACATGGGCGTGATGTCGATGGACTACATCGTGGAGACCGTCGCCGTCCCGGACCGCGAGCTGTCCGGGGCCCTGGTGCCCGGCAACGCGCACAGCGCGGTGTCGGGCCGGCTGTCGTACTTCCTGGGGCTGCGCGGCCCCTGCATGAGCGTGGACACCGCCTGCTCCTCGTCGCTCACCACCGCGCACCTGGCGGCCCAGGGGCTGCGTCGCGGGGAGTGCGACCTCGTCCTGTGCGGCGGCGTCAACGCCGTCCACCACCCGCTGATCCAGAACACCCTGCACCAAGCCGGGATGCTCGGCTCGGACGGCCGCTGCAAGACCTTCGACGAGAGCGCGGACGGGTACAGCCGCGGCGAGGGCTGCGGCGTGCTGGTGCTCAAGCGGCTCTCCGACGCGCTGCGCGACCAGGACCGCGTCCTCGGCCTGCTGCGCGGCTCCGCCGTGCGCGCGGACGGCGAGAGCGCGGGCCTGACCGCGCCCAACGGCATCGCCCAGCAGGCGGTCATGCGGGCCGCGATCGCCGACGCCGGGCTGGCCCCGGAGGACATCAGTTACGTCGAGGCGCACGGCACGGGCACCCCCCTGGGCGACCCCGTCGAACTCGGCTCGATCAGCGACACCTTCGCCGCTTCCCACAGCACGGCCGGGCCGGTCGTGGTCGGCTCGGTGAAGACCAACGTCGGGCACCTGGAGTCGGCGGCGGGCGTCTGCGGCATCGTCAAGGTGCTGCTCCAGATGCGGGAGGGCGTCTTCTACCCGCACCTGCACCTCACCACCCCGTCGCCGCGCATCCCCTGGGACAGCTGCCCGGTGACCGTGCCGACCGGGCTCACGCCGTGGCCCGCCGACGGCCCGCGGCGCGCCCTGGTCAACGGCTTCGGCATCGCCGGCACCCTCGGCTGCGTGGTCGTGGAGGAGCCGCCGACCCCGCCCCGTACGGAGACGCCGGCGGCGGACGGGGAGCCGCACGTCCTCACCCTGTCGGCCAAGAGCGCCCCGGCGCTGCGCCGCCAGGCCGAGCGGTACCGGCAGTACCTCGCGGCGCGTCCCGACGTGTCCGTCGCCGCGCTGTGCCGCACCGCCGCGCTCGGGCGGGCACACCTCCCCGTACGCCGCGCCGGGGTCGTCCGGGACCGCGCCGGAATGGCGAAGCTGCTGGACGGATGGGCCGCGCGCGACGGCGGGCCGGACGGCGGCAGCGGTGCTCCCGGCGTACGCAAGGTGGCGTTCCTCTTCACCGGGCAGGGCAGCCAGTACCCGGGCATGGGCCGGGCCCTGTACGCACGGCACCCGGTCTTCCGGGAGCACCTGGACGCCTGCGACCGGCTCTTCGCGCCGCACCTCGGCCGGTCGGTGCGGGACCTGGTGACCGGCGACGCCGCCGACGGGGACGCGGTCCACGCCACCGTGCACACCCAGCCCGCCCTGTTCGCGCTGGAGTACGCGCTGGCGCGGCTGTGGCTGTCCTGGGGCGTGCGCCCGAACGTCCTGATCGGCCACAGCATCGGGGAGATCGCGGCGGCGGCCGTCGCCGGGGTGTTCTCCCTGGAAGACGCGGTGGCGCTGGTCGCGGCGCGGGCCAGGCTGATGCAGTCCGTCACCGCGCCCGGCGGCATGGCCCAGGTGGCGGCCGCGCCCGAGGAGCTCGCGCCGCTGCTCGACGGGCACCCCGACCTCGCCGTCGCCTGCCGCAACGCGCCCCGGCAGTGCGTGCTCTCCGGCGCCCGCGCGGCGCTGGACGAGGTGTGCGCGCGGCTGCGCGACGCCGGGCACGAGGTACGGGAGCTGCCGGTCTCGCACGCCTTCCACTCGCCGCTGATGGCCGAGGTGACGGACGCCTTCCGGCACGAGCTGAAGGACATCACCTTCCACGAGCCGCGGCTGACGCTGGTCTCGAACGTCACCGGGCGCGTCGCCAGGCCCGGGGAGCTGACCACGCCGGAGTACTGGGTACGGCACATCGGCGCGCCGGTGGACTTCGCCGGCGGCATGGAGACGGTGGCCGGGCGCGGCGGCCACGCATGCGTGGAGATCGGCCCCGGCTCGACGCTCACCTCCCTCGCGCGGCAGTGCGTGCCGGCCGGTGACCACCTGTGGCTGGGCGGCCCGAAGCGGGGGGAAGCGGACGGCGACGCGGTGCTGACCGCCCTCGCCCGGCTGTACGCCGCGGGCTTCCCGGTGTCCTGGGCGGGCGTGCACGGTGGTGCGGCCGACCGGCCCGTCACCCTGCCCACGTACCCCTTCGAACGGAAGCCGTACTGGCTGCCCGCTCCCCGCGGCCGCGACCGGGGCCGGGCCCCGGCCGCTGCCGGGGCGCAGCATCACCCGCTGCTGGGCGAGGAGGTCACCACCGACGAGCAACGGGCGGACGGAGTACGGGAGTTCGCGGCGCGGGTGGATTCCGGGCATCCGGCGTACCTCGCGGACCACGTCATCATGGGACAGGTCGTCCTGCCCGGCGCGGCCTATCTGGAGGTGCTGCTCGCGCTCCAGGACGCGGTGTACGGCGAGACCTGCCGGCCGGTGACGGACGTGGCGATCCTGGAGCCCGTCTTCCTGGCCGCCGACCGGACCGCCGAGCTGCGTACCCGGCTGCGGTTCCGGGAGGACGGCACGGCGGCCGCCGAGATCGTGACGCGGGTGGCGGGCCGGGACGGCGACTTCGAACGGTGCCACGCCACGGCGGTCCTCGGCCTGCCCGCCGCGCCCGGTACGGCGCTGAGCAGGGCCGGGACGGAGCTGTGCGCGTCGGCGGCGGCCGCGGGCGACCCGGCGGCCACGGTCGGCGAAGCGGACCTGTACGCCGGGATGTCCGCCGCGGGGGTGGACTACGGACCGGAGTTCCGCAGGCTGCTGCGGGCCGCGCGGTACGGCGGGCAGCTCGCGGTGAGCACGCTGCGGGGCGTACGACCCGGTGCCGCCGAGCAGCTGTCACCGGCGCTGCTGGACAGTTCGCTGCACGGTCTGGCGGTCCTCGACGACGCCGGGGAGACGTATCTGCCGGTGCGGTTCGGGCGGCTGCGGCTGTTCAAGAAGCCGCGCGCCGCGGAGCTGCGTACGGTGGCCAGGCTCGTCCCCGGGCCGCCGGAGGCCGCACGGGACGTGGACGTGTCCGCCGACCTCGTGGTGCTGGAGGGCGACCGGCCGGTCTTCGAGCTGACCGGGCTCGGCCTGAAGCGGGTGGCCCACTCCGCGGCCGGCGGTGGGCGCCCCGCGCACGCCTTCCACGAACCGCGCTGGGTCAAGCGCTCCCTGACCGGTCCGGGCCGGGCGGCGGGGGCCGGGGAGCCGCGCCGCGTGCTGGTCCTGAACCGGACGGCGGACGAGTTCGCGGCACCGGCGGCACGGACCGCGGAGACCGGTACGGAACTGGCGTACGCCGCCGGGGCCGACGTGCTGGCCGAGTACCTGGCCGACCGGTGGCCCACGGACGTGTGCTGGTTCTGGCGTCCTGGCGAGGGCGACGGCACGGCCGCGCTCCGTGCCGAGTGCCGGCGCAACTACCGTGACCTGCTCGCGGTGCTCGGCGAACTGGAGCGCGCGGGCTTCGGCCACGGCGGGCGCCTGTGGCTGGTCACCGAGGGCGCCCAGCTGCTGCCGGACGACGAGCCGCAGAGCGCGGGACCGTCGGCGGCCGCCACCCTGTGGGGGTTCGGCCAGGCGCTGTGGCACGAGTACCCGGGCTACCGCGTCACCCTGGTCGACCTGCCCGCCAGGAGCGGCGGGACCGGCGCGGACCTCGCCGGGCCGCTGCTGGCCGAGTGGTCGGGGCGCGACGCCGGGGAGTTCCAGGTGGCGTACCGGGCCGGGGCCCGGCACGTGCGGCGGCTGTACCCGCTCGACGCCGCCGGGCGGCAGGACGCCCCCGTCCGGCTCGCGATCCAGGAGTACGGCTCCCTCGCCGGGGTGCGGCCGGAGCCTGCCCAGGCGGTGCCGCCCGTGGGCGACCGGATCCAGGTGGCGGTGCACGCCGCGGGGCTGAACTTCAAGGACGTGCTCAACGTGCTGGGCCTGCTCCGGCGGCACGCCGAGGAGGCGGGCGTCGCCTACCAGCCGCAGCCGCTCGGCTTCGAATGCGCGGGGACGGTGGTGGCTGCGGGCCCTGACGCGGCCTTCGGGCCCGGTGACGAGGTGATCGTCAACGCGCTGGGCTGCATGAGCAGCACGCTGACCGTGTCCTCGGAGCTGGCGGTGCGCAAGCCGGACCGGATCACCATGGCCGAGGCGGCCGGAGTGCCGTCCGTCTTCGTCACCGCGCACCACGCGCTGCACCACCTCGCCGGGCTGAAGCCGGGCGACCGGGTGCTGATCCACGCCGCGGCGGGCGGGGTCGGGCAGGCCGCCGTGCAGCTCGCCCAGCAGGCCGGGGCCGAGGTGTTCGCCACGGCCAGTCCCGGCAAGTGGCCGCTGCTGCGCGACCGGGGCATCCGCCACGTCATGAACTCCCGGACCCTGGACTTCGCCGACGAGGTGCTGGCCGCCACCGGTGGCGAGGGCGTGGACCTCGTACTGAACAGCCTGAACAAGGAGTTCATCCCGGCGGGCCTGCGCTGCCTCGCCGAGGGCGGGCGGTTCGTGGAGCTGGGCAAGGTGGGTGCCTGGAGCCCGGAGCAGGTGGCCGAGGTACGCCCCGACGTGGTGTACCACCACTTCGACCTCGGTGAACGGCCCGAGGCCGAGGCACGGGAGCACACCCGACAGATACTGCGGGCCGTCGTCGAGCAGATCGCCGACGGACGGCTCCGCCCCGTGCCCGCCACCGCCTACTCGCTCGACGAGGTGGAGGAGGCCTTCTCGGTGCTCAGCCAGGGCACCAGTACCGGAAAGCTGGTGCTGCGGTTCGCCGCGGACCGGCCCCGTCCCGCGCGGCCGCTGACGGTGGCGCCCGACCGTACGTATCTCGTCACCGGCGGGCTGGGCGGGCTCGGGCTGGTGACCGCCCGGAAGCTCGCCGACCTGGGCGCGCGCCACCTGGCGCTCGTCGGCCGCACCGGGCTGCCCGCCGCGGAGGCGGCGGAGCTCGCGGCCGGGCTCGGCAAGGACGTCGAGGTCACCGTCCTGCGCGCGGACATCGCCGAGCCGGCCGACGTCGCACGGATCACCGCCGAGCTGAAGCAGTCGCCGTATCCGGTGGCCGGCATCGTGCACGCGGCGGGCGTCCTGAACGACATGCCCGTCTCGGCGCTGACCTGGGAGGACATGGAGACGGTCCTGCGGCCCAAGGTCTACGGCACCTGGCTGCTGCACGAGGCGGCGGCGTCCTTCCCCGAGCTGGACTTCTTCGTCGGCTACTCCTCCGTCGCCGCCGTGCTCGGCGGCCCCGCGCAGGCCAACTACGCGGCGGGCAACGCCTATCTGGACGGCCTGCTGCGCTGGCGCGCGGGCCAGGGCCTCCCCGGGCTGTCCGTCAACTGGGGACCGTGGTCCGAGGTCGGCATGTCGGCCCGGCTGGCCGCGCCGCTCGCCCGGCGCCTCCAGGACCAGGGCGTCGCGTTCCTGAACCCGGCGGACGGCATGCACGCGCTGGTCACCCTGGCCGGCGGCACTGCGCCGCAGGTCGTCGCCGCCGCCTGCGACTGGGACCGGTACGCGGCGGGCCGGAGCCGCCCCACAGCCTGTACCGGCACCTCGTACGGGAATCGGGCGGCGGGGCCCGGCCGGGTCTCGACGCCGAGCACCTGCTGACGCTGCCCGCCGAGGAGCGCAGGGCGGCACTCAACACGTACCTGCGGGGCCGGATCGCCGACATGCTGCACTTCGACGGCACGGACGACGTGGCGCCGGACGCGGTCTTCCTGGAGCTGGGGCTGGACTCGCTCGCCGCGGTGGAGCTGAAGAACGCCCTGGAGACCGCGTTGCGCGTGCCGCTGCCCGCCTCGGTCACGTTCGACCACCCCTCCGTGGACCGGCTCACCGACTTCCTCGACCGGCAGCTGGGCTGAAAGGGCGATGAGGATGCAGGACGACACGCTCGTACGTGCCCGGCGGACGGTCCGGCCGCGGACGCTGGACGCGGTCGCGGCCCGGCAGGCCGCCGACCGCGCCGGCCACCCGGCGGTGCTGTGCGAGGGCCGGACGCTCACGTACGGACAGCTCCACCAGGAGAGCGACCGCACCGCGCACGCGCTGCGCGCGGCCGGCCTCGGTCCGGGCTCCCGGGTGGCCTACCTCGGCAAGGAGTCCGAGCACTTCTACGAGATCGCGCTGGCCTGCGCCAAGAGCGGCGCCGTGCTGGTGCCGGTCAACTGGCGGCTGACCCGTGAGGAGATCGCGCACATCCTGCGCGACTCCGGCACCGAGCTGCTCTTCGCCGAGCGCGAGCGGCTGGCCGTCGCCGGGGAGCTCGGCGCGGTCCTGCCGGAGCTGTGTGCGGTGGTGCCACTGGACTCCGCCGAGGGCCGCGGCTCGGGCTTCCTGGCCTGGAAGGCCGGCCGCCCGTCCGGCGGTCGCCTGTCCGGCCCCGCGCCCGCCCCCGACGACGCCGTGGCACAGATCTACACCAGCGGCACCACGGGGCTGCCCAAGGGCGTGGTACTGGCCCACCGCGCCTTCTTCGGCGTCGACGAGGCGCTGGTGCGGCACGGCTGCGACTGGGTGGACTGGCGGCCGGGTGACCGGTGCCTGATCGGCATGCCGGGCTTCCACATCGGCGGCCTGTCCTACGCGATGCAGGGCTTCGTCGCGGGGGCCACGATGGTCAGCATGCCGGCGTTCGTCCCCGGTGACGTGCTCCGGCAGATCGGCGAACTCGGCATCACCCAGGGCCTGCTGACGCCCGCCATGCTCCAGATGCTGCTGGCCGAGCCGGGCGCCGGGCCCGCCGCCTTCCGCTCCGTACGGAAGGTGGTCTACGGCGGCGCGCCGATCTCCGAACCGCTCCTGCGGCGCTGTCTGGAGACGATGGGCTGCGAGTTCGCGCAGATCTACGGCAGCACCGAGACGGGGAACTTCGCGGCCTGCCTGCCGCCCGGTGACCACGTGCCCGGCAGTCCGCGGCTGGCGGCGGCCGGGCGGGCCTACCCCGGCATCGACCTGCGGATCACCGGGGAGGACGGCCGGGAGCTGCCGCCCGGTGCCGTCGGCGAGGTCTGGGTCCGCAGCCCCGCGCGCATGCTGGGCTATCACCGGCAGCCTGCGGCCACCCGCGAGACGGTACGGGACGGCTGGGTCCGCATGGGGGACGCGGGCCGGCTCGACGCCGACGGCTATCTCTTCCTCAGCGACCGGATCGACGACACGGTCATCATCGGCGGCGAGAACGTCTATCCGACCGAGATCGAGCACGCGCTCGCCGCGCATCCCGCGGTGGCCGAGGCGGCCGTCGTGGGCGTGCCGGACGAACGCTGGGGCGAGGCCCTGCACGCGTACGTCGTGCTGCGGCCGGACGGCCGGGCCACCCCGCGTGAGCTGATGCGGTTCCTGCGGGGCCGGCTCGCCGACTTCAAGATCCCCGCGGTCTACGAGTTCCTGGCCGAGCTGCCGCGCAACCCCAACGGCAAGGTGCTGCGCCGTGCCCTGCGGGACCCGCTGTGGCAGGGCCGGGAACGCAAGGTCAATTGACGGTACGTCAGGTCGGGAGGCAACGGATGAGCACCGGGGAACGGACGGACGGACGGCGGCCGCTGGTCGGTGTCCTGCTGCCGACGCGGGAGGCGGCGATCAACGGTGACCACACCGTGGCACCGCTGCTGGACTTCGCCCGCGAGGCGGAACGGCTCGGTTACGACTCGGTGTGGACGGGGGACTCGCTGCTGGCCCGGCCCCGACTGGACCCGGTGGTGGTACTGGCCGCGGCGGCGGCCGTCACCACCCGGGTCACGCTGGGCACGGCGGCCTTCACCGCGGCCCTGCGGCACCCACTGCTCGGCGCGCACCAGCTGGCGAGCCTGGACCGGGCGGCCGCGGGGCGTCTGATCGCCGGGCTCGGCGCGGGCTTCCCGGTGCCGGAGACGGCCGCGGAGTTCGCCGCGGTGGACGTGGCGTACACCGGGCGCTTCGCGCGGCTGGACGCGACGGTCCGGCGGTGGCGGGAGGTGTGGCGCGGCGGCGCGCCGGCCGCTGACGGGCCGCCCGGTTCCTTCGGCCGGCTGCCCACCCCGTCCTCGCCCGCCGGTCCCCCGCTCTGGCTGGCGGGCAGCGACACCCCGCGGGTGCTGGCGCGGACGGCGGAACTGTACGACGGATGGCTGCCGTTCCTGCCGGACGCGGGCGCCTACGCACGGGCCTGGGAGCGGATCGGTGAGCTGGCCGCTGAGCGGGGGCGCCCGGCGGACGCCGTCACGCCGGGCCTGTACGCGACGGTGGCGGTCGATCCGGACCGGGCTGCGGCGCGCAAGCAGCTGGACGCCTACACCCAGGCGTACTACGGGCGCTCGCTGGAGCAGATGGCGGAGTTCCAGGCGTTCGGGTACGGCAGCGCGCAGGAGTGCGCGGAGTGGCTCGGCGGGTACGTGCGGGCCGGTGCGCGCCATGTGATCCTGCGCATCGGGTCGCTGGACCCGGGGGCGCAGCGTGATCAGCTGGCCGAGGCGGCGCGGGAACTGGTGCCCGCGCTGCACGCGGGCACCTGATCCTCCTTGCGGGGTGCGTCAGGGGGCCGGCTTCGGCTGCGGCGCCGCCGCCGGGGCGGCCTCCTTGGTCTTGTCCGGCTTCGCCGGTGCGAGCGCGCGCAGCACCTCGCGCATGGCGAACGGCGAGTAGACGACGGCGTTGTGCTCGCTGAGGTCGGCGACGCACAGGTCCTGGAGGAGGACGTTGCGGACGTCCGGGCCCCGGAGCCAGCACGAGGTGTAGGGCGTGACCACTTCGTCGTACTTGGTCGCGATGACGGTGTAGCGCACTCCTTCGACGGTGTCGGGGCCGTCGTTGAGCTTGTTCATGAAGTCGCTGCCCTTGTGCTGCTCGGTGAGCGCGGGCATGACCATGTTGGTGAGCTCGATGGACATCGGGTACTGCTTCATGAGCGCGGCGATGCCGTTGCCGGTGGTGCCGTGGTTGTTCGGGGCCAGCCCGATCAGGTGGTGCACCTTGGCGGCGCCGCCGAGGTACTTGAGGTAGTAGCGCGGGAGCATGCCGCCCTGCGAGTGGCCGATGATGTCGACCTTCTCCGCGCCGGTGGCCGCCAGTACGCGTTCCACGAAGGCGGCCAGTTCCTCCGCCGACTCCTCCATGGAGGCGAGGCCGTGCATCACGGGGATGCGGGGGTCGGCCCCGTAGTCGAGCCGGAAGACGCTGTATCCGGCGGCGGCGAGGACAGGGGCGACGGTCAGCCAGTAGGTCTCGGCGTTGCCGAACGTGCCGTGGACGAGGACGACCGGCCGCGGGTGGTCCTCGTCGGGGCGGGCCGACCAGTCGTCGATGCCCGGCGAGCGGTTCAGCGCGGTGGCCGCCTGTGTGGTGATGGCGGCGGCCTGGGCGAGGGCCAGTCCGTCGGCCATCTTGCCGGTCACGCTCTGGGTGACCGCCTCGAGCGGGTTGGTGAACGGTAATTTGGGACCTTTTCCTGTGGGGAACATCGGTAACCCTCCCGGCATGACGGGAACACCCATTCCGACCCGAATAGTCGGCTGGGCCCCGTTATGTCGCCTCACGCTACCGCTCCGGTGGCCGTCTGCTCCCGTCCCGTTTCTCCCGGGGGCCGGTATCCCGCCACGCCGGAAATCCGCCGTCCGCGCCGCCCGCGGCCGCGAGGACGGCGTCGGCGGCGTCCGCCCGGAACAGGGCCCGGCCCGCGGCGGTACGGGCCTGCCGGACCGGGCCGTCGGGAGCCAGCTCGCCGAGGGCCCGCAGCAGCTCCGCCGGGTCGCCGGCAAGGCTCGACAGCCCCGCTGCGGCCATCCGGCGGGCGCCTGCCGCGCCGTGCCCGGGGATCGGCCGGTAGCTGACCACCGGGAGGCCGGCCGCCAGGGCCTGTGCCGCGGTCTGTCCCGCCGCGTTCTCCACCAGCGCCCCGGCCGCCGCCATCAGGGCCGGTACGTCCGCCACCCAGCCGAGCGCGACGGCCCCGGGCACCCGGCCGATCCGCCGCCGCAGCGCCCGGCTCCGGCCGCACATCACCACCGGGAGGTAGCCGCCGTCGCGGAGCAGCGCGGCCGTGCGCGCCAGGTGCGAGGCGACGCCCCAGGCGCCGCTGCTGAGCAGGACGGGGGTACGGCCCGGGGCCCGCACCGCGAAGCGGCGGGCGAAGGCGGCGGTACGGGCGGGGGCCGGGGCGGCGTGGAACGCGGCGGGCACCACGGGGCCGACCTGCTCGGCGCCGCGCCCGCCGAGCAGGCTGATGTCCTGCGCGGTCTGCCGGGTCGGGCAGAGGTGCAGGTCGTTGGCGGGGTGCAGCCACTGGCGGTGGACGGCGAAGTCGGTGAGCACCACGATGCTCGGGCAGCGCAGCGCGCCGGCCTCCCGGAGCCGGCCGCTGACCTGTGCGGCCAGGTGGAAGGTGGCGAGGACGGCGTCGGGCCGTTCGCCGTCCAGGCGCCGCCGCAAAGCGCGGGCGGCGGGGGCGACGACGGGCGAGGTGTCGGGGCCCGGGCGGCCGGTGGCGGACGCCGGCCGGGGGACGAAGTAGGCGCGGTAGATCGCCTCGTAGAGCGCGGGCGCGTGGCGGATCGTGGCGGCGTAGAAGCCGCGCAGGGCGGCGCCGGCCCCGGCCGGCAGCAGGTCCAGGACGTCGAGGGTGGCGACGCGGTGGCCGCGGCCGGTCAGCCGGTGGGCGAGCTCTCCGGCCACCGCGTGGTGGCCGGCTCCCATGCCGGCGCTGAGGATGACGAATCGTCCGCCCATGTGCCCACGCCCCCGGTCCGGATGCCATTCCCGAGCATTTCGCAACGTACGCGACCATACTGGACGGCATGCGCATCGACCGTCCTCCGCCGGGGCCCGCCGCGTGGCAGGCGACGGCAGCGGCCGCGACAGCGGTGGCCACGCTGCACATCGGACCGGCCGGCACCTGGCTGCCTCCCGTACGGCGCCTCCTCTTCCCCCGCCTGGACGGGCAGGGGCCTCCGGACCACATCGCCCTCACCTTCGACGACGGCCCCGACCGCGCGAGCACGCCGCACTTCCTCGACGCGCTGGAGGGTCTGGGCGTCCGGGCGACCTTCTTCCTCCTGGGCTCCGAACTGACCGCGGCACCCGAGACGGCGCGTGAGCTGGTGTCCCGCGGACACGAAGTGGGGCTGCACGGGTGGGACCACCGCCGGCCGTGGTGGCCGGGGCCGGTGCGCGAACTGCGCGATCTGCGCCGGGCCGTCCGCGCGGTCACGGACGTCTGCGGCGTCCGGCCACGGTGGTACCGGCCGCCGTACGGCATCCTCACCGGCGGCCGCTGGGCGGCGGCGCACCGCCTGGGGCTGCGGACGGTGCTGTGGTCGGCGTGGGGCCGGGACTGGGTGGCGGGCGCGTCCGCGGAAACGATCGTGCGCACCGTGGAGCGCCGTCTGGAGGGCGGCGCGACCGTCCTGCTGCACGACAGCGACCGGACGTCGGCGCCCGGTTCCTGGCGCGCCACGCTCCAGGCCCTGCCCGTACTGGTGCAGCACTGCCGCCGGCAGGGCCTCACCGTGGGCCCGCTGCGTGACCACGGGGCCGACGACACGGAGCGGTGACCCCTGTGACGGCAATTGCCCGGATCATCACGAACGTCGTGTCATGCTGGTCAGAAAGTCGGAGCCTGCGTCCGGCCCGGCACGGGTCAGGGCACAGGCGCTGAGGGTGAGTACCGTCCCGGAGGAGGTCTCCTGTGGAAGCCACGGGACCACTGCCGCACACTCCTGTGCTCCCCGAGGGCCGGCCCGGACACCACGGCCCCGCCCGGCCGGTGCACCGGAACAAGGCTCCGGTGGCGCTGATCACCGGCGCCTCCTCGGGCATCGGCGCCGCCGTCGCCGCCCGGTTCGCCGCCGAAGGCGGCTGGCAGCTGCTGCTGAACGGCCGTGACGAGACCCGACTCGGACAGGTCGCGGCCCGCTGCGCTGCCACGCCGCTGCCCTGCGACCTGAGCGAACCGGCCGGCTGCGGACAGCTCGTCGACGCCGCCTTCGACGTGGCGGGCGGGGTGGACGTCCTCGTCGCCGGGGCCGGCATCGGCTGGGCCGGCCCGTTCACCACCATGCCGCCCGCCGCGATCGACGAGGTACTGGCGGTGGACCTGGCCGCCGTCGTGCACCTCACCCGCCGGGTGCTTCCGCACATAGTGCAGCGCGACCGCGGTCACCTGCTCTTCGTGGGATCGATCGCGGGAGCCGTGGGGGTACGCGAGGAAGCCGTCTACTCGGCGGCCAAGGCGGCGGTCGCGGCCTTCGCCGAGAGCCTGCGGTACGAACTGGCCGGTACCGGCGTACAGGTGTCGGTGGTGGTACCCGGCGCCGTGAACACCCCGTTCTTCGCCCGCAGGGGGGCGCCCTACCAGCGCTCCCGGCCCCGGCCGATCCCCGCGGCGCGCGTCGCCGACGCCGTCTGGGACGCGGTGGCGCACGGGCGCAGCGAGGTCTTCGTCCCCGGCTGGCTCCAGCTCCCCGCCCGCGTCAAGGGCCTCGCCCCCGCTCTCTTCCGGCGGCTGGCCACGCGTTTCGCCTGAGGGACCGACCGCTCCGTCCGCCCCGGACGGCCGAGGAAGGACGTCGTGCTGAGCTACCTCCTGGCCGTGCTCGCCGCCTGCGCCAACGCGGCCGCCTCGGTGCTGCAGCGGCGCGCCAGCCGCGGCCTGCCACGTGAGGACAGTCTGCGGCCGCGGCTGATCCTGCACCTGCTGAGCCGCCCGGTGTGGTTCGCCGGTTTCCTCTGCGTGATCCTCGGCTTCGTCCTCCAGGCGGCGGCGCTGGCCACGGGCAGCCTGTCGGTCGTCCAGCCCATCCTCGTCGTCGAGCTGCCGGTCACTCTGGTGCTGGCGTCGTGGGTGTTCCACACCCGCCTGCACCACCGCGAGTGGCTGTCCATCGTGGGGATGACCGTGGGGCTGGCCGCCCTGCTGTACTTCCTCTCCCCCGCCGCCGGGGCGGGCGAGGAGGCCGGCTGGGAGGCCTGGACGGTGGGCGTCAGCGCCAACCTGCTGGTCGTCGTCGCCGCCGTGGAGTGGGGCCGCCGCGCGGCCCCCGCCCTCCCCAGCGGCGGCAGCCGCCGCGCCGCCGCCTTCGGCGTGGCGGCCGGCTGCCAGTTCGGCCTGACGGCCGCGTTCATGAAGGGCGCGATGAGCCACGGGGAGGACGGCATCGGCGCGGTGCTCGCGACCTGGCAGCTGTACGCCATGGTCGCGGCCGGCATCCTCGCGATGTTCCTCCTCCAGTCGGCGCTGCACGCCGGCAACCTGCTCGCCGCCCAGCCAGGACTGACCCTCTCCGACCCGATCGTGGCCATCCTGTGGGGCAGCTTCGCCTTCGCCGAGCACGTCCGCGGCGGCTGGTACGTCGTACCGGCCGTGGCGGGCGGTCTGCTGATGGCCTTCTCCGCGCTCGTACTGACCCGTTCCCCGCTGCTCAAGGGGGAGGAGGCGCTGATCGAAGCGGACCGCATGTCACCGGCCGGGCCTCCGCCACCGGCCCGGTGAGCGCGATCGCACACAGGGAGTCACCGCATGATCTACCTCTTCGGTGTGCTCGCGGCGTGCCTGCTCGGACTGGGCTTCGTCCTCCAGCAGCACGCGGCGCGCGAGGCGCCGCTGTCCGACATGCTCAGCTTCCGGCTGCTGCTGGACCTGATGAAGGTGCCGCTGTGGCTCGCGGGGATCGGCTGCATGGTCGCCGGGCAGATCTTCAGCGTGCTCGCGCTGAGCCGCGGCGACCTGTCCCGGGTCGAACCGCTGCTGGCCACCAACCTGCTCTTCGCCATGGTGCTGGCGCGGTGGCTCAGCGGGGAGCGGCTGGGCCGGTCGGGCTGGGCGGGGGTGCTCCTGCTGAGCGGCGGCGTGACGGCCTTCATCATCGCCGGGAGCCCGCACAGCGGCCCCGACGACACCGGCTCGCTGCGGCACTGGCTGGTCTTCGGCGGCGTCCTCGCCCTCGCCCTGCTCCTCGTGCTGACCGCCCGTCACGTACGGCTCGTGGCGGAGCCCCCGCTGCTGGCCGCGGCGGCCGGCGTGCTGTACGGCCTCCAGGACGCGCTGACCCGGGTCTCCAGTTCGATCGCCGAGGAACACGGCATCGGCCGGCTGCTGGTGAGCTGGGAGCCGTACCTGATCGTGGTGCTGGCCGTGACCGGGCTGATGCTCGTGCAGAGCGCGTTCGAGGCGGGCCCGCTGCGCATGTCGCTGCCCGCGCTCACCGCCGCCGAACCGCTCGCCGGCATCGCCTGCGGCATCGGCTTCCTCGGCGACCGCATCCGGATCACCCCCGAAGCACTGGCGGGCGAGTTGGCCGGCCTGGCGGCGGTGGTGACCGGCGTCTTCCTCCTCGGCCGCCACCCCGCCATGCCGACCGGCTGCCACCGGGAAACGGAGGATGGCACGCCGGACGATGACTAGGCCACGGCCGCGGCCATTCTGCGTACCGCCTCCGTCAGCACCTCCGGTGAGGTCGCCAGGTTCAGCCGGGCGTGGCCCGCGCCGCCGGTGCCGAAGTCGGTACCGGGGCTGAGGGCGACCCGGCCGCGCGCCAGGAAGACCGCGGCCGGATCGTCCCCCAGGCCGAGGTCCCGGCAGTCCAGCCAGGCCAGGTAGGTGGCCTCGGCCGGTGCGTACCGCACCGCCGGCAGCTCGGCGGCCAGCAGGTCCGCCAGCAGCCTGCGGTTCTCGTCCAGCCCGGCGAGCAGCGCGTCCAGCCAGTCGCCGGCGTCCCGCAGCGCCGCGGTGTGGGCCAGCACGCCCAGGTGACTGGGGCCGTGGCCGACCTCCTCGGGCAGCCGGGCGAGGTCGGCGGCGGCCGCCGGGCCCGCGACGGCGAGGGCCGCCTTGAGGCCGGCGAGGTTCCAGCCCTTGGAGGCGGACATCAGGGACAGCCCGTCCGCCGCGCCCGGCACGCTCAGGTACGGCACGAAGGTGGTCCCGTCGGCCACCACCGGCGCGTGTATCTCGTCCGCCACGACCCGGACGCCGTACCGGGCGGCCAGCCCGGCCACCGCGGCCAGTTCCGCCGCCGTGTGCAGCGTGCCGGTCGGGTTGTGCGGGCTGCACAGCAGGAACGCGGCGCGCCGCCCGCCCGCGGCCGCGGTGCGGAAGGCGCGCTCCAGCGCATCGGGGTCGATCCGGTGGTCGGGGCCGAGCGGCGCCTCCACGACCGTCCGGCCCGCGCTGCCGATGAACTGGTAGAACGGCGGGTAGACCGGGCAGTTGACGACCACGGCGTCGCCCGGCCCCGTGGTCAGCTTCAGCATCTCCACCACGCCGAGCATCACGTCCGGCACGAGCGCCGTGCGCTCCACGGCGAGCCCGTCCCACCGCCATCTCTTGGCCGCGAACTCCGCCAGCGCCTCGGCGTACGCCGTCCCCGCCGGGTAGCCGGTGTCGCCGAGCGCGACCGCGTCCGTGACCGCCCGGGCGACCGGCCCGGCCAGCGGTACGTCCATCTCCGCCACCCACAGGGGCAGCACGTCGTCCGGGTACGTACGCCATTTCATGCTCGTCCGCCGGCGCAGCTGGTCGAGGGTGAGGCGGCGCAGCGGGTTCGCTTCGGCGGTTGCTTCGGATGCGGCACGCGGAATGCTGTCCATGCGCCCCAAAGATAGGCCGCTTGTCGCATTTTCCCCATGGGGCGGGAGGTGGTGGGCCGGCCGGCTCAGCCCTCGCGCAGCTCCAGCGTGCAGCACTTCACGCTGCCGCCGGCCTTGAGGAGTTCGGTGAGGTCCACGCCTATCGGCTCGAACCCGCGCTCGCGCAGTCCCGCGACGAGTCCGGTCGCCGGCTCCGGCAGCAGCACATGGCGGCCGTCGGAGAACGCGTTGAGGCCGAACACCTCCGCGTCCTCGGCCGTCGCGAGCAGCGCGTCGGGGAACAGCTCGCGCAGCACGGCCCGGCTGCCCGGCGTGAACGCCTCGGGGTAGTACATGATCTCGTCGTCGGAGAGCACGGCCAGCGCGGTGTCCAGGTGGTAGAAGCGCGGGTCGACCAGCGTCAGGCCGGTGACCGGCACGCCGAAGAACTCCTGGGCCTCGGCGTGCGAGCGGGGGTCGGTGCGGAAGCCGGTACCGGCCAGGAGGCGGCGGCCCGCCAGCAGGTAGTCGCCCTCCCCCTCGTTGACGTGCGCGGGCCAGTACGTCTCGGTGAAGCCGTTCGCGCGCAGCCAGGAGAGGTACAGCGGGCCCTCGGCGGTGCGCTCCTCGTGCCGGAAGCGGGCACCCAGCACCTTGCCGTCCACGACGGTGGCGCCGTTGGCCGCGAAGACCATGTCGGGCAGCCCGCCGGCGGGCTCGATGACCTCCACGGTGTGGCCCAGCTCCCGGTACAGGGCGCGCAGCCGTTCCCACTGGGCGAGGGCGAGCCCGCCGTCGACCGGCTTCGCCGGCTCCATCCAGGGGTTGATCGAGTACGTGACGTCGAAGTGGCGCGGCGGGCACATCAGAAGACGGCGCGGAACGGCGGTGCGGGACGGGACGGAGCCGGTGCGGTGCATGTCGTCGTGTTCCTCTTCCGGTTGTCGGGTTCGGAGTCTCGGTGTGCGGGGTGTGCACGGGGTGACGGGCGCGGGAACCGGGGATGCCGGTGGGGTGCCGCGTGTCCGGCACGGGACGTTACGGAGTGCGCACGTGCCCGGTCAGGCCCTTTCGTCAGGGCGGGCACAGCACTTTCGTCAGGCCCCTTCCGGCCGGTCAGGCGGTAGCGTGTGCCCCGACCGAGGGGGAGATCATGATTCGAGTGCTGCTGGCGGACGACGAGGCGATGATCCGGGCCGGTATCCGGGCGATCCTCGGCGCTGCGGAGGACATCGAGGTCGTCGCGGAGGCGTCCGACGGGCACGAGGCCGTCGCGCTCACCCTGCAGCACCGCCCCGACCTGTGCCTGGTCGACATCCGGATGCCGCGCCTGGACGGCCTGCAGGCCGCCGCCGAACTGCAGCGGGTGGCGCCGGGGACAGCGGTGGTCATGCTGACCACGTTCTCCGAGGACGAGTACATCGCGGACGCGCTCGCCTCCGGCGCCGCCGGCTTCCTGCTGAAGTCCGGCGACCCGCGTGAGCTGATCGCCGGTGTCCACGCGGTCGCGGAGGGCGGCGCCTGCCTCTCCCCCGCCGTTGCGCGCCGGGTGATCAGCCGGTTCGGCTCCGGCCGGCTCGGCAAGCAGGCCGGCGCGCAGGCCCGGATCGAGGGACTGACCGGCCGCGAGCGGGAGGTACTGGCCCTGGTCGGTGCCGGGCTGTCGAACGCCGAGATCGCCGGCCGCCTGCACGTCGTCGAGGGCACGGTGAAGGCCTACGTCAGCCAGATCCTCACCCGGCTCGACGTCAAGAACCGCGTGCAGGCCGCGATCCTGGCGTACGAGGCCGGGCTCGTGCACGAGCACTGAGCGGGCGGCACCGGACCCATGACAAGGTTCGCTCGCGTGCGGGGCGCGCACGGCCGGCTTCCCCGTCTCTACGATCTTCTGCTGTGGCTGGTGGTGACCACCCCGCCGGCCGTGGCTGTCTTCGTGTTCCCCCTCGGGCAACCACTGTGCGTAGCGATCGCCTCGGTACCGCTGCTCGCCGTGGCCGTACCGCTCGGCCGCCGCCGGCCGCTGGCCGGGCTCGGCGTGCCGGTGGTGCTGGGCCTCGCGCACAGCGTGGAGCTGCTCAGCCCGCTGTACTGGCCCGCGCTCGCGGCCTTCGCCTTCCTGGCCGGACGGCGTACGGCGGAGCTCCGTCCGGCGCTGTGGTTCTTCGCCGCGGTCGCGGTGGCCGGGCTGCCGCTGTGCACCGTCATCGGCCGCGACCCGTGGGGCTGGCCGACGCTGCTGCTCACCCTGCTCGGCACCGCGATGCTGCCGTGGCTGCTCGGCCGGCTCCGGCGGCAGTACGCCGAACTGGTCGGCAGCGGCTGGCGGCTGGCCGACCGGATGGAGCGCGAGCAGCAGGCGGTCGCCGACCGTGCGCGCATGCGTGAGCGGGCCCGGATCGCCGGGGACATGCACGACTCGCTCGGCCACGAACTGACGCTGATCGCCGTGCGCGCGGGCGCCCTCGAGGTCGACCCCTCGCTCGACGACCGGCAGCAGGCGGCCGTCGGCGAGCTGCGGGCGGCGGCGGGTGCCGCCACCGAGAAGCTGCGGGAGATCATCGGCGTGCTGCGGGCCGACGACGAGGGGGCGCCCGTCGTCCCGGCCGAGGAGTCCGTCGAAGCGCTGGTGGAACGGGCCAGGGCCGCCGGGGTCGACATCCGCCTGGAGCGCACCGGGGACCCGGCCGGTCTGCCGCCCATGGTGGGGCTCGCCGTGCACCGTGTGGTCCAGGAGTCGCTGACGAACGCGGCCAAGCACGCACCGGGCGCCGCCACGCACGTACGCATCGACCGCACGGCCGGCACCGTGTCCGTCACGGTGGCCAACGCCCCGGCCGGCGCGCCGCTGCCCGGTGCGGCTTCGGGCGGCGCCGGGCTGGTGGGGCTGGACGAGCGGGTCCGGCTGGCGGGCGGCACGCTGCGCGCGGGGCCGACGCCCGAGGGCGGCTTCGAGGTCGCGGCCGAACTGCCGGCCGTCGCGGGGACGGCGCCGCGCAGTGCCGGCGCCGGGGCACACCTCACCACCTCGGCGCGGGAGTTGGCGCGTGCCCGGCTGCGGGTACGGCGGCGGCTGGCGCAGACGGTCGTGGCGCCACTGGCGGTCCTGGCCGGCATCTTCCTCCTCATGATCCCGGTCAGCCTGGCCAGCTCGTCCTTCTCGGTACTGGACCGCGCGGCGTACGACCGGCTGCGAGTGGGTGACGGCCAGCAGGCCGTGGCGGACCGGCTGCCGGTCTTCACCCGGGACGGGCCACCGGACGACGCGCCGCCCACGCCCCGCGGCCAGCGGTGCGTCTACTACAGCACGGCGGTGCTGGCTTCCGACGCGTACCGGCTCTGCTACGCACGCGGCAGGCTGGCCGGCAAGTCGGTGGTGGGTAAGGAGAAGTGAGCGTGCGGGGCGGCGTTCCGCAGGGAACGCCACCGCCCGGTCCTGGTACCTGAACAAAGGAGAGAACCGCATGGACGACCAGCAGATACTCGTTCTGGACGGCACCGGGCGCGACCGCCACGCCGAGGACGCCGCGTTACGCGCCCGCGGCCCCGTCGCACGCGTGGACGTCCTCGGCGTACCGGCCTGGGCGGTCACCGACCCCGCACTGCTCAAGCGGCTGCTGACCGACTCGCGGGTGTCCAAGGACGCCCGCCGGCACTGGCCGCTCTTCCCCGACGAGATCGTCGGCAAGTGGCCGCTGGCCCTGTGGGTGGCCGTGGAGAACATGTTCACCGCGTACGGCGCCGACCACCGCCGGCTGCGCCGCCTGGTCGGCCCGGCCTTCACCGCGCGTCGCATACAGGCGCTGCGCGCACGCATCCAGGAGGTGACGGACGGGCTGCTCGACGAGCTCGCCACCACGCCGCCCGGCACACCGGCGGACCTGCGCGCACGCTTCGCCTACCCGCTGCCCATCCAGGTCATCGGCCATCTCATGGGGCTGCCCGAGGACACGCTCGGCTCCTTCCGGGACGTCGTCGACGCGGTCTTCTCCACCAACCTCACCCCGGAGGAGGCCACGGCCAACACCGAGAAGCTGTACGGCCTGCTGGCCGGCCTCGTCGCCGCCAAGCGGGCGGAGCCCGCCGACGACCTCACCTCGACGCTGATCGCCTCCCGCGACGTCGAGGGCGACGGCTCCCGCCTCAGCGAACGGGAGCTGCTCGACACGCTGCTGCTCGTCATCAGCGCGGGTTACGAGACCACCGTCAACCTCCTCGACCAGGCCATCACCGCGCTGCTCAGCCACCCCGACCAGCTCGCCGCCGTACGGGCCGGGCGGGTGGGCTGGCAGACCGTGGTCGAGGAGACGCTCCGCTGGGAGGCCCCGGTCGCCCAGCTGCCGATGCGCTACGCCACCGAGGACATCCCCCTCCCGACGGGGCAGACCATCAAGGCGGGTGAGGCGATCCTCGCCTCGTACGCGGCGGCCGGCCGCCATCCCGCCCTGCACGGCCCCACCGCCGGGGAGTTCGACCTCGCCCGCCCGAGCACCGAGCACCTGGCCTTCGGGCACGGGGTCCACTTCTGCCTGGGCGCGCCCCTCGCCCGGCTGGAGGCCGAGACCGCGCTGAGCGGGCTCTTCGCGCGCTTCCCCGACATGGCTTTCGCCGTCCCGCCGCACGAGCTGCGGCCCCAGGCATCCTTCATCAGCAACGGCCACCGGGAGCTGCCCGTGTTCCTCCGGCCCGGCGGTGTCTCGTGACCGTTGCCGGGTACGCGGGGCGTCCGAGCCATCTTCACGGGCCCGCCGTTTGGCCGACCACGACAGGCGCACAGGGCCGCGGGGCATGCCCCGTCGGCAACCCGGCTGGTCCGGGAGCGGCCGCGGACCGCCGCTGACGGGGGGTGTGGGAGGGGTCGTTCCGGACCCGGACGGTGCCGGCGGCGGCGTACGTGTCCGAGTCATAGTCATGGCGCGGGGCGGGTACGCGATCCTGACAGGGAGCCGCCACGTTGCGGTGCGCACGGTGCGCGGTATTGCCGGAGGAGGCACAGGAGCCGACCACGTGCGCCACCATCCATGCCGGTCGGATGGCCCTTTCCCGCTCTCTTCACGTCCGTAAGGATGATCATGGGTCGCGAACAGCTACTGGCCGACGTCTTCGTGGACCTGACCGACGCCTGCCCGGGCGAGGAATTCGACCGGACCGGGTACCTGCGGCGGTTCGCCAACCGGTGCGTAGAGCTGCTGGACGTCTCGGCCGCCGCCGTGCTGTGCGCGCCACCCGGCGAGAAGCTCGTGCCGGTCGCCGCGAGCGGAACCGATCCGGCCCTCGCCGGTCTGCTGGCCACCGCGCCGCTGGAAGGGCCGGCGCGGGAGAGCCACCGCACCGCCTCCTCGGTCGTCCCGGTGGACCTCCTGGGCACCGGTGTGCGCTGGCCCCATTTCACCGGGGAGGCCCGCACGGCGGGGTACCGCTTCGCCGGCGCGGTGCCGCTGCTGCGACGGGACCGGGCCACCGGCAGTCTGCTGCTGCTCCGTACCGGCTCCGCGCCCGTGCCCGAGACGGACATGCGGCTGGGGGAGGCCCTGGCGCGCGTGGTGGCCATCGCCCTGGCGCACCAGGAGACGCTGGCCAACTACCGCAAGGTCAACGAACAGCTGCG